>JACRUD010000169.1 GCA_014304875.1 Vulcanimicrobiota bacterium
AGCAAACCGTTGTGAGACGCGTCGTAGGCCACGATGCCGGGCACGACCGCCGCGAGGTAACTATCCCCGAACGCGAGCGAGCTATCGTGCGAGTTATCCATTTGGTTCGGGATCAGGAACGTGATGTTCGCGCTCAGGTCGGGGACCGTTTGGATCGGCCACTCATGGATAGCCGACGCGGGTACGTCGGAGAAATTGACCCAGGGGGTATGACGATTGACCTGATACGGCGTGCCGGCAGGGTCGTTCTTGGGATAGTCACAGGCGTTGCCGGGTATCTTGTCTTCCACGTATGCGGCGAACGTCAGCCCGCTGGCAATCGCGGTGGCGGCGATATCGCCCTGATACGGCGCGCCGGGCGGCCGGCAGGCGTCGGTCGCTTGGCCACCGCCCGATAGACCTTCCGTCGTGCCCGCAAATAGCGCGAAGTAATCCGGTTGGCTCTTGTGCGCGACGGCGTAAGCTTGATCGAACCAGGCCGACATCGGCTTGAGGGCGCTCACGACGTAAGACGATCCCGCGTTGGCGACGGCCAAATAGTTTTGGTTCTCCATGATCAAAACCGTGATGTGATCGGCGGCCGGCAGACCGCCCATCGGCGGCGGGGTGGGAGTCGGCGGCGGCCCAGGCGGAGGAGCGGTGGGCGGACCATGAGGCGAAGGCGTGGGGCTAGGCGCCGGAGTCGAAGTCGGTGTGGCGGTCGGCATCGGCGTCGGAACCGATGTGGGAGTCGGCGTGGGCGCTGCGGACGGATCTGTTGTCGGAGGAGAGGTCGGATCCGGAGAGCCGCTTGAAGATGGCGTGGCGCTCGGCAGCATCAAGGGCGTCGAGGACCCAGTCGGGTTGGGCGACGGTTGAGTGATGCGCACCTTCGGCGGGGTGCCGCTCAAGGCGCTGTTCGTGCCGCCGCCGCCGCATCCGCCGACGGTCAGGGCCCCAGCACCGCACGCCGCCGCGGCGACAACGATCAAGATCGACTTCGGTAATTTCATTCGGCCCAGAATCCTTATGTTGACGTAGTGAGGTATGAAATGGTACCGCTTACCGGCTGTCTGGCAAGTACCGGTAAAGGGTAGTGGCAACGCCAATTAAATGTATGGTTGCGAGAATCGCTCGCACAGGCCCGGACGGACCTAAAGGTCCTTGGCTACATTGTGGCCGCGACTGAAGCCGCGGCGCTACATTGGTTTACGGGACTGAAGCCGCGGCGCTACATTGGGGCCCCGACCGGACTAAAGGTCCGCGGCTACATTGTCCGCGGGATAATGAGTTTCACAGAAAACTTTCCACAAGCCGACGAGGTTAGCTGACGGGTTCGCGCCGGAAAGTTGCGCTACGCCGACGATACGAACGTCGACGACTCACCCCAAGAAAGTGCATCCCCCGCTTCGCCGGCGGAATTAGGCTATAACGTCCGGCAAAGATAAGCAAATGGCGGCCGTTGATTCGCCGCCGCCGACCGCATGCTCGTTAACGCTGCGGTATAGGCTCCGACTGTATGTCAGCAAAACCGCACGGATATCCTCTTGTGGGCTGGTCTTACGTCGTAGGCGCCGGCTGAGACGGCTGCGCCAGGACACAAAGGTCACGCAGGGCGGTATTGCATCATTTTCTGATGGCGGGGATGGCCCCAATCGCCGATGTACTCGGATTTCCAGCCGTTGTCCGTTCCGAAGCGGCTCATCCGGTCGCGCGTATACCAGAAGATGCCGTGATCGTGCGGCGTATCCGGGTTGCTCACTTCGGTCTGCACTTCATTGAACGTCGCGTAAAACGCGCCGTCTTCGCGCATGAAGCGGCGCAGCTTGGCAAAGCAGTCCTCGATCATGGCCGGGGGCAGATGCGTGAACAGCGACTGAGCCAGTACGAAATCAGCGCGCTCGCTGAATTTGGAAAATTCAAAGCTGCTCGAGATGACGAACTGCGGCTGCTTGCGCTCGATCGTCTCTTGGTCTAATTCTTTTTCCAAGCCGGCCCGGACCAAATCGCTTTCCTTTTCGATTCCTAAATAGTGGGCGGCGTCTAAATAAGGCACAAAATGCGAACCGGCGCGCAAGCTGCCGCAGGCGATGTCCAGCAAGTAGTGATGCGGTTTCAACCCCTCGCGCACCAGAAAATCGAACTGCAGCTTGCCGATCTCATCCCAGTGTCCGCCCACGTAAGCGCGATGACCCAAAGCCGCGATGCCCGCGGCTCCCTCCGGCGCCAGAGGGCGACCAGGCTTCAAAGGACCGCAGACGGCGGGCGCACCAGACCGCCCCGGGAAGGTGCTTGACGGCGTTTCTTATCGATGTTGCGAACATTGCTTGGAATATCGGCATCAAGGCGTGCTTTCTTGCGCGGTCGCCTAGCGGCGCCTCGTCAAAGACAGGCCGGCTCGATCGCCCGCTACCCGGATCAACACCGTTGCCCACGTTCGAAAAGGCCGCCAGGACTGCGCGATGCGCGCGATTTGGTCCTCGATGTCGCCATCTTTTTTGAGTTTGTAGAAGTGCGCCATGTACGCGGGCATATGCGGTTCGCGCAGCGTCAAGATATCCGTCGCGCCGCTGGAGCGCAACAAAATGAGAGCGGCGTAAAACGGCCCGATGCCGGGCAGCTGCTGCAAATCTTCCAGCGCGGCCGCGGGCTCGATCGCGAGCAGGCGTCGCGGGTCGAGCCGACCGTCCAGCGCCGAGCGCGCTATGCCGTGCAGGCGTTCCATGCGTTGCGGTTCGATGCCGGGAAAGGCTTCGATTTGCAACAGCGCATGTGGCGTAGGAAAGGCTTCCAGCGGTCCGTCCGGCAACGAGAAAAGCGCGCCATGGGCGCCCGACAGACGCTGTCTCAAGAGCGCTGCCTGCGTCCGGTGTCGGCGGTGACTCAAAACGCTCCAGGCCGCGGCCTCGTATGGAGAGTAGAACAAGACGGGCCGCAGGCCGGGCGAGTCTTTTTGCAGCCCACCGAGGATTCGGTCGCGCTTGCCGATTTTTAGCCAGGCTGTGCCGGATTGATCCAGCGACAGGACTCTGGCGACTTGTTTCTTCACGCGCCGAGGATCGGCGTCGCCGAAGATCTCGCCGTGCACCTTCCCGCCGCCGTCTTGGCGCAAGAACACTCCGGCTTGCGATTCGAAAGAGTCGGTCACAAACGCCAATGCCATCGTATCGGCTTGCGGTTTGGGACGCGCCGTCTGCGGGCCAAACCCGAAAGCGGCCGACGCCGAAAGTGAGAACGGTCCGTCGGGGACGATCGTAAACGTCGGCGTGCTCGTCGACACGGCTGCTTTGCGTTTCATGCTCCGACGCGACGGCTGCCGGGGTCCTGCAGCGCGACGCCGGCGCTGCATAACGGGCAGGCGTCCGGCGCGTAGTCGCTGAGCGGCAGATCGAGCAATGCTGTGACGGGAGGCGAAGATTCGACGGGCCCGCGTTTGACGATCGCCCCGATCGCGACGACGTCCGCGTTCAGCGAGCGGACGACCGCCGCGACTTCCTGCGCCGACCGGCCGGTCGTCATGACGTCTTCGACGATAACGACGCGCTCGCCGCGAGCCAGCTGGAATCCGCGGCGCAAGACGGGCCGGCCCTCCATTTTTTCGACGAACATGTTACGGATGCCCAACGCCTTTGCGACGATGTAGCCGGGGATGACGCCGCCGACGGCCGCGCTGACGATCACCTGCGGAGCGGCGGCCTGCACTTCGGCGGCCAGCGCGCCGCATACTTTCTCCGCGACGGCCGGGTCTTCGAAAATGCGGAACTTCTGAATGAAGCGATCGCTGTGGCGGCCCGACGACAGAAGAAAATGTCCCTGCAGCATCGCGCCGGAGCGTTCCAGGATGGCAAGCAGTTCGGGCGCGGTCATGGGTGGACGGAACTTGCTGCGCCGCCGCCTGCGTCTTCGACTTCCTTCAGAATCTCACGCGTCGCAACCTCGGCATCGGGTGATTCGCTGACGGCGCGGCCGGCGACGATGAAATTCGCCCCCGCCTTCACTGCTTCGGCAGCGGTCGCGACGCGGCGCTGATCGTCCGGCGCTGCCGTCGCGCCGCGGATGCCCGGACAAAGCAGCAAGAAGTCGGTGGGAACCACGGCGCGGATCAGCGGCGCGTCCGGCACGGCGCAGACCACGCCGTCCATGCCCGCGCGCGCCGCCAGTGCGGCGCGGGCCGCCGCGACTTCGGATGGCGCGCGATCGATGCCGGTCGCCTGCAGATCGTCGGCGTCCATGCTGGTCAACACGGTGACCGCGAGCAGGCGCAGCGGCGGCGGCGCCGAGCTACCGGACGGCCGAAAAGCCGCGTGAGTCGCCTGCTGGTGAGCGCTCTCCACCTCGTCCCGCGCCGCAACGGCGGCCTCCAACATGCGCGCGCCGCCTGCCGCATGTAAGGTAAGCAGAGAAATGTCGAAATGCGCGACGCTGGCGACCGCGGCGCCCACCGTGCGTGGAATATCGTGCAGCTTTAGGTCTAAGAATATCGACTTGTTGCGGTGGCGCAAAGCGTCGATGATGCGCGGGCCGTAGCCGTAGTAGGCCTGGTATCCGACTTTATACCATGAGACTATCGACTCGGTCGCTGACACGAGATCCAAGGCGCGCCGGAAGTCCGGCTCGTCCAGGGCGATGATGAGCTGCGTCATCGGTTCATCGCGTTCCCGTTTTGGTGGCAAACGACGGATGGGCCAGCCCCGTCAGGGCGGCAACGGTCGAGAGCTTGCGCCGCTCGGCTTCCTTTTCGATGTCGCGCAGCACGCGCAGCGGAACGAGCGGGTCGCGAAAATTCGCCGTCCCGATGGCGACGGCGGTCGCGCCGGCCATGAGGAATTCCAGCGCGTCGCGCCCCGTCTCGATCCCGCCCATGCCGATGATCGGTATCCTCAGGACTTTGGCGGCTTCCCACACCGCGTTCACGGCGATCGGACGGATCGCCGGACCGCTTAGGCCACCGCTCACGTTGGCAAGGACGGGGCGCGCCGCCGTGACGTCGACGGCCATGCCGCGTACGGCGTTGATCAGCGAGACGGCATCCGCTCCGGCGCTTTGCGCCGCGAGCGCGATCGGCTTGATGTCGGCGACGTTGGGAGTCAGCTTGGCGATGACCGGCAGGCTGACGCGCTCTTTCACAGCCGCGACGACGGCGGCTGTGCTATCCGGATCGGCGGCAAAACATTCGCCCTCGCGGTCGACGTTGGGACAAGAGACGTCGAGCTCGATCGCCACGACGTTGGGCAAACCATCCATGCGTGCGGCGACGGCGGCGAATTCGGCAACCGAGAAACCGGCTACGCTGGCGATGATGGCGGTCGGCGCCGAGGCTAAGGCCGGCGCTTCGTGGGTCAGGAAATACTCGATGCCAGGTCCTTGCAACCCGATGGCGTTGAGCATGCCGGCGGGAGTGGGCGCGACGCGCGGCATCGCGTTGCCCAAGCGCGGTTGGGCAGTGATGCTCTTGAGGACGATCGCCCCGTATGCCGCCGGGTCGACGACGCGCGCGAATTCCGCACCGCGGTTGTAGCAGCCGCTGGCGGCGACGAGCGGGTTTTTCAATCGCGCGCTGCCGATGCGCACCCGCGTGTCGATGCGGGGCTGCGCCGAGCCGTTCAGCGTTGCCACAGCACATCCGCGGCTTGAAATACCGTGCCATCGATGCAGACACGGGCCAGATCGTAGGCTCGCGAATCGGCCGGCGCCCGCGGATACCCGGTGGCCTGGTCGCAGCCGCGGCGCACCGGAACGACGCAGCCCCAGCAGGTGCCAAGCGAGCAGCCGAAGGTCTCCTCCATGGAGATCTGACACGGCACGTGGCGCTCGTTCGCGAACGAGCACAACGCGCGCAGCATCGCCGGAGGCCCGCAGCCGTAAATCAGGTCGGGTTTGGGCCGCGCGCGCAGCAGGTCGATCACGTTGCCCTGCGTGCCGTCGCTGCCGTCGTCGGTGCACGTCGCGATGGTGATCCCCAGCTCTCGCAACGTGTCCACGCCGACCAGCAGATCCTTGGAACGCGCACCGACGATGACTTCCAGCGCGATGCCGGCGCGCTGGTACTCCTTGGCAAGCAGCCAAAATGGCACGATGCCCAGACCGCCCGCGACGATGGTGGCGCCCTTTGCCGACGTTGGCGTGGTAAAGCGATTGCCGAGCGGCCCCAGCAGCGACAGAGTAGTGCCGACCGGCAGACGCGCCAACCGCTCGGTGCGCGTTCCCCACTCGCGGAAGAGCAGGCTCAGCGTGTCGCCGTCGGCAGTCCAAATGCCGAGCGGTAACCGCACCGCGAAATCGCCTGGAATATCGACGGCGACGTATTGGGCGGCGCCGGCGCGGCCAGCGATGTGGGGGCTGCGCAAACCCAAATGCCAAAAACCGGGAGCGATGAACTCCCGGCTGACTAAGGTGGCGTCTTCCAACGACTGTTGGTGAGCGGGCATGTCGTTGCGTCATTCGAGCGCGGCTCTGAGGCCACCCTTGTGAGCAGCGCCGCGACCGAGATGGCGAAGTCGCGACGACGAGTTAGGCTAGCGGCTGTGATTAGTGGACGCGATACGTGACCTGCACGGTGGCCGTGATCGTGTCGGTGCCGGCCAGGACCGGCGGTGCCGTGCTCGCGCGGGCCATGAACACTTGAGGTTCGGGGTTAAAGCCGCCTTGGGACGTCGAGACCGATTGCAGCGATGCGATGGAAACTCCGGCTGCTCGGGCGATGTCGGCGGCCTGGGAGCGAGCCGCCCGAACCGCCGCCGTCAACGCATCGCGATAGAGTGCGTCGCGCGCCGACGTGTCGTAAGACAGACCGTAGGTCTGATTGGCGCCGGCGTTGATGCCGGTGTCGATGGCAGCTCCGGCGCGCGACACGGGGGCCTTCACGTCGATCGTCTCGGTCGCCACGTAGGACCCGGCGAGTACCAAACGATGCTCGTTCGGAAAGCCGCGCGTCGGGGCGGTTGACATGACGGGCCGGCTTTGAGCTTGTGTCGCTGCTGAGGACTGCACGGCCCCGTCCGAACCGGGCTGCATGAGCGGCTGCGCTTGCGGCGATGGCGGCTGCTGATATTCAAGCGTGTAGCCGGACGTTTTCATATCTCGAGCGGCGATGCCGCCGTTGCGCAACGCGTTGACGACGGCTTGCGCGCGCGCGTTGACGGCCGCTGCGGCTGATCCCGCGCTCGATGACTCGACGCGCACGCCGAGCGAAAGCCGGGCGATGTTCGGAACGTAGCTCACGCTCCCCGTGGCCGTCACCGATATGGAGGGCGGCTGAATGGCGACCGTGTCGGCCGCCGCAAGCGATCCGCCCGAAGCGCAACTAAGGCAAGAAGCCAGCGCGATGAGAGTAAGCTTGTTCATGTGGGGTCCTTTCGGCTACGTAACGGGCGCTCGTAAAGAAACGTTTGGCGTGCCCGGGACCGACTCATTTTGGCCGTGGAGCACTCGTGCTGTGAGGGAAAGATCCGTTCAAGGTTAGCTCGGCGCGCCGATGAACGTCGCCGCAGTGGCCGACGCAAGTAAAATACGAATCGTTCGGGCGGGACTCGAGCGGCTCGACGACGTTGAGCCGTTGTGGCGCGCGCTGCGCGACCATCACGCAGACATCGCTGCGACGCTTGTGCCGGTGCGCTCCGCGGAAGAATCTTGGCGCAGGCGCCGGGCCGAATACACGGAGTGGCTGTCCGACTCCAGCGCGACGATCCTGTTCGCAGAAGAGGACGCCCCGGTCGGATATTTGATGCTGCACATGATGCCCGGGCCGCCGTCGTGGGCGATCGGCGACCGGATCGCAGAAGTCGAGACGCTGTCGATATTGCCGGCTGCGCGCGATCACGGCGTCGGCAAGTTGCTGATGGCGGCTGCGCGCCGGGAAGCCCGCGAGCGAGGCGCCACGACCTTATCCGTCGCGCTCCTTCACACTAACGAAGGCGCACGGCGGTTTTACGAGCGGGAAGGCTTCCACTCGTTCTACCTGACGATGCTGGCGTCGATCGCCCAGGAGTGACGCTCCGGTCGCGCGTTGACGGGGCCGCAACTAAGCGGCGGCGATACATTAGACTTGCATTATCCTGATTAGGAGAGTATACTGTCCTAAAACGGAGAAGTTTTAATGGCGGTCTTTACCTACCCGGATACGGCCTACAAGCCGCCGACAATCGCGGTCAACTTGAATTCCTCGCTTGAGCGTAAACGCCTAAGTGGTCCCGGCCTCAAAGCCTTCTTCAATATAGTACAACGCTCGCACGTACGAAATGAGGACGCACGACAACTCCTCGGCGGCGTCTCCAACGGTCCGTATTACGCGATGAAGAAGAATCCCGATCGCAGGGTCCTGGACATGGACACGTTGCAGCGCATCTCGTTCATGATCGGCATCTTCAAGGCGCTGCACATCCTCCATTCAGAATCGCTCGCGGACGAGTGGTTGTGCCTGCCGAACAACAACCCCATCTTTGCCGGAAAGACTCCCGTCGAATACATGGTACGCGGCGGCTTGCCGGCGATGCAGACCGTACGTCGCCTGCTCGACGCACGACGTGGCGGGGGGAGATGAACGCGGCCCTACCCGACATATCGTCCATTCGGCAACCTGACACCCTTCGCATGATTCCTTCGAAATACGGCGACGAAAGCGTGCTCGCCAGAATCGCCGATGACCCTGCTCAACTCCAGGAGATCCAAGATCTCGACAGCATCACCAACGATCGCCTGCTTGCCGCAAGCGGCCTGCTGCCCGGTATCGACAGAGCGGAACTTGTCAGTGGCGTTGCTCATTCCGCCATCATCAACGCGGCGTTTACGCATGCCAACCCGCTCGGTTCCCGATTCAACGGTCCGGACCGCGGGGCGTGGTATGCGTCGTTCGACCTCGCGACGGCTCAGGCCGAAGTGGCCTTCCACAAGACGGTCCAGCTCATCGAGATCAAGCGCCTAGTCGATGACGTCACCTACGACGTTTACCTTTCCGACCTCGCCGGCGAATATCACGACTTGCGCGATGACCCGAAGTTCGCTACGTGCCTTGACCCGCAAAGCTACGTGGCATCGCAGACGCTGGCGGCCCGACTGCTTCAGGTGCAGTCCGTCGGAATCGTGTACCCGAGCGTTCGCCAAGTTCCCGACGGCACGTGCATCGTGTGTTTTTGGCCCCACGCGGTCGGCCACGTGCGCAAGCGGGAAACCTACCGGTTTCGATGGAGCGGAACCGAAACCCCGACGGTCACGCTGGATGCGAAAATGGCGTAAGTTCGAAACGGAGATTCGGCCGCGCGTTGACGACGGGGCCGCCACTAAAGCGGCGCACTACTTTAAGTAGGCGGCGTGGTACATTAGATAGCGGCGGTTGGGTGGACGGCCGGTCGATACCCGTCGGCAAGAACGGCCACGGTCGAACGGGGCGTCAGTACTTCGACGTCACGTCGCGCCGATCTCCGACGTCGGTGAGTGTAGCCGCGATCGGTCCAGGCGAGCAATTCGCTTCCCCATACCAGCCAAGCGGTTCCGTCCAATGCAACATACGTGCCGTCCGGCAGAGCGGCTAGATTATCGGGGTAGGTCCGCTTCTTGCGGCCGGCGACCCGATCGCGCTCCAGCCTCGCGTCGATGATGTCCGCGCTGACCGGTTTGCCGAAACGACTTCGCCACGATGTTAGGAAGCGCTGATAATCGACGTGGCGACATTCGGCGCATGGACGATGGCCCGCGCTGAGCGCAGTCGCTTCATCGAGGAAAAACAATTCGGTGTACGAGCGCGGCAGCATGATCGTCCGGTGTCGGCCACGGAACTCCGTGCGGCAGGCGATCCACCGCCGGACCTGCCAGCAGCGGACGATTCGACGGCCCTCATCGTGTAAGATGCCGCGGTTGCCCATCATAAGGCCGCGACCTGCCAGCGCGACGATGTCGCCAAAGGGTGTCACGCGATTTTGAAGCGGCATGGCTGTTCTCGGCTCTGTTGAGACTAGCCTTGAGTTCTGCCGACGTTACGCTTTTCCGGTCCCGTCGGCAGAGGTCGATTGTCTAATGTAGCCTGAGAGCTTGTATCAGCGTGGGGCCAAGCGAGGCGATAAGGAATGCGGCGTGCGGGCGTTTTGTCCCATCGTCTTCATTTCAACCATCGGCAGCCGCGGCTCGCTCGAACCGAACGGCTTTGCGACGATGCGGTAGCTGAAGGCAAGATTTGAGTGGCCGCCCTGGCTCTCACGAACAGAGAAGCCTGACAACGTCCGCCCGGTGACGCTCAGCTACCCTAGAGGAAAATGTTTGCGTGACGGGTGTCACACTGGGGCGCCTACCGGGTCAAACCTGTACGATGCAAAACTCCCCTCGCACACACAACTTCTTTGGCGTCTTGACGGATGAAGGCTACGAGCGCGGTACCGGTTCGACCGCGCGCAAAGGCCTCGTCGAGATCACGTTACGCTGCCATCCGCCCGCCTTCGATCTCATGGTGAGGCCGGCGTACGGCTATACCTGGATTCCGACCAGAGTCCGACATATCGACCCGCTGGTCACTCCGCCTCGCGACGCAGCCGAAATAGCGCTGAGCTTGGGCGCCGATCTGCTGCGGGATATCGACAAGTCCCAACGCGTGATGGCGCACGATTGATCCAGTAGGCGCCCAAAGGGCTGCGATGCGCGTACTTCTCTATGGTGCTCGCCGTTCTTGTGGGTCGGATCTGAGCCACGTCAGTCTGCATGTTGCCGCCGACTAGCTGACCGCTTTTTAAGGCGTGCAGTTGCTGCCGATACAGAGGCTCAGGATAGGATGAAGCTCGATGCTATTTGGAGCCTGCCCGTAGACGCCTGACCAAGTATCCCAAAAACCCACTCCCGTAAGCGAGACTGTAGCGTTGGGATTGGATCCCCCGGACGTGACTTTATAGTGAGCGTCAATGTAGCTGCGCACGGCTTTTATCTGGGCGAGAAATTTCCTCGAGGAAGAACATGGGGCGCAGTCGGGATCTGGGGCTTCGACGATTATCGTCTTGCCCAACGAGTTTTGCACGACCAAGTGGTAGTCGTGATCGCTTGACAGCGCGATATGGATCAGTTTTACATTCGTCAATCGAAAGACTGTCAACTCGGTCGGTGGAATCCGGCTATCCTGTGGGTGAGGACTCGGCGGGTTCTTCAAAACGCGCAACTTAGAAATTGTCGTGTCCTGCGGCGTTAGGTTCACCTTACTCGCATCAGGATCGCTGCCAGCGGTAAGGAATGGCGCCCGGCGGCACTCGGAGGATTTCGACGTTAGCTCGGGGATGCCACGGACGTTTACCTTACGGAACCCTTGGATCATAGCGTACGATCACCACTCTAATTGCAGCCGTTGGACGTGAGCAGCACATAGGCATCGTTGGAATTGACGGCTAGCGGATTGGACACCGTTCGGTTCTCGATATCGGTGTACGTGTGCCCCGCGGGCAATGTCGCCAGTTCGCTGGTTTTCGACTTGGACCCGGAATTCACCACCGCCAGGCCGCCGTTGAATCGGCGGTAGTAAATGTCCGGGTTATTGGCGTCGTAACCGGGGCCGCCGTAGTATTGTGCGCACGGCGTTCCAAGGTTTGACTTGTACTCGGGATGATACTGCTCCATGCCGTAACCAACCCCCGGCCCGTTGTTCGGAGTGGTAAAGAGAGCCGCGCCCTGCTCGTTGCCCATAAGATAAGTCGCGATCGAATACTCCAAGTGCAGCGGAGTCACCGTAACGCTGTCCTGGACGAACTTATCGACCATCAACATTGCAACGCCGTGACGCTGAGCGTAGATCATGTAGTCCAACGTGGCCTTGAAGTGGTGCGTATCCGATGCGAAGTTACCGTACATCGAAAACCCCGATTCGTCGAGCAGTGCGTCCACGTTAGCCAGCAACTGCTCTTCGTTCGGGTTTGAAACAGCGCTCGGCGGATGGTTGACGATCAACGCGAGATGCTGAGGGCCGATGACGGGGTCCGTCGTGACGATGGACTTCGCGCTTTTTATCCACGCCAACGTATCACTGGCCCATTGCGGGTCGTACCTACCGCTGTAGCGGCGGATGAAGCCGCCGTTGCTCCAAATGCCGCAACCATAATATCCCGGGCCCAGATCCCACCCCATGTCGTCGAAGAAAAAGACCTCGTCTATCGCTAACGCGTTGTAACCGTGGGCGCTGGCGTAAGGACCAAAAGTCTGTCGGATTTGGTAGTCCGCCACCGCCGGATTGTGGATGTCCAGCGGCACGTCCGTCTCCCCGTGCATGTACGCGATGCGGTGCGTCGGCGTACCGGTACCGTCGCAAGCGTAAAGGATCCAATCGGGATGGTTTGCTTGCCACCACGTCAGGTTGTGGCCACCGGCTTGTCTCCAATCCTGTTCCTGGATGAAATAGAGCGACACGAGCATCGATGGATGGGCGCTGTTCCAAACGCTCGGCCGGCCGGCGCCCCACACCGCATCGTAGCGCGGTGCGTCCTGCAGTATCTGGTTTGTCGTCATGCCGTGATGCGCACGTTCGTCGAATACTTGGAAAAGCGCGATCCTTCCCCATGTGCTGCTGATGCGCGTTGGCGGCGGGGCGGCTAGCGGCGTTATTGCCAGTGATGCGTCTGATGCGTAGGTGCGGTTGCCGACATCGCCGGGCAGGTCAGACGATGAACCGCCTCCGCAAGCCGTCAAAAACGTAACGGCGATGAACCCGCATAGCCAGCTCTTCAATGCCATTGGAATCGATACAGCCACAACAACCCTCTGCCCTAAAAGAGATCGGCGCCATCTTCATGACAGCTAGTAAATCAGGAAACTGGCCGTTGGCTGTTCGGTCGAGCCAGCAGTGGCTCGCCTTACTACGCTTTGCCTAAGAGCGACAAGTCAGAACGAATCTTGCTTTATTGCGCGGGCGATACGCTTACCTGTCATCTGGGTGCACGTCATCGCATATGAAAGTAGCGCAGAACTCATATGGCATCGTTGGCGCGCGATCGTGTTGCTAGCGCAGCAAGAGCCGGATTCGGCAATTCCCTCCGAAGAAACGACGGCAGAAACGGCCGCGGCAGCCTGTATCGAACGACGTCCGGGGGGGGTGCGCGTAATGCAAGCCAAGTATAGTAAAAATTTGAACGGTTGTTCGATCCCCTAAAGAGGGGCTTGCGAGCGCCGGCCGTTCTAAAGCGTGTGCAATTCGGTCCTCCGGCTTGGAGCGAATGTGGGAATATGGCAGCCGGCGCACGTATGCTAGCCGGATGCAAAAAACCGCTATTGACGGCATCAGTTTTTGGTCCCGCTGGCAAGCCGACCGCGGTGTCTACTTCAATTCTTGGCTCGTGGAACAGGCGGCAGGCGCATTTATCGTCGATCCGTTGGAGCCGGACGACGATGCGGTATTGAGCCATTTGCGAACGGCCGGCGTGCGAGCGATCGTGGTCACAAACCGCGATCACGCCCGCGCAGCCGCGCGTTTTGGGCGCGAACTGAACGCGCCCATCATCGCGAGCGAGCCCGACGCGCCTCTGCTGTCGCTTGGTGCCGACCGCGTGGTTCGTGACGGCGACGATATCTTCGGGTGGCGCGTCATGGTCCTCGACGGCTACAAAACCGCCGGCGAGATGGTGCTCTATTCCAAGGCCCTGCGCACGGCGATCTGCGGCGATGCTTTTTGGGGCGCGCCCGCCGGTGCCCTCAGCCTCATGTCGGACGAAAAGCTGATCGATCCGGTGCGTGCCTTGCTGTCTGCGCGACGATTGCGTGCGCTGCAGCCCGTGAATCTGCTGGTCGGGGATGGCGCGCCCGTGTTCGGGAACGCGGCGGCCGCCATCGGCGCGCTCATCGACGGCCGCGCGGCAGAAGCGCCCGCCAGCATTCTGAACATAGACGAGCTGGACTGGCGCGATTTTCCGGGCGAGCCGGCCCCGTTCACGGCCGATAACGCGGAGATCGGATTGGTGCTGGGAGCGGAGCGGTTAGGCGTGGCCGCCGCGAGGTTGCGGCCAGGTGAATCGTATTGCCCGTTGCATTGGCATACGCGCGAGGAAGAGTTTTTTGTGGTCTGGGACGGGTCGCCGACCATCCGCACGCCCGCCGCCACGCGCGTGTTGCGGCGCGGAGATTGCATCGTCTTTCAAACCAACCCAAGCGGGGCGCACCGGCTTTGCAACGAGAGCGACGCGCCATGCACTTTGTTGCTCATCGCCAATATCGACGCGGGCGACGTATGCTCTTACCCCGATTCCAACAAGCATGTGGTCGAGGCGACGGGCGTCCTGGTGCGGGATGCTCCCCAGCTCGACTACTACGACAGCGAATGAGGGGCTGATTGCGATAGCGGGGCATCCAAGCCGTCGCCGGCGGGGTGGAAAAGGTGCAGTCCCTCTGTCCACTGATCGAGATTAGCCCTCCCCGGGATCCAGATCAGCAGCAGCGCCATGATTCCGTAGATCGGCAGGTGGCCGATCAGCTCCGTCGTGTTGAAATAGGTCAAGGTGAGGTTGATCGGCAGCCATGCGATGATGATGATCTCGCGCGGAAAGAGGCCGAATAACAAGCAAAGGCCGACGAGCAGCTCAACAGAACCGGCGCCGAGCACGAACGCTCGATCCGAGAGCGGCACGCCGAGCGAAGCGGTGAAGTTGAGCGGGTAACGCTGCAGGAAGGCAAGCGCGCGCGGCAAGTTCGCGAGCTTTTCCGTAAACGCGCCGATGATGAAGCTGGTACCGATTCCCCCGCGCAGCGCCGTGACCGCGTAG
>JACRUD010000020.1 GCA_014304875.1 Vulcanimicrobiota bacterium
CGATGGCGATGAGCGCAAGCAGTCGGCCTATCTCAAGCGCGGACAGCCGATTGCGTCCGATCATTTCCGGATCTGCGATCAATGGTTCCGAGCCCGAAAGCTTACGGCCTAGTAGAAAGGAGCCAAGGCCCAACGTTCGCATGTATTCGGTCACGCGCTCCCTGCGTAGAACGTCCATCAGTTGGTTCGTCGCGATGTTGTCGGAACGCGTCACCATCAAATCGACCATTTCTTCGATCGTTGCTTCGTAGCCGGCGGTTAGCGGAGTCGTTTCTGCCGTAGTCGTCTGGTTTGCTTCGGATACGACGATGCGCGCGCCGGGATCCAAGACGCCCTGGTCGTACTGATGGAAGGCTTCGGCCATGATCGGTACTTTGATGACGCTGGCGGGATAGATGACCTCGTCCGGACGCCAGCCGCCGCACGCCAACGAAGACAGGTCGATGAGGTAAGCGGACGCCATGTCCTTGAGTCCCGCCTTGCTCAGCGCCTCTTCGACGCGCCGATCGAGCTCGCGATTCTGCCGGATGTCCAAAAGAACTCCTATTCGTCGACCGCTTCATACGGACCTAAAGGTCCGTTGCTTCATGACGCTTTCTGTGGCTACGTGACGAAACAAACCGCGCCGGCGGTGCCGTAGCAGATTTCGGCTGCGGCGAATTTTGGGAAACCCAGGGATCGGAATCGAAGCTATCGTCGAACAGTATGCCGACGCTGGTCAGCATGACGCGCGTGTTCCACTGGGCCCGTGCTGCGTAATGCTGACTGCCCGGAGAACCTGCGGTTAGATCGAACTCCGCGCTGCCGCGCAACGTCATGGGAGCGGTCTTAAACCCCTTGGCTCGCAGATCGGCTGCAGCGTCGACGCGGCCTTCACCGCTGACGCGGATCACAGCCACCCGACGATCGCCGCGCTGTTCGACGCGCGTCAGAGTGTCCGTATAGGTCATCGTTCCTTTACCAAGTTCGACGTCCACCTTGATGGGCCGGCTAAACGTCCAAGACTGCCCGATTTTGACAGGGCCGCGCGGCAGTTCGGCCAGACCTCCTTCACCCGCATCCGTCAGCGGGTTTGAATCTGAAGGCACGGGGCCGACGGCCGTCAGCACCCCTGACGACCTGAAAGTTCTTTCCTTCGACGCGGTCGACTTCGGTGACGTGCCGCCGAAGCGGCGGACGTCCGTGTCCGCTTCCTCGTAGCGACCGTCGGATGCGCGCACGCTCAGCGTGATCTGGCGACGCTCGATGATCGTGGTGGGCTGGGCGCGGCTTCCCAAGACCGCATGCAGTGCCCGGCTCATTTCGTACGATATGACGTGGACGAACTTCTCGGTTCCCGCATAGCGCAGGTCCGGGGCGACTCGCCAGGCCAAAGTTTCAGGCACGGATGGCTCCGTGCCGGCGCCAACCATGGGGTGGGGAAGCCAAATGGCTGCTAGGCACGCGAGCAACGCGGTCGGCCCGTTAGGCATTATGCAGGTCCTTTTAGAATTGAATGCAGCATGGTGCTTCGGACTTTGCTCTTTTGTTTTGCCGGCGCTCTCGCGGTCGCCGTGCTACCGTGTGGACCGGCATCCGCGACACCGGCTGCGGGAGCGCCGGCGCCATCACCCGATTCGTCATTCCCCACGCCGGACTCATGGCCGACCGTCACCTCCCAGTCGCGCGCCGACGAGCCCTTGGGGCCCGGCGTCGCCTACACGCGCTGGCATCTGCAAACCACTGCCGGCCCTCTTGCGCTTTCGGTTGCCACCATCGATCTGACCAATCCCCTCGTCGCTTTGACCGTCGCCACGCAGCACGGGGCGGTCAGCGGATCCGGCGAACCGCTTTCCGCGATTGCCGACCGCGTCCATGCCGAGACGGGCATCAACGCGGATTATTACGACATCGGCGCGACCGGAAGTCCGCTGAACATCGTCGCGATAGACGGCACCGTTCAGCATCAGGCCGATGGGGCGGTCGCGCTCATCATCGGGCGAGATCGCCGCGTCAGCATGGGACCGATGAGTTGGCATGCGACGCTCACGACCGAAAGGCAGCCGGCCCTTCCCATCTCCGTAAAAAACGAATGGTCTGCTGCAACTCCACTCGCCCTGTTGACATCGATGCTGGGCAGCACGGCTGCCTACGGGGCTTCGGAGCTGGTTCTGACGCCTTCGCCGGATCCGACCGTCTACCGGGTCGTCGGCCTTCGCGCTGGCATGTCTGATCTCGCGCCGCTATCCCCGGGGGAGATCGCCATTGCAGCCCACGAGCCATTCGCGGCCCAGCTCGTACCGTTTGCCGCAGCCCGAACCGTCACCGTCACGGAAGGCGCGGCGCCGCCGCTTTCTTCGGTGGCGGGCGCTGTCGGCGGCGGTCCGCTGTTGGTCGACAACGGTACGCCGGCGAGCGACCCGAATGCGCCGGCGCCTGAAGAGACAAACGTCCGCTATCCGCTGACTGGCGCCGGTGTTTCTGCTGACGGGGGGACTTTGTGGTTGGTTGTCGTCGATGGTCGGGAGCCTAACGATTCGATAGGCCTGACGCGGCCTCAGTTGGCGTCTTTGTTCATCCGACTCGGGGCGGCGCAGGCGATGGCGTTCGACAGCGGCGGCTCGAGCGAAATGGTGCTGCGGCACCTTGGCGATCTGGTTTCCTCGGTGGGAAACGCCCCATCGGATGGGCACGAGCGGGCCATCGCTGATGGCCTGTTCGTCCTCAACACGGCTCCGGTCGAAGCGGCGTCGACGATTTTTTTGCGCGCCGACGCGACGTTCATCTTGCGAGGAAGCCATATCCCGCTCCACATCGGCGCCGTCGACGATCACGAGCAGCCCGTCCCGATCGCCGTCGAATCTGCCGCATTTCGATCGAGCGATCCCGGCGTATTGACGGTCGACGATCGCGGGCTCGTTACGGGACACAATCCCGGTGTCGCGCGGGTGCTCGCATCCTTGGGGCGCACCGCCGGCGCCGTCGACTTGGCGATCGTGCCGTCGGTTTCGTCGCTCGCGATACGAGGCTATCACGATGGCGTGCCGGCCGGCGGGCGAGTGAGTCTCGACGCTGCCGCATCGGACGGTCACGAACCGATAGCGGTCGACGAGACGGCCGTGCGCTGGAGCACGATCGGATCGGGCGGCAAGATCGACGCAAAGGGAACTTTCGTGGCCGGTTCGGTTGCGGCCAGGGTCACCGTCATCGCCCGAGTCGGCGAAGCGGCGGCGGCGATTCCGATACTCGTCGGGGAGCATACGCTCGTTGTGGCCCAGGTCTTGCGGGTTGGAGCCGGACCGCGCGAGTGGCACTTTGCCGCCAAGCCGGACAACCTAGCCGGCGCTCTTGATTCATCGCCCGCACCTGACGGCACGGTGCAGCTGCACCTGTTCTACGATTTCTCCGGTTTGTCCGGCGTGAGAGCCGCGTACGCGCAGAGTGATATCCCTCTGGCCGGCAAGCCGATCGCCGCTACCGTCGACGTCTATGGCGATGGGCAAGGCGAATGGCTGCGGGCGGGATTCCGCAATGCTGACGGGGTGGACGACTCGATCACCGCAGCCCGTCACGTCTCGTGGACCGGATGGAGGACGCTGCGTCTGCCATTGCCCGAACGAGTGCGCTACCCGGTCGCGTGGACTCGATTCTACGCAGTCGAACCGGACAAGGGCAAATCCGAACGCGGTGATCTTTGGTTTCGCAACTTCGCCGCTCGCTACGCCGGGCCGTAGGGTGGAATCGTTTCCTTTGCTTGGTCTCTACCAGCCTTCAGCCGATGTAATCGTTTCTACCGTCTCGGTTTCATCGAACCCGATGAATTCGCCGCGAGCCGGTTTTTCCAAACGATTATGGACGGCGTAGTCCTCCAACACGACCACGTGCCGATGCATGTCGAAGAGCGCAACTCCCTGGAGAGCGATCGTCCCAGGAAGCAAGCGCGGCAATTTATATTCGGCGCCGGTGATTTCACCGTGGCCGCAGACGGCGATGCGGGCATGCCGACCATCGAAAGCAGTGACGGTGTGGAGTATGGTGATGTGGCCGCTGCCCAGGCGCGTGGTCACTCGCTGGTAGGTCAGCCAACGGCTGCCCAGCTTAACCGGCCAAGAAGGGAATCGCGCCATTGGGGCCCCTTCGAGCGGGACCAGACGTGCGGAGACCTCTTCGTTCCTAGACGTCAAGGACGTCATCACGCGTGCGCTGGCGGTGCCGGTTGTATGCCGAGCAAGATCGCTGTCGATGACGGTGGCCGATCCCCGCAGAGATGCGACTCCGTCGCTCACGGCCGTGACGGTCGCCTCGGCATCGGATTTCATGCGCCGCCGTTCGGTGATGATGACTCCGGAGCGAGCAAACGCGGCCAGCTGCTTCTTCGGCAAGATCCATGCGGTGCGATCCAACGCGTCCACCCGAACGGCGACGCGCTCGCCGGTATGCATGCGAACGATCAGCGGCGCCGCCGCGGCCTGCGTGCTTCGTTTGCGATCATTGACGAGCGTCGGCTGGCGGGCCATGCACTCGTCTCGATAAGGGCCCCGTGCAGCCTCCGTCTGCCGCGCGGCCGGGACCAAGCGGGCGAGCGCGAGACCTGCGGCCGAGCCGGCTGCCGAACAGATCGTCCACACGGCGAGCGCGGCGAAAAGGACCGGCAGCATCAAGCGATGATGACGGCGACTGCTGGTACGATTTGTCGATGTCGGCCCGGGTGCCCGGGGGCAGCGCGCCGCGATGGCTGCTTTAGTGCGGAATCGACTGGCTGGAACGATCCCGCAAGACGGCGCCGCGCGCCACTCTAACTCCTTGGCCCGCGGCGACGTTAAACACGCCGCTGGGCGTGAAGACGGCGACCTTGCCGGAGCTGACGGTCAGGTGCGTCATGCCCGGAGATTTGGCGACGGCGAAGACGGTGCCGGTGGGCACCATGGTGGCTTGGTCGGTCGCCAAATGAATCGCTGACGCGTCCTTGTGCAAAGACTCGCGCACTCTGACGCTGCCGCGATCCAGGTGGACGTCGATGATGTCCGTCACGGACGTGTCCGCGTTCGTGTGCACTTTCAGAAATCGTATCTGCGACGCTGCGTCGATCGTCACAGCCAGGTGCGGCGTGATCGCGACGGTGGCCGGCGCGGCGCTCGTATTGCGCAACGTCTCTCCGCTGCTGATCGGAATGGATGATCCGATGACGTTGCCGACCTTGGAGTCGGGCCCGATGTCTTCCAGGCTGCCGCGAACGACGGCCGTGACCGTCTCGCGGGCGGGTCTATGCGTTCCGAGGTCCTGCAACGTTCCGTGGGCCACGATGAAGATCGCGAAGGCGGCAGCCAAAGCAGCGCCGGCCATCGACAGGCCCCTCCAGTGGCGTTGCGCGCCGCTCGCGATCGATCTGACTTTCGCGGCTTTGAACATGGCTCCGCTGGTTTGCCCGGCCACGCGGTTGAGGATGCGCTGTTCTAATCCGCGGGGCACCGTCAATTGAGGGACGTGCCGAAGCAGCTCTTGAAAGCGCTCGGCTTTTACGAGGTTGGCCGCGCACGAGAAACACATCCGGCGATGCGCGTCCAGCAGAGCTTGTTCGGTCGGAGTGACCTGCCCGTCGAACGAGGAGTACAGAAGATCGAGCGCTTCAGAACATTCCATCGGCGTCTCTCCCTTCTTCAGCGGATGAGCGGGTCAAGCCACACCTGCAATCGCCGCTTGGCTCGGCACAGGTTCGTGCGGGCGGCCTGTTCGTTGATGCCCAAGATGTCCGCGATCTCGCCGTACGAGAGGCCCTGCAGCTCGCGCAAGATGAAAACCATCCGCTGCTGGCTCGGGAGGGCACGTAAGCCGTCTTCGAGCGCGCGGAACGTCTCGCCGCGTTCGGCGGCCGCTTCAGGCCGGTCATCGTGCCTCCCCACGAGCTCCGCTTCGTTGATGTCGTCGATGTCCGCCATCTGCATCCCGTTTTTGCCTTGGTGGGTCAAGCAGACGTTGACGCAGATTCGATAGAGCCACGATGAGACTTTGCTGCGGCCGGAAAAAGTGCTGGCATGCTGATACGAACGCAGGAAGGACTCTTGCACCAGATCTTCAGCCGCCGACGCGTTGTAGCGGTAGGCGACGTTGTACAGCATCCTCGTGTAGCGTCTCACAAGTTCTGCGAAGGCTTCTCCGTCGCCGCCGGAGATGCGCTGCATAAGCGCGACGTCGCGGCCAGAAGAAACGGATTCAAGGTGGTACGAACGGACTGCTCCGGTCACAGGCACCCCGAAAGATAAGGGAAGCATTACTTAGGGAGTATCGGGCCGGGATGGCGCCAAAACAACAAAGCTGCGCTGCTTCCGGCAAAGATTGAGCGCGGACACCTCTTAGGAACAGCGACGAGGCAAAGCGGGACGGCCGCCCGAAAGTCGCCGTATCGTGCGCAATTTTGTCCTGGAGGAGCTGGCCGACGCATTAGACGACCGCAGCGGTCAGTTCCGTTACTTCTTCATCGCCTCATCTGGCCGCGTCGAGCCGTATGCGGTCGATGATCCGGCCGCTCTGCACCTCTCCGCGCGCACGGACGCAACCCTCGTCAGGCCCCTGTCCCATGCGCAGTCGCATCAGATCATCGTCGACTTCATCGATACTTTAGCGGATGCGGAGCTTGCCGCGCGTTTGCGCGAGGCCGCGCTCGGCGCGGCGCCGGCGACATCGGGCCGCTTCCAGCAGTTGCTGCGCGCCTATCCCCGAGCGCGCCGCTCATGGATCGCGTATCGCCAGCGCCGGCTTGAGGCGATAGCTCTCGACTGGCTGCGATCTCACGCTGTCGACCTGACCCACCTGGGTCTTGACCGGGTGGCTCGGCCGAACGAGGAGATCGCCGGTCTACGATTTGATGAAACCCTGGAAAAGCGCCTCACGGAGCTGCGCGAGCACGTCAAAGCGCTCGAAAAGCGCGAGGGCATGGCCGGTGCCAAGGTGGCATGCCGCATGGACATGCGGATCGACGAAATCTATCACTCAAACGCTGTTCGGGGAAACCGCCTCAGCCGCGGCCAGACGCGAGATGTTCTGGTGCGCAGCATCTGCGTCGGCGGTTTGACGTTGCGCGAGCACCTAGAAGCCGTCAACCTGCATCGCGCGCTGGATCGCTCCGAGCTACAGGCGGTCAGTCCGGCCCCGGTCACAGAACACGGCATTCGGGAACTCCACGCGCTGCTCTTCGCTTCGATCGACGACGAGAACGCTGGAGTCTACCGCCGCATCGATACGCGCGTCGTGGGCCGTGATTACCTGCCACCCGAAAGCGTCCTTGTGCCCGCGCTGCTGCGCGAGTTCACGGAATGGCTTGAAGAGGCGCACGGAGATCCGGTCGCCAAAGCGACCGCCGCCCAAGCGAAGATATTGAACATCTCACCGTTTCTCGATGGTAACGGTCGGGTCGGGCGCTTGCTGTCGAATCTCATCTTGTGCCAAGCGGATTACCCGCCGGCCATCGTGCGCGTGGAAGACGGCCACCGCTACTACGACGGCTTGCGCCAGGCCGACGCCGGAGACATGTCGCGTCTTCTGGAACTCATGATCGAACGCGTGCAGGACAGCTTCACAAGATTGACCGCGGCGTTGGACGCGCCCGCCGAGGCCTAATCTTGGACCGTTCGCGCGCAGCCGTCCGACGCGCCGCCGTCTGCGCTGCCTTAAGGCAAGAAACAGCAGCGTGGCGGCCGCGGGAGGCAGACTCCGCATCCTTCGTTGACGGCTTATGCGCGCTGTCCGCAGCATGCGACCGCGCGCATGTCGATGCGGCCGCTTTGGCTTTTGCGGGTGCGGACGCCGATGAGGTGACGAGCGGTATCGCCCGAGTCCTGTTGTTTGCGCGCCACCTGGATCGCGGTATTCTGGCTCCGCTCGGGCGGCTAGAGACGACTCCCGCACAAACTGTGGGGTCGCTGTCCGGCGCGCTTGCGCCGGGCGTCACAGCCGTACCGCGCGCAGCGCTGAATGCGTTTTGCTGCGCCGCGGCGGATAGGTCCGCCTCCAGGTCCGGGCGGCATGGGGCTCGGCGCAAGAACACGTCGCTCGCCGGCGCGGTCGCCGACGCTGGGAATCTTTTGCTGGCTATCGACCATCGTGATGCCGCGGCCGCCGCAGAAGCGGCTGACGCGGTCTGGGCGATGGCGTCCGACCCGCCGACGACCGAAGTGCGGCTGCGCATCCTTATGGATGGCCTCGCGGCGTTTGCGGTGGCGAGCTCAGAGTGCATCCTCGTTGCGGATACGGGTTGCGACTCGACCGACGCGCTGATCGTCTTTGGAGATGCGGCTGCGCAGCCGGTGCGTTGGGCCGGCTTTGCTGCCGCCGTGGGCGTCGATGCCGGCGTGCTCAGCGCGGCCGCCCAGTCTACGGAGCGCATCATCGCCGTCGATCGCCCGCAGGCGGAGGCGGTCGCCGAATTCATCGTTGCCGGAGTAGGCGAGACCACGCCTTGGCACTGGCCCCGCCGGGAAGCGCCGCGGCCGCTGCCCACGCCTGCCATGACGTTTTCCGCATCGCGCCTCAATGCGTACGCGAAGTGCCCGCGACGCTGGTTCTACGACTATCTATGCGACGCTCTCGAGGACCCCGGTTCCGTCCAAGCCACCTACGGCAAGGTGTTTCACGAGGCGCTCGAAGCCTTGCATAAGGAGATCAGGGCTCCGCGCGACTCCGACGGCGCCTTGTTATCCTTGCGGCTCGCCGACGAGCTCGACGCGTCCTTTGAAAGACGGCGATTCGAGTTTCGCTCAAAGCTTGAATACGAAGTGTATCGCCTCAAGGCGCGTCTGGTCGCGCAGCATTACGTGCGCTGGCTGATCAAAGAAGCGGCGCAACGTCCGTTTGAAATCGCCGAACTGGAGCTGCATCAGCGCTGGTCCTCGCTGGGTCATTCGTTCGTCGGCTACGTCGATCGGATCGACCGCCCGATCGGCGGCGGCCCGATCACGATTTTCGACTATAAAACCGGACGCATCGACGAGGATGCCGACGAGTTCCTGGGCAGGATACGCAGCGGCGGCGAAGCTCAACTGCCGCTCTATTATGCGATGCGCCGCGACTGCGGCGAAACGGTCGGCAGGATGGCGCTCATCTCCATCCGCGACCCGCGCGACAGCGTGTGGATTCTGGCCCTTGACATCGTCGATGAGAAAGGGCAACCGCTGATCGCGCCGGTCAACGGGGATGGAGTCGTGCGGGCGCGCTGCAGCACAGCCGACTTGGAGACGTCGCTGCAAAAGCTGATCGAACGATGCGACATGCTCGCGCGGGGCGACCTAGACCACTTCCCCGCCGGCGACGATCCGCCGTGCTCTTTTTGCGCCTATGCGCGGGCGTGCCGCGAGAGGCCCGTGGCGGGAGAGCGCATTTTTGCTCGCTGAGCCGATCTCGGATCTCGCCGCCACGATCTTACGCCGCATTGACGGCGCGCCGGGGCAGGGCAGGCTGGAGCTGGCCGGGCCGCCAGGGTCCGGCAAGACGACTGCTTTGGCCGCCCTGGCCGTGAAGTACGCCCAGCGCGGTCGGGTCGTCGTTGTGTGCTCGCATCCTGCATCCCGCGACGCATTCCGTGAAGTTCTCGCGCGCACTCACACCGGGGTCCCCTCGGCGGTGGAGATCGGCACGCTTGAAGAACACATGGCTCGTTTGCTACGCGCGGACCATCTCGCGGCCGGCCTGAGCGCGGACCTACGGATCGGCGACGACGCCTCATGCCGGCGAACGCTGGAAATAGCGGCGGCGGGTTTGTTCGACCTGTCTTGGCCGCTGCTTCGGCAAGTCGAGTTCGACCTCGATTTGCCGTTTCTCAGCAGGCCGGAAAGATTCTTGGACGAGGCGGCTTCGCTCTTTCGCCTGCTTCGCCGCACGCTGACGACGGCGGATCAGTTCGAAGAGTCATGTTCGCGAGGAGCGGCCGCTTTTTACGGCGACGGCGTCGAACGCGCGCTGCTCCTGTCGCGCGATCCAGACATCGCAGCGCTCGCAAGCAAACGGGGAAGAGCGGCGCTCAACGCTCCGGCGGCGGCGTTGTCGCATCAGCGAAGTGCGGAGACCGCTGTGTGTCGGGTGCTCGCCCAACTATACCGCGAATATCTCGAGGCGGTCCGCTGCAGCGATGTGCTGTGCCCGGAAGACGTGATCGCCGAAGGTATGCGCTGGCTCTCAGGCGACAACGCGGGGGTCGCAAGCATCGCGGCGCGGCTGAGCGCTATCGTCGCCGACGACGGGGAGGACGCGGAGCCTGCCCTGTCGCGTCTGTTCGAGATCTTTGCCGATAGCTGCGGCTTTGACAACGTCTTCGTGGCGGGCTGCGATGAGGCCGCGATCGACGGCATCGCAGGCAGGCGCTCGATTCTGAGCGCGTCCGCAAGCCGGCGTATCGTGCTGCAGCCGAGGATGAGCGGAGCAGCCCGACCGGAGGTCCGGCGCTTCGCGGATGAAGGCCAAGAGGCTGATTGGATCGGCGGCCGCATCGCGGAGTTGTTACGGCAGTGTCCGCCGAGAGAAGTAGCGGTCCTTGCCCGCAACGAAGACGCCGCTGCGATCTATGCCGGGCTGCTCGAGGCCCGTGGTCTTCCCATCGTGGGCCCGGCGCGACGTTTCCAGGATCCGAGCGAAATCGCGGATTGGCTGGCGTTAGGCGCCATCGTCGACGACCCGTACGACCACGCTCACCTGCTGCGCGTACTGGCGTCTCCGCTCGTCGGCCTGAGCGATGCCAGCCTGTGGACCCTGTGCCGCAATCCGGCCGATACGATGCAGTTGAGTCTGGATATCGGAGCTCGCGAATCTCGCCGCGGCGCCACGACGGAAGCAAGGCGCACGGTCTTAGGCGACAATGTCTTAAAAGGCGGCGTCGACCATATGCTGCCCGAAGAAACGCGCCAAAACTTGACGGGATTCCGCGCCGCGCTCAAAGGATGGCGCGAAGCCGCAGCCGGACAGTGCGCGAGCGTGGCCCTTGCCTTACTGTTCGATGTCGCGGGATTCCGGGCGCGCCGGAACGATAAGGCGCGTCACGCCTTGGACCGGTTCGCTGACGATGCCGCGCGGGTTTTGGAGGCTGCGGTCGCCATGCAGGCGGCGCATCCTGGCATAACGCTGGGCGACATAGTGCGGGCGCTCGAGCGCGGCGATGCGCCGTTTCGTCCCGCTCGAATGCCTCGCAGCGCGGTGATCTGCGATGCCATACTGGACGCCAAGGGTCAGCGTTGGCAGCACGTGATCGTGGCGGGGGTCGCGCACGAAAGATTCCCGCGCGTCTACATGCCGCGGGGAATGGCGTTTTCGCGCAAGTACGGTCTGATCGTCCGCGACAACGTCGCCGGAGGGCCGGCGCAGACCGCGAAGTTTGCGTGGTACTATTCCAAGTTTAATGCCAAGGCGCGCTATTTGGCCGAGGAGGCCAGGGCATTGCGTTATGGTTTGTCGCGCGCGAGCGAAACGGCCGTCGCGACGGGCTTCGGAGATACGCCGCGTTGGGCCCGAGGCGGCGACTTGCTCGCCGGAATGTCCTCGTGCTGACCGCGGCTGCGGCCTGGTTCGGCGCCGTGGCTTTGGCGCTCTGCGGACCTTTCGCTGCGGTAACCCCTTCGCCGAGCGGCTCGCCGGCGGTGACCGTGGCGCTATTCACGCTCGGCGGGGTCGCCATCGGTGAATCGGTTCTCGATGCCGCGCGTGCGTATGGGCCGCCGGATTTGGTGCAGACGCTCGACGACGGCCATGAGTGGCGCTGGTACGATGTCCGCGGCATCGACCGCGATCTGCTGACCGACGACGGCCTGAAGGTGCATCGCATTCTCTTGGCACGCCCCGGAACTCCCAGGAAGGGACAAGCGGCGCCTTTAGTGCAGCCGCAGGAAATGCCCCTGCTTGATTTCCCGGCGGGTGTCGGCGAGAAGTCCGCGCCGGCTTTCGGCGCTCAGCCGCTCGCGCAGCCCGATCCTTCGGTCTTGGTGTGGCGCGTGCGCGACGCCATCGTCGTGGGCGAACTGCAAGACGACCGCATCGCCAAGCTGCTGGCTTTGGATGCGGCTTCCGCCCAACGCTTGGGCTATGTCAGCGGTCCGCGCTTGACTGAGTCGGCGCACAGGCCGCCGATACTCGTCGATCTGAAGGCGACGGGCTATCCGCGCAGCGCCGTCGAGGCACGCGCCCAAGGAGTCGTCGTGTTGCGAGTCGCGGTCGACAGCGAGGGAAAGGTGAGCGATGTAAAGGTCCTCTTGTCCTCAGGCCGCCGCGATATCGACGATGCCGAGAGCGCAAGCATGCGAGAATCGACATTTCGTCCGGCCCGCTGCGGCGATCATGCTTGCGCCGGCGTGTACTTAGATCGCGAAGAATACGAAATCGACTCGTGACGGACTTCTCGTTCATCACCTACGCTGGTCTGCCGAATCTCGATCCCGACGATCGTCTGGCCGCAGGTGCGCTCCAGGCGCGCGGTTATTCGGTCGAGCCTCTTGTGTGGGATGACGCCCGCGTGGACTGGTCCCGCGCCGGTGCGTGCGTCCTCCGTTCGGTGTGGGACTACCACCTGCGGCACGAGGCGTTCGTCGCCTGGGCCGCACGGGTCGAATCCGTCACCTCTTTGTGGAACCCGGCCCGGCTCGTTCGCTGGAATAGCGACAAGCGCTATCTGCAAGAACTAGAGTCCGCCGGTATTCCGATCGTTGAAACCCTGTGGCTCAAGAGAGGACGTCAAGCCTTCCTCGGCGAGCTGTTGCGCGAGCGCGGCTGGGATGATGCCGTCGTCAAGCCGGCCATCGGACTTGCGACATTCGGTACGCGCCGGGTGACGGCATCCCGCGACCGCATGCCGGCGGCCCAGGACCATCTCGATGGTCTTCTGCAGAGCAACGATGTGATGGTCCAGCCGTACATCGCCTCGGTGGAGGACTACGGCGAGCGCGCTTTGGTGTTTATCGCCGGAAAGTTCAGCCATGCGGTCCGCAAGACCGCATTTCAGCAATTGCTGCCGGCGGGCGAGGCCGGTGAGTCGCTGGTCGATGCCTCGCGCGATGAAATCCGCCTCGCTGAACGGGTTCTGCGCGCGATCGATGGGCCGGCCCTGTACGCACGAGTCGATCTGGTCCGCGACGGCGCAGGTGGACCCTGTCTTATCGAGCTCGAACTCGTCGAGCCGTCGCTGTTCTTCGGACTGCACCCACCGGCGGTTGAGGCGTTCGTCGATGCCGTGATACTGGCGGCTTAACGCCGGCGCTTTGGCTTTGCGGTGGACCGCTCCAAGCGGACGTCGCCGCCTCATTCGAAGCGCGTTAGGACACGGTCGCGAGGGCGGCCGCGACCCAAGTGGGCTGCGGCGCGTCGAGCACGTCAGAATAATCGACCAACTTGAGACGCTTCATGGAAAACCGCGCGCCGCTGGGCATGATCGCAGCCAATACGGGGCCGACATCGCGAAAATCTGAATTCAGCAGACCGGCGGTGTTCTGAAAAGCGGCGAAATCGCGCTGCCGGAGCGATTCGAATTGCGCGGCGATTCCGCGTGCCGCAAAGGCGAACGTCTCGGCTCTGGTTCGAGCGAGCCGCTGTTCCGCCGGCGTGCCGTACCCGGCGCCGTGATGAACTGGATCGGTCGTGGCGACGATCGCGCAGCCTTCCAAGGCGAGCCGTTGAATCTCCGCAAAGCCGGGTAAACCGGTCGGATCTTCCGCCGTAAGGAAAGGGTAGCGGGCGACGATGCGGGGAGGGGCCGTGCCTTCGCGCGCGGCGGCGAGCTCGACCAGCGAGACAAAATTGTCGAGCGAAAATTCTTCGAGCCACACGCCGCGATCACGGGACGCTCCGGGACCGTGAACGGCGCGCAATTCCCGCCGCGCTTGCTCGTCGCCGTTGCGTGCGCGCGCAACGGCCTGCGCGTCGCACTCGCGGCCGCCGTGCATCACGCCGAGCGCCAGAACGGTGTCGCGCCCTGATCGTACGACTGCCAGCGCGGCCGCTGCGACGAGCTTTCCACACGCGCGCAGCCGGGCGTGCGGGAAGACGATGCCGCCGCTAAGCGGCAGCGCCATCTCTTGCGCCGCCTCCAGGAGCGCGGCCATGCCGGAGGTTCCTAGCGCATCCCGTTCGGCCGCATAGAACCGTCTCCACTGCAGTGCGGTCATCATCGAGTGCCGTCTAACGCAATGCTCTCAACAAGCGAACGAGCCTAAAGGCCGCCCACTGCATCGGTTTTCTTGCGCGAGCTCGATGGCGTCATTTGGTTCATCTCGGCTGATGGAGCAACACAAGTTGAGGCCGCGCCGGCAACTCACTGGGGCGCAGCTTTGCCGCTTTGGTTCAGCGCGCGCCAGACGCGTTCGGGCGTCATCGGGGTTTCGTTGGGTGCGGTCCCGACCGCGGCTCGGATGGCGTTGGCGATCGCGCCGGCCGGCGTGGTGACGGGCGGCTCGCCGACGCCTTTCATGCCATGAGGTCCGTTGAGCGACGGGGATTCCACCATGATCGTCGTGATGCGGGGCGCGTCGACGGCGGTCGGCAGCAAGTAGTCATCGAGGTTCGGCTGCACGGCGCCACTATCGTCGTACTTCAGCTCTTCGGTTAGGGCGAAACCCAGGCCCTGGACGGCGCCGCCTTCTATCTGTCCGACGGCTCCTGTCGGGTTGATCGCAAAACCGACGTCTTGAGCAGTTGCGATATGC
>JACRUD010000154.1 GCA_014304875.1 Vulcanimicrobiota bacterium
GGGCTGGCCGACCGCTGCGAGATTCAAGTGGCCTACGCGATCGGGGTGGCCAAGCCGGTTTCGGTTTCCGTCGAGTCTTTCGGCACCAGCCGCATAGACGAAGAGCGGCTTGCCGCTCTCATCGCCGAGCATTTCGACTTACGGCCGGGCGCCATCATCGAGAAGTTCGATCTGCGCCGTCCTATTTACCGGCAAGTCGCGGCGTACGGTCATTTCGGCCGGCCCGATCTCGACCTTCCCTGGGAAAAGATGGACATGGCGCTGGCTCTGCGCGATGCGGCGGGCATAAAGTTCGACCAGGAGAAATATCCGCTCCCCGTCTTCAAATAGATGAACGTAAAGGCACGCTTTCTCGCGGCGTGCGCCCGGCGGCCGGTCGACCGCACGCCGGTGTGGATGATGCGCCAAGCCGGCCGCTATCTTCCCGAATACCGGGCGATTCGCCAGCGCGTCGACTTTCTGACTCTTTGCAAGACGCCGGAGCTCGCGGCCGAGGTCTCGCTGCAACCACTGCGCCGGTTCGGAATGGATGCCTGCATCGTCTTTTCCGACATCCTTATCCCGGTGGAGGCAATGGGGGCGCGCGTCGAGTTCGGCGACGGGGGCCCGCAGTTGGCCAGCCCGGTGCGCGATCTGGCGGCAGTCGACCGGCTCACGGTGCCCGACCCGGAAGAAAAAATGTCGTTCGTCCTCGAGACGTTGCGCAGACTGCGCGCCGCTCTCGCTGACGATGCCGCGCTGGTTGGGTTCGTCGGCGCGCCTTTCACGCTGGCGTCTTACCTGGTCGAAGGCGGCGGCTCGAAAAACTTCGCGCTGACCAAGTCGCTGATGTATTCCCAGCCCCAGACCTTCGACGCGTTGCTGGCGAAGCTCGCGGACACGATCGCGCGCTACGCCGCGGCGCAGATCGCCGCGGGAGCCCAAGCGGTTCAAGTTTTCGACACCTGGGCGGGCGAATTGGACCCGCCTGCGTACGAACGGTTCGCCCTGCCCTATCAGAAGGTCGTGGTCGACACCATTCGGCAGCACGGTGTTCCGGCGATTCTCTTCGTCAACGGCTGCGCCGGCAAGCTGACTCTGCTCGCGAAGACGGGGGCGGAGGTCCTCAGCGTGGACTGGCGGATCGGCTTGGACCGCGTGCGTGCTGAGCTCGGCGACCGCTTTGCCCTGCAAGGCAACGTCGATCCTTGCGCGCTGCTCTCATCGCCGCAGATCGCCTCGCAAGCGGCAAACGCCGCCATGCTGGCGGCGGGCGGGGCCGGCCACATCCTCAATTTGGGCCATGGCATCTTGCCCTCAACGCCGCTCGAGTGTGCTCGATCATTTGTCGAGTCTCCGCGCGCGCTAGCCGTCCCCGCGTGAGCTCGACCTCGTCGGGTTCCAAACGCGGGGGCCCTGCCGGCGTCGTTCTTTTGCAGCTCGGCGGTCCGGAGAAACTGGCCGACGTAAGACCGTTCCTCAATAATTTTTTCGTCGATCTGATTCCGGATAACATCCCGGTGCCCAAGCCGGCTGTGCGCCCGTTGGCGTTTCTATTTTCGTCGCTGCGCGCTCCATATTCGCGACGCTTGTACGCATCGATCGGCGGCGGCTCCCCTTTGCGCAACCAGACCGAGCTGCAAGCGCAAGCGCTACGCAGCGAGCTCGCGCAGCGGGCTATCGACGCGCGGGTCTACGTCGCGATGCGGAACTGGCGTCCGGACAGCGCGGAGGCGGTGGAGCGCGCGCAGGCAGATGGAGTTGAGCGCATGGTCGCTCTGCCGCTGTACCCCCAGTATTCGTTCTCGACGACGCGATCCAGCGTCAACGAATTGCGCCGTGTTCTCGCCAGCCGCGCGTACGCTCCCCAGCTGACGGTCGTCGACGAGTACTGCGAAGACCCCAAGTACATCTCGGCGATGGTATCGTTGATACGCCGCTATTTAGCAGCCTTCCAGGCTCCGGCGAATCGCGTGCACTTGGTCTTCTCGGCACACGGTCTGCCGGTCAAGTACGTGCAGCGCGGCGATCCATATTTCGATCAGGTGCTGCGGACTATGGCGGCGATCAACGAGCGGCTGGACCATCCGGGTCCCGTCCATCTGTCGTTCCAAAGCCGTCTTGGTCCGGAAAAATGGCTTGGGCCGGCCTCGGACGCGCTGATCGCTCGCCTCGGGAAAGATGGAGCCAGCGCCGTCTGCGTCGTGCCGATCGCGTTCGTAAGCGAGCACGTCGAGACGCTGAACGAGATCGACATCCTGTACGCGAGCGTGGCGAAAAAACATCGAATCGCCGAGTTCCGCCGCGTCTGCGCCGTCAAGAGCCATCCTGATTTCATCGCGTGCTTGGCGGACCACGTAGAACGGGCGCTCGAGGGCGAACGACGTCCAACGGAAGCATTGCGCTGACGGCGCAAGATCCGGTTCTCGACGCCGCCGTTGTAGGGGGCGGAATATCGGGCCTGACGTGCGCGCTGAGGCTGCGCGATCGCGGCCTGCGCGTTCAGTTATTCGAGGCGCTCGCTGTGGCCGGAGGCTGCGTCCGTACGCTGCGAAGAGCTTCGTACGTTGCCGACGGCGGTCCGCAAACGTTCCAAATGTCGGCTGCATTCGAGCAGCTGGTGAAGGACCTGGGGCTTGAGGAGCGTCTCGTCCGAGCCGGCAGAAACTCGGCCACCCCGTACCTGTTCCATCGTGGACGGCTGGTCGCAGTGCCGGCCTCGCCGTCCGGGTTGATCTCGTCGCCGCTGTTGTCGGTCGGCGCGAAGCTGCGTCTCGCGCGTGAGCCCTTCGTGCCGGCGCGGACCGACGGCGTCGATGAATCGATCGCCGATTTCGTCGAGCGACGGGCGGGGCGCGAGATCGTGGACACGTTTGTCGATCCTATCGTGTCGGGAATATTTGCCGGCGATCCGGCGGCCTTGTCGATGGCAAGCGTCTTCCCGGCTATGGCCGCCATGGAAGCCAAATACGCAAGCGTTTTGCGAGGAGCGGCTGCTGCAAGCGCAGCAGCAGGCAAACGCGCGCCCGGCGCGGTCGGAGGCTTTAGCGGCGGAAACGACTGTTTGACGTCGGCACTGTTGCTTCGCCTCGGCGAAGGCGCGCAGGTAAGTTCGCCAGTCGGTGGGCTGTCGCGCCATGAAGGCAGCTATAGGCTTGCGGTCGACGGCGAGCCGGCCTCGCGGGTCGCAGCGCGCAAAGTGGTCTTGGCGTGCCCTGCCAGCAGCGCGGCAGACTTGCTGCAAGAGACGGCGCCCGCTGCGGCGGAAGAACTGCGCGCTATCGACTACCCGCCCGCCGCTCAGGTGGCGCTTGCATATCCCCGGGCTGCCATCGGCGTGCCGATGGACGGTTTTGGGTTTTTGGCGTCCCGCCGGGCCGGTTTGCGCATCCTGGGCGCGGTGTGGAACTCCGCACTCTATGAGGATCGCGTGCCGCCGGACGAGGCTCTCGTCACGGCGGTCCTTGGCGGCGTGACGGATCGCAGTATACTGGAGCGCGATGATGAGGCGTTAGCGCGGCTCGCGCACGCTGACCTTCGGGGCGCGATGCGGATGTCAGGCGATTTGCCGCGCGTCGTGGCCGTGTTCCGCTGGCCCAATGCCATCCCGCAGTACTCCGTCGGCCATGAAGCGCGACTGACGCGCATCGCAAAAGCCCTGGAGGCGTTGCCGGGCGTGGCGCTGTGCAGCAATTACCTGCGCGGCGCTTCTGTGCCGGAATGCATTCGCCAAGCCACCGCGGTTGCCGAGCGTCTTTAGTGTGACGCGCGTCGCTGTGGCGCCCAAGCGGATTGCCTTATCATCAATAGCGGATGAAGAGCGCGCCGAAAAATCCTATGGTCGCCGTCGCGGCATTTTTTGCCATTATCGGGGGCGCGGAAGTCACCATCCGCGTTTTGGGTCTAGAGGCCATAGAACGTAGCGTTGGAACCGGCTCTGCCGCTTTCCTCAAGCAGATCTCAGCTGTCGGAATAATCGTGGCGGCAGTGTTCACGCTTATCGCCGTGGCGCTATACTTCGCGCGGGCGGGGAAGCGGCAACTCGTCAGCGCCCAAGCGACGGACTGAGCGACCTAGCTCCATCCCGCCGGACGCCGTTATCATAGCTCCACGGGGTCTCTGTTCGCGCCCTCTTTCAGGCCGCGCCTGTAGTAAGAGCGCGATGGACAAACGGGCCGATGGTCGCGGGAGACGGGACTTCACAGGAACGACTGGTCGCCTCCGCGGGCGTGCCGCTTTTGGATCACCTCGGAATCCTTTGGCTCTACCTTGGGGGGCGGATCGCGGGAGATCGTACTCCGACCTGTTCTCCAGGCCTGACGGCGCGACAGATCGCATCGAAACTTTGCATTGCGCATCGTACCGCCGAGGATTACTTCAAGCAATTATGATCGAAAGCGCGTTCAAAAAATAGGACTATCCTGATCGCCAAAACGCTGAGTGGCAGCGCTGAACGGACCCGCAGCCAGGTTCAAACACCAGGTCCTCACACACGAAGCGACGGAACATAGCCGGCTACGACCACCAGTCGCGATCGCCTTTGTCCGGCATGCAGCTCAGGAGGCACGGCGCGGCCCGGTGAGGCAACTCTAGCGGCATGTTGGTCTTCATCAAGCAGCCGTGTTCGAACGAAGATCGCTTCAGCCGCTGCGGCTGGCCGCCCGCGTCGCTGCGGCGCCCCGCTGGTCCCTACTGGTGGCGATCCTAGGTTCCAGTCTTGGCTTCATCGACGGCAACGCCGTCAACGTCGCTCTGCCGATCATGCAACGTGACTTCAACGCAAGCGCCGCCACGTCGCAATGGGTCGTCGAGGGGTATGCCTTGTTTCTTTCCGCGCTCATTCTGCTGGGCGGCTCTTTGGGCGATCGCTTCGGCCGCCGGCTCGTATTCGGGTTGGGCATCGCGATCTTCGCGCTAGCGTCGCTCGGCTGCGCGCTTTCGCAGTCCATGCCCTCGCTTATCGTCGGGCGCTGCCTGTAGGGCGTCGGCGCCGCGCTTTTCACGCCGGAGAGCTTGGCGTTGATCAGCGCGAGTTTCGCCGGCGAAGCGCGCGGTCAGGCCATCGGAACTTGGTCCGCCTCCTCGGTCATCGTCACCGCAGGCGGCCCGGTGCTCGGGGGATGGCTGGCGCAGTCGTTTTCCTGGCGCTACGTCTTTTTGATCAACCTTCCGCTGGCCGCCGTCGTGCTGTTCGTTCTGAGAAAACACGTCGTAGAGTCCCGTGACGAGCACGCTCCTCGCTCCATCGATGTGCCGGGTGCCACACTGGCGACGCTTGGCCTAGGGCTGTTGATCTTCGGACTTATTCGCTTGCAGGGAAAGCTCGATGGCGTTGGAGTCGCGAGCGCGATCGCCGGGTCGATAGTTCTAGGAGGATTCCTCATCGTCGAAAAGCGGTCGGCGCAGGCCATGATGCCGCTGCGCATGTTCGATTCGCATCGTTTTGCCGCGGCGAACCTGTATACGCTGCTTCTCTATACGGCTTTGGGAGGCAGTTTGTTCTTCGTGCCTTTCAACCTCATCAACGTCCAGGGTTATTCGCCGCTAGCGGCCGGCTGTGCTATGTTGCCCATGGTCGCGATGATCGCTCTCATCTCGCCTGCAGCCGGGCGTCTCGCTGCCCGCACCGGTGCCCGACCGCTTCTGGCGTGGGGCGCCCTCATCGCGGCGTTGGGCTTCCTCGCCTACGCGCGAATCGGCATCGGCGGATCGTACTGGACCACATTTTTCCCGGCATCGATCATCTTGGGGATCGGTGCGGCTGGATTCGTCGCGCCGCTCACCACGACCGTTATGAACTCCGTCAACGTGTCTCACGCTGGAATCGCCTCGGCGATCAACAATGCGGTCGCCCGAACCGCCGGTCTTTTCGCGGTGGCGCTGCTGGGCATAGTTCTCGAGGGTGTTTTCTACTCTCATTTCGACCGCGCAATCGCGCACGACGCCCTTTCGACCCAGTCGATGGCCGTGCTGGCTCACGAGCGATCGACGATCGCCGCCGGTCATGTGCCCGGCGGCATCCCGCTCTCGAACTATGACTTGGTGAAGTCCCGCATTGACGAATCATACGTGCGCGGGTTCGATGCGGCGATGTTGTTGAGCGCGCTGGCAGCCGTTGTCGCCATAAGCGTCGCGCTCGTCATGCTGCCCAAAGGTGAAACGGTTGAGCTGACACCTTAGAAGAGATTCCAGAGATACTGATTGTAGACTTCGTGATGATATTGAACTTCTTGCGCCTTCACGAACGTCCCGAGCAGGCGTGGGCAGCGGTCGGCGCTGGCTTGCTTGAGAACGGCATAGCGGGTCTTCACGTCATCGCCCAGCAGCTCCGAGGTCCACGGCGAGCCGCGAAAGTTGCTAAGCGCTGCGTAGATGTTGTCGGGCAGATAACGATTGGCTTGGCGCAGGTCTTTTGCGTCGCTGACGCTGCCTTCCAAACCTGTTTTGAAGACGGCCAGCATGACCATGTACGGATTCGCATCCGGGCTCACGGAGCGCACCTCGATGCGAGCGCTGTTCTCGTTCCCGATCGGGATGCGGATCATCGAGCCGCGGTCGACCGGCGACGCCTTGATCTGGTTGGGCGCCTCGAAATGCGGATCCAGGCGGCGATATGCGTTCACGCTCGGATTGAACACCAGGCAGATGTCCTCACCGTGGCTGAGGATGCGGTCGACGAACTGCCAGGCGAACCGGCCGAGTTTCTCTTCACCGGCGGCATCCCAGAACAGGTTCTTTCCGTCTTTGCTCACCGAGACGTTGGTATGCATGCCGCTGCCGTTCACGCCCACCACGGGTTTGGGTATGAAACTGGCGGTCATGCCGAGCTTGATCGCGACTTGGCGGCAGATCAACTTGTAGAGCTGGATCTGATCCGCGGCGGCGACGACCTCGCCGTAGCCGTAGTTTATTTCGAACTGAGACGGCGCGACCTCCGGATGGTCCTTCTCGTTTTCGAAGCCCATCGCGCGCAGCAACTCCGCGACCTTATCGATGAACGTTCGCAGCGGATCGCCCGGCAGCGAGTGGTAGTACCCGCCCGTATTGACGTATTCGAACTTGCCAGTTTGATGATAGCTCCTCGCGGCGTCCAGGCCTTGGAACAAAAACCCTTCGATCTCGTTTGCCGCATTCAAAGTGTAGCCGGAGGTCTCGTAATAATCGGTGGACAGCTTCTTGAGCATGCCGCGCACGTCGCCTGCAAAGGGGGAACCGTCACGGTCGATGACGTTGGCGAAGACGAGCACCTTGCCTGGCCCGAAAATGTCGGCCGGAGCCCAGTAGAAAGCGCTCCAATCCAGCACCAAGCGCAGATCGCTTTCGCGTTGCGGCGTAAAACCTCGAATGGACGAGCCGTCGAAGGTCAGGTTGTCGCTGTTCTTGAGTAAAAACTTTTTGTCGTAGTCCAGCATGTGAAGGCGACCCTCGAGATCGCTGAAGAGCACGGTCACAGCCTTTATGCGCTTCTCGTCGGTCAGGTACTCGAGCCGCTGCTGTTGCATCTGCTGTGCCGTCACGCGTTCTTTCCGTTGTTGTTTCGCGCGCAGGTTCAGATCTTCGAGCTCGGCGTAGGGGAGAGTGAGAAAGTCACGCAGTCCTGCATGCGTTTCCCGTAGTTCGGCAGGTATCATCAGTCAGTCTCCTTCGGGCGCCCCGGTCATTTAGGACCGTTAAACAAAGCGCGCACCCAGCCTTTTGTATCGGCAAGAGAATGCCGACGCCGGTGCGAGACGGCCGAGTCGCCGGCTAGGAAGGCTCCGAGCGTGCCGCAAATGTTCGCCGTATGAGGTCACCGATCGTGCCTGTGTTGTGTCTGTGTCTGTCGCTGGGAGCGGTCGCCTCGCCAGCCGCGGCAAAGACGATCGACCTGTCCGACCTGCGACGGAGCGTGCGCGTTTCCGAGCCACAGTTGTCCGTCGACGGCAAAAGCGTCGTCTTCATCGTTTCGCGTCCCAACTTCAAGGCGGACCGTTACGACAGCCAATTGATGCTGTTGAACATCGCGTCGGGGCAAAAGCGAGCTCTTACGTACGACCGCAAAGATCTGAGCTCGCCGAGGTGGTCCCCGTCAGGGGACCGTATCGCCTTCTTGGCACAGTCGGGCTCCGGCGATGACACGAACGACCAAGTCTTCGTCATGCCGATGAGCGGCGGGGACGCGAAAGCGGTGACCAACGCGCCAAAGGGCGTGCAAGAATTCACCTGGGACCCGGCCGCGGCGCGGATCGCCTATGTGACCGCCGATGAGCCCAAGAACAAGAAGGCTATCGATCGCCACGATGACGTCTTCCAGGTCGGCGACAACGATTACCTGACGACGGCTGCGCCGATGCCGTCACACATTTGGATCGTGCCGGCAGACGGCGGCGCCGCGCGCAGGCTTACCTCCGGGACTTGGAGCCTTACCTTGACGGCGACCGGCTCTCAGTCGGCGCTGTCGTGGTCGCCCGACGGCAAAACCATTGCGTTCGGCCGCTATCCGAACGCGTATTACGGGGATGCCGACGGCGCCAACGTCGACGTTCTCGACGTCGGGAGCCGAAGCGTTCGGCGCATAACCAGTCATAGCGGACTCGAGGGTGAACCGCGGTACTCTCCGTCCGGCTCGTTGCTTTCCTACGTATGGCCGAGGCGCGGCGTTCACGATGACAACGATACGATCATGGTGGCGGCGGCCGCCGGTGGCGAAGGCTATGATGCGGCGCGCGGCGTTGGGGGCAGCGTCTCCTGGTATCGGTGGGCCGGCGACAGTGCTTCGTTGCTGATCGGTGCGCCGGACGGAACGTTGAGCGCGTTGTGGCGGCAACCGCTGCAGGGAGCCGCCGAACGCATCGATCTGGGCGGCGTGCTCTTCGACGATGATGCGGATCTTGGCCGCGACGCTGCGCTCGCCTTTGTCGGGGACACGCCGTATCATCCCAGCGAGCTTTACTACCTACCGCCTTCAAAGAGCTCGGGGAAGGCGCGACACGAAACCCCCAGGCGGCTCACCGACTACAACGATTACATCGCGTCGCTGCAGCTCGGCGATGTGCGGGCAGTCGATTGGACTGGGCCAAACGGTTTTCACGAGGACGGCGTCTTGACGTATCCACCTCACTACGTCAAGGGACGGCTCTACCCGCTGGTGCTCGTCATCCACGGCGGTCCTGAAGGATCGACGACTCAGCGTTTTTCGGTTCTGTCTCAGCTGCTGGCCGCGCGCGGCTATCTTGTCTTTCAGCCGAACTACCGCGGGAGCACCAATCTGGGCGATGCGTACGAGCATGGGATCGTGGGCGACACCGGGGACGGTCCAGGCAAAGACGTGATGGCTGGACTAGCGGCGGTCGAGCGGCTCGGCATCGTGGACACCAAGCGGGTCGGCGTCTCGGGCTGGTCGTACGGCGGTTACATGACCTCCTGGCTGGTCGGTCACTATCACAATTGGAAAGCCGCGATGGAGGGCGCCGCGCTCAACGATTGGGTTCTCGACTACGATATTTCATGGTACGTCAACACTGACGTCTTCTACTTCGGCGGGCCGCCCGGGAACGCTCGCTACGCCAAGGCGTGGCGAGCGCAGTCGCCGATCGCCTACGCGACTCAGATCACAACGCCGACCTTGATCTTGGCGGATACAGGCGATGCAAACGTTCCGATCATCAACTCCTACGAGATGTATCACGCTCTCAAAGATAACCACGTGCCGGTGCAGTTCTTTGCCTATCCGGTCCACAGCCATTTCCCGGGCGATCCCGTGCGCACTGCTGATGTTTATCGGCGCTGGATGGACTGGATGGACCGCTACCTCAAATGATGGAGCACGGTAATCGGACAAGAATCTTGATCTTATAGGAAATGCGGCAATACTCCGAAAGCGTTTGCGACCACCGGATACCCGATCAAAGCCGCGCGCCACAAGGCAAAGCAGAAAAGGCGTGAAGTCTAAAGAGTGCCCGCATTCCGAATTCGCTGTACCCGTTCAACGGAAAAAACGACCGACGAAGGCAAAGTACTTTGTTCGCAACGCGATCTTTCGCCTTTGCCGATGACGCGCCGAGATCGCTGAGGTCTACGTATTTCCGGTCCGCAAGTTGACCGTCGCGCACGTTGCAGTCCTAAATATAGACTTACTAAGAAGATAGTGAGTTCTTGCTATTTCAGGAGTATATGCCTACAATAGGCCAATCGTCGTTATAGTTCAAGCACGGATAGCTTGCTGGAAGGAAAAGGCCCTACATCGGCCGCGAGCCTATAATTGGCCACTTCGTTCCAAACTTCAGGAGAGTGAATGAAAAAGGACTCAACGAATACCCTGGCCCCTAAGCAACTGGTGTTAACCGCGGCGCTGCTCGCTGTACTGTGCGGCGGTCTCGCCCTTTCGGCCCGCGGCCAGTCGGCCCAAGCCCAAGCCGGCGATATGGCGATGACCATGGCCAAGCCGACCCCGCAGATGCAGAAGGTGTTGACGGCGCTCGGCTCTCTGGGCGGCAAGCCGATCGAATTTCTCACTCCTGAGCAAGCCCGGCAACAACCGACGCCGGCGAATGCAGTCAAGGTCGTCCTTCGCAACGAAGGCATGAGCACGGCGCCGATGCCCGTGGCCGGAATCGTGAACATGAAGATACCTGGGCCTGCAGGCCCCATCCCGATCCGCGTCTACACACCGGCCGGCAGCGGACCTTTCCCCGTACTCGTCTACTTCCACGGCGGAGGGTGGGTGATCGCCGGCCTCAACACATACGATTCTTCGGCGCGCGCACTGGCCAACGCGGCAGGCTACGTCGTCGTGTCCGTCGCCTACCGCCAGGCGCCCGAAAACAAGTTTCCGGCGGCTGCGCAAGACGCCTACGCGGCCACGCGCTGGGCGATGAAGAACGCCTCCAAGATCAACGGCGAGCCGCGCACCGTTGCGGTGGCGGGCGAGAGCGCCGGCGGAAACTTGGCGACGGTCGTCGCGCTGATGGCGCGCGACAAGCATCAGCAGATGCCGATCTACCAAGTTCTCGTTTACCCGGTGACGAACTATGCGTTCGATACGGCTTCGTATCGAGAGAACGTTCACGCAAAGCCGCTGAACCGCGCGATGATGCAGTGGTTTTGGAAGTACTATCTACCTGATTCCGCAGCAGGTGCTAATCCGTACGCTTCGCCCCTGCGCGCGAAAAGCCTCAGCGGCCTTCCGCCGGCAACGATCATCGCCGCCCAGATCGACCCGCTGCTGACCGAGGGTCGGCGATACGCCGATCGCTTGCGCGACGCCGGCATCCGTGTCCACTACCGGGAGTTCTACGGCGTCACCCACGAGTTCTTCGGGATGGGTGCCGTTGTTGATGAAGCAAAGGCAGCGGTCTCCTTTGCGGCGACAGACCTGCACAACGCGGCTGGAGGTCGCTGATAAGCCGGAGCCACGAGCGTGAAATGGGAACGTCTATCGCGTTCGGTAGGAGGTCGGGTTTGCTGCCGGCCTCTTTACGTATGTAGACCCTTTATGGGTTCAGCGCACTTTCTTATCTCTGCCCTCTAGGCTGCAAGGCGGCCCAGAGTGATGCCAGTGCACGTCGGGCGGACGTTTTAATGATGGCCGGCGATGTGTTTAGCCTTTGCGCAATTTGGCCGATGGCCAAGCCGCCAAAAAATGCCTCCTCGATGATACGCCGATCCACGGCCGGTAAGGACTTTAGAGCTTCATCGATATTCCAGCCCTCGCCGATAGACAATAGGTCCGCGGAGGCAGCATCTCTATCAGCCCCTGCATAGAGCGAACCTTTATGGCCACTCTGCTTGAGCGCCAATTCTCTGGTATATCGAATAACGTGCTCCAAGGTATCTGTCGCTGGGGACGTCCTGAGGCTTACGATTAGCGCTGCGAGGACCGAACACGTCAGGCGTTCGGCAAGTAGGTCATCCCCCAAGATGCGCTTCGCCATGCCGAATACAATCGACCCATATCTATCAAAGAGATCCGCTGGGCTTCGACCATCGCAGGACGCCTGCGCCGACGTCATAGCTAACAAATTGGCGAAACGACTCTTGCGTCTGCATTGGTTCTATACATTTCGTCGACACGCATCGGGTGGACGCCTTCGGGTATCGAGCGTTGGAAATATATTCTGTCGCTTGGGCGGAGAATAGATCTGATCATTAGCCCTCGGCTGCCATGGTGCCTGACCGTCGCGAAAGCTAAAGCGTGCCGGTACGACCCTAATCGTATTATATGGAAATATCCGAACTATGGCAAGAACTCATGAGTTTGTGAGTAAGTCTAAGTCTTATGACTAAGAAGACCGCCCCTCAGCAGGCTAACGCTTCACCGCTGGCGTTGGTAGCGCGAGATTTAGGGGCCGTCGAAGCCGCGGTGCGCGTTATCGGCGGCAAGTGGAAGATCATGATTTTGTTTCATCTGCATGGTGGCCCACTCCGTTTCTCCGAGCTCTCCCGGCGCATGCCGCTGGTTTCTAAGCAATCGCTTACGGTCCAGCTGCGCGAACTCGAACGGGATTGTGTGATCAAACGTTCTATCTTCCCCGAGGTCCCGCCGCGCGTGGAATATGGTCTGACGAAAATCGGCACCGAGATCAGTCCGCTGATGCCGCTTCTGATGAAGTGGGGTTACGAGATCCTGAGGATTCGAGGATAACGCGTCGGCGATGTCGGCTAGCGACGGGTCGCTTTCGCCGCTTCTCCGAAGCGAATTCTGGTCGCTCTTTTAATTATGATCCCTGCGCAGCCGGCGGCGTGTAGGCGGCATTGGCAGCCGTGAGTGTTCAGCGAACGTCGTGCCTCCTACGAAAGGGCCTTGAGGGTCGGTGAGCACGGTTACTGTCGGGCTAGATACGGCCGATAGATAGAGAGCGGCGCGTATGTTTTGACACCGTGCCGGACCTTTCGTCCTGACGCTTTAGCGCCTTCAGAACGGAGCCAATATGGCGGTCCAGGTTCGTCGCGGCCCGAGTAAAGCCGGAAGCAAAGCCACCGTTCGAGCACAACGATTCGAAATCGAAGATCAGTCCGGAAACGTGCGCGGCATATTTGGGTGTTCCCAGGATGGCGCACCGAGTTTTCGCTTACTGGACGACCGCAACCAACCTCGGATAGTGCTGACCCTTGACGATAACAAGCCGCGCATGCGTCTGCTGGACTCCAACGGCTTGGTTCGCTTATGCATTATACTGCGCGATGATACGCCCGGCATCGAGTACATGGACATTAACGGCACCCGCCGCCTGTTGATGTATTTGAGACCGAAGGATGATGAAAACGCGGACTTGGTGTTCCTCGGAGCTGACGGCTTGCCAAAGCTCGGTTTGACGACCACCAAGGAAGGCGCGATTCTGTTCGAAGGCGAGGATGAGCTTGGCAGACTCGTGGAGCCGATGTGGTTCGAAAGAGACCTTCGCGAGGCCGCGGACCCTAAGACCGTGACTCGCGTTCACAGAGAGCCGGCCGCCGAAAACTAGATTTCTTCGTCCATCGCGTCCCCGTCACGCAGCTTGCAACGCTTCGACATCTTATCGGTCGAACCAGTATGCCACCCGAAGACGATATGCGGACCGGCGGCGAGATGGTTTGCAGGCCGCGTTAAGGCGCAGCGCCGCTTTGTTCTTTCCTGACGATTCGTTACCGGCGCATATCGCCTCGTGTCTCCCGTACCGCTAGGTCTTCTTTATAAGGGCTTTAGGCGGAGGATAGTTTGCGCGGGTATCATCCAGAAGAGCTCAGTATTGACCAGAGTGCTTGCAGAAAGTGCAAAACCGTCTGCGACCGGTAAAGGACCGGTAAACCGGGGTGCGCAAACCCTGACACGCAACGGAAAGAGCATCGTATTCCCCGATAGCTCAGTTGGTAGAGCGGCTGACTGTTAATCAGCATGTCGTAGGTTCGAGTCCTACTCGGGGAGCCAATCAAAGCCTCGTAAAGTGATACTTCGCGCAGCCTTTACGAGGCTTTCGCCTTTCTCAATCAAGGTAACGACGCGTCGAAGCCGTCTTCACCGAACCTCGAGAGCCCTTGTCTGGTCTCGGTTTCCTAACGTACCGGTCGTCACCACTTCGATAGGTGGTGTCGACGCCGCAACGGTCCCAAGACGCATGCTTCCGGGAAGCCGCAAGACGACGGCCAGCCGCGTGATAATCCAGTCCACTAGGGCTGCCCCTGGAGTTCTCAACGCCGGGCTAACAAAGTATCGCTCGCAAGCCATCCAAAAAATCACCCCGGTCAGCACGCCGATAAGGCACGCGAAGACAACATTGGTTCCCCCGTACAGGCCATACCATGCCATGACGGGGTCGTGGACCAAATAAATGCTGTAAGAGGCCACCCCGATGAAAACGAGCGGCCGCAACGAGAGCGTCCGCCGTAGCGGGCCATTTGCGCAAGCGGCCAGGACGAAAAAGAAGCTCGCGATCTGCCAACAGATTTGATCTTGAAAAGCATACCGAAGGTGGCCCGGCTCCGACCACAAGGCGGCGAGCACCGCAACGACCCAGAGACCGATGCATGACCAGTGCCTTAGCCGACCCGCGAGCGCCCACTCTGCCGCGATGATTCCCAACATGAACGCTGGCAATGTCCCAAAAATCCGCGACGGGTAAGGAAGTAAAATGGTGTACTGAGTACGAGCC
>JACRUD010000063.1 GCA_014304875.1 Vulcanimicrobiota bacterium
AGCTGGACACCCGATTAGCGAAAGCGTCGCTAGGAAGGTGTCAGATGCACAAGCAGCAACCGTCGCCACCATCGGAGCCAGAGAAGTTCGAACGGTGGACTGCGCAGCGTAAGGCTGCGATCATCCTGGAAGTGCTTAAAGGACAGATCTCCGTTCCCGAAGCCGCTCGAAAGTATGGATTTACTCAAGGCGAGTACCGCAAGTGGGCTGACGAGTTCATGCGCGGTGGCATGGACGCGCTCAAGGTGAATCGCAAAGGGTTGGAAGCCGAGCACCGCACTGAAGTGCGACGCCTGCAGGCGAAGATCGGTCAGCTCGTGATGGAGAATGAAATCGCCAAAGAGGCGTTGCGGATTATCCCTTTGGACGAAAACGAGCAGCATTCGATCGGCTCGCTGCTCGCAAAGGTTTCACCCGAGTCGCGATCTGCCGGCTCTTGAGCATGCCGCGCAGCACGTCCTACTACCAGCACCGGCCACGAATAGCAAGAGTCGACGACGTCCTCGTGCAGCGCATCAAGCACGTCATCGACGACGAGTCGTATCTAGGCTACCGTATGGTCTGGGCTACCTTGCGCGGCAAGGGTCTGCGGGTCAACAGGAAGGCAGTGCAGCGCATCATGCAGCTCAAGCGCTGGCAATGTCATCGTCGCCTGCACAAGAGCTGCTATCCCCGCGTCGCCGTGCGTACGAGCATTGCCGCACATTCCAATCAGCGCTGGGAGACCGACTTTACCTGCATCTGGACCCAATACGATGGTCTGATCTACGTCAACGAGGTGATCGACTGCGCCGATCGGTCGGTGGTCGGCCACTGCATCAGCAAGCGCTGCCGGGCCCAAGAAGCCATTTGGGCGCTCGAAGATGCGTGCATCAAGCGCTTCGGCATTCTCCCTCGGGGCGATGCCGGCGTGATGGTGCGCAGCGACAACGGGCTGGTCTTTGCCTCAAAGAAGTATCGCACGTTGCTGAGCAGTTACGGGCTGAGGCAGGAGTTCATCCACCCGCATACGCCCGAGCAAAACGGCGTGGTCGAAGCGTACCATAAAACGTTCAAGCGCGAATGCGTCTGGCAGCATCGCTTCAAGACCGTTGAAGAGGCGACTGCCGTGATTGGCGCTTGGATCGATCGCTACAACAATCAACGACCGCACTCACGTCTGGGCTATCTTACGCCGACCGCGTGGCATGCCCAAGACAACGCCCAAATAAGATCCCTCAGTGTCTAGATTCCGGGGGGGCACTCCACCCACAGGTTCCGGTAAGACTGTCGGGCTCGTCATTCCGACGATGCTTTGATGGAAACGGTCCGCCGTCGTCCACGATCTCACGGGCGAGATATGGGTGGTATCGCGGATCCCCAATACTACTGACGGTCTTCTCAGCTGAAATCAGATGCTTGAGCGCCTTGCGGCGTCAGTCACTCCTAGTGAACACGAACACTGGAACCGCGATTCCTAAAACACTCGAAACCTCAACCGGTCCCCAGTACCGGGAATCCCAACTGCGCCAAAACGGAGCATACAGCCAAATTGTTCTTGGCCCCATTACGAAATACCGGCTTGGCCAGCGCTGCATCGGCCGCCCCATCGCATCATTACTTAGGTAATTGGTGTGGGGCAAAAGACTGCCATTTACTGTTACCCCGCTGGGGCCTGTCAACACTCTATCGCCCGAGAGCGCTGCGACAATCTTAAGTAAGGGCTCGGACCCGCCCACACATTCACCCGTGGCGAGATAACCGCGCTGGCGGCCTAAAGTTGCAGCCGACGAAGGCGCGCACACGGAAACTAGGTCGCCGCGATTCAAGCGCCGCGACAATACCACAACTTTGTACAACCCTTGCGGCATGCTCTCCGTGAAGTTTACACGCAAGCCCCCCGCAGAGATGACTGTGGACGTTGTCAGCATCAAAAAGATTCCTGACGAAAAGATTGCCGCTCGGGTTTGTCGCTGTTCTTTCCGCGCATCAATGTGTTGAGATGAAAGCGAAGTCATAAATCGCGCTCCAACCCCACTGCCCGCTCCAAACTTGAAAAAAGCCAGCATAACTTTTCTCCTGACTGCTCATGCGTTGCAGCCAGAGCCTTAATCTGGACCCCTAGCTTACGCTGCAAGCCAACGGCCGCTTCGGAGCTCGTATGCATCACCGCTAACTCTCGCCCAATATCAATTACCACGGCTCCGTCGCCGTTCGTTGTCTGTCCGGCAGCGACGACCTTGCCCGTATGCTGGCGACCTAAAGAGGGCTCCTCACTCAATAGCCGCTTGCCGTACATGGACGACAGTCGCTCGATGTCTGCCTCGATGAGCCGCAACGCCGGCTGTTTGCTCTCCACCTTTGGCTGTGACCGCGCCGGCTCCGTGGGGGAGTGAGCCGCTTGCAACCCCTGACCGACGACGCGAATGCCCAGTTCTCTTGCCAAGGCCGCGGCTTTGGTCTTAAAGCACTCCGAGCCGCTTATTTCAAGCTCGCCTGCCCATTTTTCGCGGCAGAGCATCAGGCCAGCGCGGACCGCCTCGTCACCCAGATCGCTAAACATTACCCGACGGCCTTCGTCACGGAAGACGGTTACATTGTTGAAGATGTAATTCACGCCTTGTCGGTCGGTAGTCCAATGCAAAGCCGCCAATATGGCCGTACGCGGCGTGTCGATGCCTACGATCGTGCCAACTTCAATGTGGGGGCCATCCACCTTCCTCTCAAGCTCCTGGCTGTACCGCCGGCGGCGTAGGACGGCAATGGCCGCCTTATCGCCGGCTAAGGCTTGTTGGGCCAGCCAAGCTTGCCAAGGACCTGGCTTGTCGCGATTGTATTGCGCCCTCAAATCGCTGCGCTCTTGTTTCATATCGAGGCGTAGCTCTTCGCGTCTCGTGGCCGCTAGAAAGGCTTGGACGGAGTATAGAACCTTTTTGTTTTTATGCGTATTCGACGCTTTGATGCGTTCCCGTGCCGTGCGGTTCTCCTTCCGTAAGGACTCGAATCGCGTCTTCTCCCCAGCTCTTTGCTGCTGCAAAGCGGCCTGGTACTTGCTGCCTTGAGTGCTCTCCCATCGTGCCTTGGTTGCGGCGTATCGC
>JACRUD010000073.1 GCA_014304875.1 Vulcanimicrobiota bacterium
TCCCGCAGGCCATCGTCTCGCCGACGCCGCGTTCCCAAATGCGCAACTCTATGGTGCCGCGCACGACGCGAAAGATCTCGACGTTGGCTTCTTCGCCAAGCCGCGCACCCGCATTGACATCGCGAGCGAGCCCCCGCAGATCAAACGTCGCTACCTCAGAGCCGGTGAAGACGACGCAATGAGCGTTACCGACGCGAACACGCCGCAACCTTCGGGTAGCGCCGCCGGCCTGCCCGCTTCCGTCAGCCGCAAAGCACGGCACGCCCATTGCGACGCGAATGGAGGGGGACCCATGAGCCTCGATCGTTTCGCAGCGTACGGTCCCCGACTTGGTGGCGACCCGCAACGTCGCCGACGAGTACGTCGTGCCCGACATCACGTACTTCGCCAGACAGCGGATACCGTTACCGCACATGTCCGCCTCAGAGCCATCGGCGTTGAAGATACGCAACCCAACGTCCGTCTGCGCATCGGATGCGGGCAGAGCGACGAGCAGACCGTCGGCGCCGATTCCGAAGCGCCGACGGCACAGAAATCGCGCCAAGCTCGGATAGTCGTACGGAACGCTTTGCAGGTTGTCCAGCAAGACGAAATCGTTGCCGGCCGCATGGCACTTGATCACCGGCAACGCAACCATGGGAAAGGGCTACGGGGCTACGGGATCGCGGGGATTGCCGTCGACGACCGGTGCGGAAAGAGGCGTCGGCGCGGGGCCTTCGGACGCCGCGCGGCCAGCGGCTAACTCGCTGGGCGAAAAATGGACCGGAGTCTGCGGGGAGACCGTGGAGACCGCGTGTTTGTAGACCAAGTGCGGCTTGTTGTCGTACTCGAGAACGATGGTGAAATTATCGAAGCCGCGCACGTGCCCGCGCAATTGGAAGCCGTTGCGCAGGTAGATTGTCACCGGAGCATTCTCTCTCTTGATGGCAAGCAAATACGAGTCTTGCAAAGGCAGGTTACTTTTCACGCCCATCTCCGCTTCTTCGGGCAAAATGGATAGCGCCATCGTGAAAGGATGCGCCTTGCCGATTTCACGTCGCCGTCTTAATTTCCCTTGCTGCGCGAAGTGCTGTCGCCGCTGCGGCGTCGACGTCCGACGCATCGACGACGATCGCATCATGCATCCGCCGAAACCACGTACGCTGCCGCTTCGCGTACCGCAGCGTGCGCCGCACCGTCAAAGCGACCGCTTCCTGCTGGGTGGCCGTTCCTGCGTCGACGGCGAGCGCTTCCGCATAGCCCAAACCTGAGAGCGCCGGGGCGTCCCCGTACCGCCTGCGAACGCTGACCGCTTCGCCGATCAACCCCGCCGAAAACATTCCTGCGACACGGCGTTGCACGCGCATCTCGAGCTCGCGCGGCGAGACGGCCAGCACGACGATTTGGAGCCGCCGCTGCCGAGGGCGAGAGTTGCTGCGCGGCGGCACGTCGCTGCGCGCTGTGAGAGCCGCCTCGATGGCACGCAAGATGCGATAGCGGTCGCCGCTGGGAACTCTTGATGCGCTCTGGGGCGACAGAACGCTCAACCAATCGTGAAGCGTTTGCAGCGGATGAACTTCCGCTTCCGCACGTACCCTTTCGCGCACCGCTTCCTCGGCGAAAAGACGATCCAGCGGCATCGTCCCGGCGAGTGCCTCGATGTACAACCCGGTGCCGCCGACGAGCAGCGGGAGCTTGCCGCGCTCTCGAACGGCGTCGATCGTCTCGTCGGCGTCTTCGACGAAGCGGGCCGCACTATATCGTTGTTCGGGAGAGAGCCAGCCGTAGCCCAAGTGCGGCGCGCGCGCGCGCATCGCGTCATCGGGCTGACCCGTTCCGATCGACATGCCGGCATAGATTTGACGTGAATCGGCGTTGATGATCTCGCCATCCAAAGCCGCGGCGAGGCGCAGCGCTATCTCCGATTTTCCCGACGACGTCGGGCCGCAGATCGCGAGAACCGGACAGTCGGCCCCGTTCAGACGCGTTTGAAGGTTTTCGCGAGCGCCGCCGCATCCAGCCGCACAATAGTGGGCCGCCCGTGCGGACAGGTGTGAGGGTCGCGACAATGCAGCAGCCGTTCGTACAGCGCCGACTGCTCTTGGGAGGTCAGCGTTTGGTGGGCGCGCACGACCGAGTGACACGCCACCGTCGCCAGCACGCGGTTGCGGCGTCCCAATCCTTCTCGCGGTGCGTCGTCGGCGGTCAGGTCGTCCAACATCTTGGCGAAGTCGAACCCGCGCCGCTCGTAACCCGACGGCACGCCGCAGATCCGATACGCGCCGTGCCCGAACCGTTCGACGATGACGCCGGCTTCGCTGAACTCGCGCTCGAATTCGTGAAACGTGGCGGCCTGATCCGGCGTCAATTCGACGATGGTGGGAAAAAGCAGCGTCGCTGCGCCGTCGCCTCGACCGGCGGAGGCCACGATCGCTTCGTAGGCGATCCGCTCGTGAGCCGCATGCTGGTCCAAAATCAGGACTTCGTTGCCATCCGTCGCCAAAACGTACGTGCGATCCACTTGCCCTAAGACCCGAACCGCCGCAGCGGCATCCGGGAACAGCGACATCTCGGGCGCCGTCTGGGTCGGCGAAAACTCCAGCTGCGAGCTCGCTGTCGTTAGAGCGGGCTCGCACGCCTGCGTTCCTGGGCCGTAGGTACCCACAGCCGGGGCGCGGAGCGTGCGCGCGACCGCACGGCGCACGGTGTCGAAGACTTGCGCTGCATGTGCGAACCGCACTTCGACCTTCGTCGGATGCACGTTCACGTCGATGTCTTGCGCCGGTAAGTCGATCGAAATCATGCCGAACGGATAGCGTCCCACCATCGAAGACGAGCCGTGGCCGGCAAGCCAAGCGGCGGACAGAGACGAGCTTCTGACTAGCCGGCGGTTGACGAAAAACACTTGGTGCTGGCGGCTGGGCCGGTCGGAGCCGGTCGCGCTCACATGACCCCGAACGCGTTCCCGCTGCGGCGTCTCTTCAAAGACGATCTCGCGCAACGCTCCGCGCGCCGCCTTGCCGAACACGGCTTCGATGCGATCGACACTGTGGCGCGCCGGGGGCAACGCCCAAACCTCGCGGCCATCGTTGCGCAGCGCGAAACCGACCGCCGGCCATCCCAGCGCAAGCCGGCTCAAGAGCGAGCTGATCCGCGAAAGCTCGGCCTGCGGACTCTTGAGGTATTCACGTCGTGCGGGCAGAGCATCGAAGAGATCGCGCACGACCACCTTCGTCCCGACGGGCGCGGCAACGGTCGCAACTTCCCCGATCGCAGCTGCGCACGCTTGCACGTGGGCCCCGAACTCTTGGTCGGCCCGGCGCGACGTGAGTTCAAGCGCACCCGCGGCCGCGACGCTGGCCAATCCCTCTCCGCGAAAGCCGAGGGTGGTCACGGCATAGAGATCGTCGGGACTATGCAGCTTGCTCGTTGCGTGGCGGGCGAGCGCGACTTTTAGGTCGTCGGCGGCGATGCCCGAGCCGTCATCCTTGACGGAGATCGCGTCTCGGCCCCCATCCGCCAGCTCGACCCACACGTGCGACGCACCGGCATCCAGAGAATTCTCGACAAGCTCTTTAACGACCGAGACGGGGCGCTCGATCACTTCGCCGGCGGCGATCTGAGCCACAGTCGCTTCGTCCAGGAGCCGGATGGAGTCGTGCGCTAGAACGTCCGGCAAGAAGCCCCCCCCCAAAAATGATTTCCCCGGCGAGTGCCCGGCGGCATCACCACCTTCACCTGATTTCGGCGGAAATCCGTCTCGCGCGGGACCGGGTCAGTCCGAACCGACGGCGGGGGACGCCACAAAAGCGGCGGCGCTACATTTAGAAAGCGTCATGTAGCCAGGGCCCTTTAGTCCGGCCGTTGGGCCGGCGGCCGAGTCAGCGAGGCTGCAGCGTTTGCTGCCGTCCTGCCAGCTTCACGTTGTTTCGCCCGCTCTGCTTGGCCGCGTACAGCGCAACGTCTGCCGCCTTGACGAGAGGCTGCTTCGCGCTGACGTCTTGCGGGTAACCGCTGACGCCTATCGATATCGTGATGCGGGCAACGGCTTCTTCTAACTGGAAGGCTTTCTCTTCGACGGCTTGGCGGATCCGGTTCGCCACCATGACGGCTTCGGCTTTGATGGTCTCCGGCATGACGACCGTGAATTCATCGCCGCCGTATCGGCAACACACGTCGCCCTTGCGGGCATGCAGGCGGATGACTTCGGCAAGCTGACGCAGCAACTCGTCACCCTGAGGATGTCCGTACGAATCGTTGACCCGCTTGAAGAAGTCGACGTCAAGGATCAAAAGTGACAACGATTGCCGCTGGCCCTGCGCTTTGTGGAATTCCGCTTCCAAACGTTCCTGGTACGCTCGGTGGGTGAGCAGGCCGGTCATGGAATCCGTGTCTGCAAGCTCGAGCGTCTTGCTGTGGAGCCGGGCGTTTTGGATGCCGACCGACGCCAGGCGGATCAGCCGGTCGACGAGCCGCTGCTGTTCGAAGGCGTAGGAGTTCGGCAGCGCAGCCATGAGCGCGACGCAGCCGATCGTGGATCCTTCGCTGACGATGGGCACGATCAAGCAACCGCGCATGGACTTCGGTTTGGGCTGGTTCGCCTCGCGATGGTCTTTTTGCAGGTCCGCGACGATGAACGGACGTTGCTCGGCCGCGGCATAGCCCGCGACCCCTTGCCCGAAGCGGAGCTTGCTGCCGCGGTAAAAATCGGCGTGCGCTCCCGCCAAAGCCTCCGCGCAGAGGATCTCTTCCTTTTGCGACTCATCGAAGTGAGTGATATAGACGACGACCGTCTGCCACGGCACCGAGTCGCGAAAGTGGGTCAGCATATTGAGGAGTTGGGACAGCACCTCGGGCAGAGAGAGTTTGGTGCCCAAATCCGATCCGGCGTCTAGGACCCGGTTGATGGCGCGGATCTGCTGTTCGGCGCGCCGACGTTCCATCAGCGTAAAAGTCATGACGAGATACGGCACGAGGGTTAAGCTGGCGGCCTCGAGCAGAGCCGCCGCAGTTCCGCCGGCGTGACTACGGCTCAACGTCAGCGCGACGCAGATCGTGGACCCGGCGACGACAGCGAGCGCCGTGAGAACGGGCAGGGCGGCAACGTCGAGCGCAACGACGATCGGAAGCGCGCTTATCCCCGAACACCACGCGACCAGCGAAGCGGCGGCGACGTCAAGCAGCACTATCGCAGCGAGCTTCAAGGGGTTCAGGCGATCGCGATCTTCCACCGCGGTCCCCGTGCGGCGGGAGGGGAACGAAAGCCCGAAAGTCAGGACGATGTAGGCCAGCAGCGCAGGCGCAAGCCACGACGGCGGCGCCGAGCCCATAGGTGCGACCAACGTTTGCGCGATCGCGAGAGCCCGCACGGCTGCGATCGCCAGAGGCAGAGTCGCTCTTCTATAAAGGAAGCTGATTGCTCCGATGGCAGGCTGCACGAATCCCGATCCCCTTCCGGCAAGGCCTTGCCCGCACCGGCCCCTACGTCAAAAGATCGAGTTGCGCGGTTTGCCGCGAGTCGACCTCGCCCGGTCGCCGCGCCGGTCCGGCTGCGGGAGCCGGCCTGCTTTCTAATTCATCGGCAATCTCCTGAGCTCGCCTTACGACCGCAAGCGGCAGCCCGGCCATCTTGCCGACCGCGATCCCGTACGACCTGCTGCTTGCCCCATGCATCAGCCGGTGCGAGAACACCGGTCCGCCGGGGCCATCGGCGACCACGACGTGCATGTTCCGCAGCCGCGGGTACGTCGACGCCAACAAAACCAGCTCGTGAAAGTGTGTCGCGAATAACACCATTGGCATGGCCGCTTCGAGCTGGAGAAGAAATTCGCTGAGGGCTTGCGCGATGGACAGGCCGTCGGTGGTTCCGGTCCCACGGCCGACTTCATCGATGAGCAGCAAACTGCGCGGAGTGCAGCGCCGCAAGATCAGCGCCATCCCCGCCATCTCGACGTAAAACGTCGAGCGGCCGGATGCGATATCGTCGCCGGCGCCGATTCGGGTGAACAGCCGGTCGACGATGCCCATGGTGGCTCGCGCAGCCGGAATGAAGGAGCCCGTTTGAGCCAGCACGCAAAGCAGGGCGGCTTGCCGCAGATAGGTGGATTTGCCGCCCATATTTGGGCCGGTCAATAAAAGGAAGCGGCCGTCATCGTCCAGCGCGATGTTGTTGGGAACGAAATCGACGCCGCCGTAGGCTTCCACGATCGGATGCCGGCCGTCGACGATATCGAGCCGGCTCTCCTCGACCATGCGCGGTCGTACGTAGTCGCGTTCGCCGGCCACTTGCGCGAGCGCGCAATCGACGTCCATCTGCGCCACGGCATCTGCCGCTGCCAGCAGCGCGGCCTGATTCCCATCGATGATCTGGAGCAGCGCCTCGAACTCGTCGCGTTCGAGAGCTACTTGGCGCGCTTTGGCCGTGAGGAGATCTGCTTCGAGCCGCTTCAATTCGGGATTGGTATACCGTTCGGCATTGGTGAGCGTCTGGCGGCGAATGAAGTCGGAGGGCACCCCATCGGCCTGGCTGCGCGGAACTTCGAAATAGTATCCGAACGCTTGCGTGTACCGGATCTTTAAAGATCGAATCCCGCAACGGACGCGGGTTGCTTCTTCCAATGCCAGTAAGTGGCGGCGGCTTTCCGTGCGCAGGCTGAAGACGTCGGCAAGCTCTTGACGTTTTTGCGGCCGGATAACGCCGCCTTCGCTCAATGTCGGCGACGGCTCGTCCAGCAGAGCATCTCGCATAGCGGCGATGGTCGTTTCGCAGGCGAGCAGCGGCACGAATCCGCCCCAGCCCATCGGATCTTCGCAATCGTGTGCGCGGCCGATCGTGTCGCGCAAGGCGGCGACTTCGGTCAACGAATCGCGTAGCGCCGCCAGATCGCGCGGCAGCGCTCTGCGGGCCCGAACTTTGGCCAGCAGGCGTTCGATGTCGCCGATTTTTGCGAGTCCCTCCTGGACGTTCTGGCGGAAGGAGAGGCGTTCCACCAGCGCTTCGACACGATCGTGGCGTTCTCGGATCGCCTGCACGTCGACCAGGGGGGCGCAAAGACGGCGCGCCAACATGCGGCCCCCCATGGCGGTTTTCGTCTTGAACAGCACGCTGAGCAACGACGCGCGACTGTTGTCGCCGGCGCCCGCGAGCAGGTCGAGATGGCGACGCGTCGCTGAATCCAGCATCATCGCGCGACGCGCATCGTGCACTTGGCTTCGTGCGATGATCGCCGCTGCGTCCAAACGCATTCGCTTCAAATACGCGTACAGCAACCGCAGCGCGGCTTTGGCCGCCGGCTGATCCTCGATGGCCAAGCTCAAGGCAGGCAGGCGCAACGGCGCCGCGTCATCGTCCACCTCCTCGACCGCGATCCGGCAAGCATCGTTGACCATCGGCCTGCAGCGGTTCGCGATTTCTTCATCCTCGACGACGATCTCCGACGGCGCCAAACGCTCGAGCTCTGCGCCGAGCTCGTCGTCGTCCGGCATGACGGTGACGGCCGCGGCCACCGTTGAAACGTCCGCAGAGGCGATCGCGATCTTTCCCGCGGCTGGGGCGACGGCGCATAAGTAGTTGTTGCGCCCGGGGTCGAGAAATTGCTCCTCCAAGACGGTGCCGGGCGTCAGCAGCCGGATGACCTGGCGGCGCACCAACCGATTAGGCACCGGCGCCTCCATCTGCTCGGCGATGGCAACGACGCGGCGTTGGCGCATCAGCTTCGCCAGGTACTGATCGAGGCTGTGGTGCGGCACGCCCGCCATGGCCACGCGTCGCCCTTTTCCGGCCTCTTTGGAGGTCAGCGCGATATCGAGCGATCTCGCCAAGTCCTGCGCCTCGTCGCCATAGGCTTCGTAGAAATCACCGACGCGCATGAGCAGCAGCGCTTCGGGATACTCGTTCTTCAGCGAAACGTACTGCGCGATCAGCGGTGACGGATCGTCCGCGAGCCGGGCGGCGTGCGGCTGAACCAGGCACTCCGCCGGACGCCCGGCTTCATGCGGAGCCCCGGCACCGCGGGATGGTGTGCGAACGGCTATGCCGCCTGGCCCGCCAAGCCCCAGTTGAACGCACGCTCGACCGTGACGTCGACCAAGGGCATGCCGTCGGTTCGTCCGTCGCGCGGCCAGACAACCGTCGTGTTGTGCCCGGTCTTGCCGGCCAGCCGCGTCGCATCTTTCTTGGAAGGGCCTTGGACGAGCACGCTCACCGTCTCGCCGACAAATGACTCGTGAAAGCGCCTCGTCGCCTCGTTCTGCGCGGCGTTGACCGCCTGAAGCCGGCGAATCTTTTCTTTCGGATCGACCTGCGGCATCATCGTGGCCGCCGGAGTGCCTGCGCGCGGTGAGAACGAAAATATGTAGGCCGATTCGAACGTCCCGCGTTGAACGACGTCCAGCGTCCGCAAGAAGTCGGCCTCCGTTTCGGTCGGGTATCCGACGATGATGTCCGTCGTCAAGGCCCAGCCCGGCAATCTGGCGCGGAAATGCTCGATCTTCTCCAGATATTCTTCGATGGTGTACAGACGCGCCATCGCGCGAAGCACGGGATTGCTTCCGCACTGCATCGGCAAGTGGAGGCGTGGACACACGTTGGGCAATCGGCTCAGGGCGTCGACGACATCCGGCCCGAAATCTTTTGGATGGGAGGTCAAAAACGTGAGTCGGGTCAGGCCTTGTATGGCTCCCACGCGCAGCAACAATCCCGAAAAGTCGAGCTTCGACGCTGGATGATAGTAGGAGTTCACGTTTTGGCCGAGGAGGGTTATCTCGCGAGCGCCGCGCCGAACCTCCATCTTGATCTGAGCTTCGATCTCCTCGGGCGGGATGCTCTCGAGCGGCCCGCGCGTGTACGGCACGATGCAATACGTGCAGAATTTTTCGCAACCGCGGGTGATATTGACTAGCGCTCGCAGGTGCGCGTACTCATCGAATCCGCCCTGCCCCGGATCTTCTTCTGCGGCCGGCGCGCGAAAGAGAGCGTCCGGCGGCGGCGCATCGGTCGCGACCCCCCAGGCGGTCAGTGTCTCCTTGAGCTTGCCGTACTCGCGCGGGCCAAGCAGCGCATCGATGAAGGGCGCTCTTTCACGCATGAGCGCGCGATCTTTTTGCGCGAGGCAGCCGCAGACCAGCAGTTTTGCGGCCGGATTTTTCTCCTTGAGCGCCTTGAACTGGCCGATGCGGCCGTAGGCGCGCGACTCCGCTTTCTCCCGGATCGCGCACGTGTTCAGGATGATGATATCCGCCTGCTCCGGATTCGTCGTAAAGGTGCACCCCATCGACCAGGCTTGATGGGCGATCCCGTTTGAGTCGGCCGCGTTCATCTGACATCCGAATGTCTGCAGGTAGATGCTCGCCATCTTCTTATCCCTTGATCCTTTTGAGCAGCGACAACGGCAAGTAGACCTTGCCGCCGAGCATGGCTGGAGTGACGTCCGTGTACTGGGCCCGCCCGTTGAGGACGTAGGTGTGCGATCCGATCTCGCACGATAGTTCTACGCCTCTCGTGTGGATGATCAGCTGCTGTCCCGACGTGCTGACGTCAGCAGCGGGGACGTACCACTTCAAAGGAGCGAGCACATCCATGCCGGAGCGCCCTGAGCCGCTCTGTGGAGCCGCGAGGTTCAAAGGCAGCACCGTCACCGTGTTCGGGTAGATCACGACGTCGCGCATCAAGCGATGGCGGCGGTCGTTTCCCACGATGACGATGTGATGACCGGTCGCCAAGCTGCGCCGCTCCAGCGGCAATTCGCCGCTCCTGACCGCATCGATGGAGATCGCGACCCCGGCGGTGCCGCCGCGCACGGTCAAGCTGCCCCCGGCGTCGGGCGAAGCTGCGGACGTTCCCTTTGAGGCCGAAGCGGGCTGAAGCAAGAAACTCAATGCCGCCGTGCGCCCGACTGCGACGTCGAAGTCGGCACTAAGCGGCGCCCAGCCGCGGCTCGTGATTGCTATCCCGTGGTGGCCGGGCGGCAGCTCCGCATAGAGCGGAGTAGATCCAAAATACGTCCCGTCCACCCAGACCGCGGCTCCGAGCGGCAAAGTCGTCACGTATGCGCCGCCGTGCGGCGGGATGTCGCCTGCCGTCGTTGCCGCGTCCGCCCGCGACGACATGACCGCTCCCAGCACCGCGCAACAAGCAATCGCGGTCATAATTCGGACGGCGTTCATGTCCGGGCGTTCTCGCCGGCGCAAAGCGCGCCCTGTGCTGCGTCGCCATCCAACGCAAGCACGCCGAGGCCATGAACGAGCGGCCGTCTAAGCATGCCGCATTGTGGCCAGCACCTCAATCGTCGCGCTCGTCGGGCGGCCCAACGTCGGAAAGTCCGCTCTTTTCAATCGGCTGCTGGGCAAGCCGCTCGCGATCGTCGAACCCACAGCGGGCGTTACCCGCGACCGCTTGTACGCCGCGGTCGAGTGGCAGGGCCGCCGCTTTACGATCGTCGACACAGGCGGCATCGAAGTCGACGCGCATGCCGATCTCTTGGCACAGACCCGGGCACAGGCCGAAATCGCCATCCGGGAAGCTGACGCCATCATCTTTGTCGTCGATGCGGCGGCCGGTCTCACCCCCGGCGACGAAGACGTCGCAGCGTTGTTGCGGGCGCGTCACGACAAGGTGCTTCTGGTCGCGAACAAAGTGGAATCGCCCAGGTCCGCGGGCGCCATCTACGAATTCTGCGCGCTCGGCTTCGACGTCCCTTTGCCGGTCTCGGCCATTCATGGCTTGCAAAGCGGCGACTTGCTCGATGCGATCGTCGCTAAACTGCCGTCTCAGCCGGCGGCTGAGGACGCCGACCACGACGTCATCCGTCTGGCGATCGTCGGACAACCCAACGTCGGCAAATCATCTCTGGTCAACGCGCTTTTAGGGAAGCAGCGGGCGGTCGTGTCGGATATCCCGGGAACGACGCGCGACGCCACCGACACGGCGACCGAGGTGGACGGCATGCGGTTCACCATCATCGATACGGCCGGCATACGCCGCCGCGCGCGCGGACGGCCCTCACTCGACTACTACAGCAGCCTGCGCGCGGTCGCCGCGATCGGCCGCTGCGATGTCGCTCTGCTGCTCATCGACGCGACGGTGGGGGCGACGTCGCAGGATAAACGAATCGCGGGGCTGGCAGTGGAACAAGGCAAAGGTCTAGCGCTCATGGTCAACAAGTGGGACCTCATCGACACCGCGACATTCGATCGCGCTCACGCCGAAACCGCACTGCGCACGGAGTTCTCTTTTTTCCCTCATGCCGCCATACTGTTCGGCTCTGCGCTGACAAAAAAAGGAGTCCACAAGGTCTGGGCAGCCGTCAGCGAGGTGGCCGCGCAGCGACGCAAACACGTACCGACCGCGCGCTTGAACCAGGTCGTCCGGGACGCTTTTCGCATCCGCCCGCCCGCCATGTTCCGCGGCAACCTGCTTAAGTGTTATTACGTGACGCAAAGCCAAGTAGCGCCTCCCACGTTCGTGTTTTTCGTCAACGACCCGAGGCTATTGCACTTCTCGTATCAGCGCTATCTCGAGAACAATATCCGCGACGCGTTCGGCTTCGCCGGAACGCCCATCGCTCTGGTCTTCAGGCCGCGCGTCCAGCAGGACCGAACGCAATCCGAAGAACTCATTTTGGCCGGGACCGATGGCGCAAAGGCGCACTGATGACGCTCACCTTTCCGCTCATGCTGTTGGGGGCGTACATCGTCGGTTCGATTCCTTTCGGAATCATCGTCGGGCGCGGCCTCTTCGGGGTCGATCCGCGTACGGTCGGCAGCGGCAACATCGGCGCGGCGAACTCGCTGCGCGCCCTCGGCAAGACCGGAGCCACGTTGGTGCTGATCGGGGACGTCATCAAGGGAGTGCTGCCGACGGCTCTCGCTCTGCACGCTTTCAGAGAACCGCCGACGATCGTGGCGGCCGTCGGTCTGGCGACGATCGTCGGCCACAACTGGTCGGTGTTCTTGCGCTTCACCGGCGGAAAAGGCGTCGCCACGGGCTTGGGCGTACTCGTCGTGCTGTCTCTGTGGGGAGGCATCGCCTTCGGTGTAGTGTGGTTCGCCGTGCTGGCGTTGACGCGCTACTCGTCGCTTTCTTCGATGCTCGCCAACGCGGCGGTGCCGCTCGCATTGCTCCTCACAAGGGCTCCGACTCCGTACGTCTTGTATGCGGTAGTCGCGTTGGGCTTCGTCCTGTGGCGGCACGAGTCGAACATCAAGCGCTTATTGGCCGGCAAAGAACGGCGCATCGGGTCCCCGAAGGAGCAAAACGAGCCTACATGATCTCGACCAACGACTTCCGGACCGGCGTGACCGTCGAGCTGGAGGGCCAACTATGGACGGTCGTCGATTTCCAGCACGTGAAACCGGGGAAGGGATCGGCCTTCGTACGCACGCGCTTAAAGAACGTCATCAGAGGCAACGTGCTCGAGAAGACTTTTCGGGCCGGGGAAATGCTGACCCGCGCGATCATCGAGACGCGGGAGATGCAGTATCTCTACGGGAGCGCTGACGAGTACCACTTCATGGACAACGCGACATACGAGCAGATCCATCTCGGCCAGGACATTTTAGGCGACCAAGTAGATCTGCTCAAGGAAGGCACGAGCATCAACGTGCAGTTCCACGACGGCCGCGTGATCGGTGCAGAGCTTCCTAATCACATAGAGCTTGCAATCATCGAAACCGATCCTGGATTCAAGGGCGACACGGCCACCAACGTTCAGAAGCCGGCGAAGCTCGAGACCGGCGCGGTGGTCAACGTCCCGCTGTTCATCAATGCCGGCGACCGCATCCGAATCGATACGCGCGACCGCAAGTACGTGTCGCGCGTGTAGCCGACGCCGGGGACGCGTTCCATCACGTCCGCTCGACGGACGCCGCAAATCGCTACGGGCCGCCCGCCGTTTTGACCGACTTCCGGCACCAGCGGGTCGCCAGCATACGTTTGTACGCGTGCGTGCGTTTTTTTAGCGTCGCCTCGAAGCTTAGAGCCGCAGCTCTGGTCGAAAATTCTCGGGCGTACGCGAGCGAAACCGGCCGCTTGCCGCGCAGGATTTTTGCCCCGGTGCCGGCGTTGTGCGATGCCAGCCGTGCCGGCACGTCGACGGCATAACCGCAGTAATACGCGCCGTCTCGGGTGCGCGCTAAGTAGACGAAGAAGCGCTTCATCGCAGGACCAGCACGGGACAGTTCGCGTGGTCGATGATGTAACGGGCCGTCTTTCCGACGGAGCGAGGGCCGAGCTCGCTGGCTTCGTCCCAGTCCGGTCGGCGGCCGATGACGCACAGATCGGTGCCGCGCTGCGCGATGTGCCGCACGATGGCCTGCGAGGCTTGCCCATCCAGCAGACTTAGGGCGACGGTGCCGCAACCAGCCGCCCTCAGCAGGGCGCGAGCCCGACGGTAAATTTCTTCCATCCGGCTGTCTTCGTCCGCCCGCAGCGCGACCTCCGTCTCGCGTAGCCGGGGCCGCACGAGGCCAGGTCGCAGCGCGTGTTCCAGATCCGTCCGCGCGGCGGCTTCGCGAACGTGCACTATCTCAACGTCTGCTCCCGCGAGCGAAACGAATCGAATGGTCGCCGCCACCGGGCGCAGCCCGTCTCGAAGGTCCACGCACAGCGTGACGTTCATGGCAGGAGCGTTTGCATCAATGCGCGGGGATCCAAAGAGCGCCGAACGTCGCGATCAGCACGACGGGCGCCATGATCGCGCTCACCTTGAAATAATCCAACGCTGAAACCTGCACTCCACGCTTGCGGAGCAGCGCGAGCCACAGCATCGTCGAAAGCGATCCCACCGTCGTGAAGTTGGGGCCAAGGTCGCAGCCGGCGATGGCGCCGGCCGCAAAGCGTGCGTCCAAGGCGGCCGGGATTTGACCGCCATGGAGCATCGCGACGATGACGATCGAGGTCGGCAAGTTATTGAAAACATTTGCGGCCAGGGCGCTTGCCAGCCCGGCGAGCGGAGCGGTTGCCTCAGGGCGCCAGGCCGTCAGCGCGGCGATCCCGGCAGTCGGTGCGCTCAACAGGCCGCTGTGACGCAGACCGTCCACCAAGGCGAAAAGCGCCGCGACCAGCACGAGGATGGACGGATTAGCGCCGCGCACAGTAGATCTGCAACGCAGCTCTTTGTGCGACAGGGCATGCAGGATCAGCACGCACGCCGCCAGGGATGCCGTCAGGCCGACCGCTGCGCCGAGCGCGGCAGCGCCAAGCAG
>JACRUD010000106.1 GCA_014304875.1 Vulcanimicrobiota bacterium
CGGCGTATGCGTTCCCGCGAGTTTGAGATGTTGGATTCACCTTCGACAATCGTTCCATCTTCGAGCTCGGCGCAGAGCCGCACGATGCCAAGGGTGGCGGGGAGCACGCGTCCCTTGATGTTTAGGACGCGGCTCGACTCCTTAATGGCGGCGTCAAAATTCCCGGTAATACCGGTCATTGCCGCGAGGAACAGGTTTCCGAAGGAATGGCCGCCGAGGCCTTCGCCTTCCTCAAAGCGGTAGCGAAAAAGGTCCGTGACCATTGCTTCGTCGTCGGCCAGAGCTACCAGGCAGTTACGTACGTCGCCCGGGGGCAAAACGCCGAGCTCTTTTTGCAAACGCCCCGAACTGCCGCCGTCGTCGCTAACCGTTACAACTGCCGTCAAGTTCGACGTGCGCTTTTTGAGGCCGCGTAACAAGGTGGCAAGGCCCGTGCCGCCACCGATCGCGACGATCTTGTACCCGTTGCGTAATCGCATATCCAACAGTGTCTGGACGATGCGGTCGCCGCCGCCCATCGAGCTTGCCCGCACGATGTTTTTGAGCAAGCGCCGAACGCCGATGAAAATCAATGCCACTCCGGCTGCACCGAAGATCCAAGAAAGAGAGGCTGGCGGGATAAAATCGTCGATAAAATTGTCGATCGCCTCGTTAACGTGGAAGTGCAATCCTTCGGCGACCAATCCTCGATTGATTCCATTCACGACAAGCAGAAGGCCGATGACGGTGACGACCAGCCAACGCTTGATGCCGAGGCCCGGAGTGAACCATCGCAGTGCCGGCGGTACGAAATCAGAGCGCTTCATCGCGTCGCGTCCCGCATGTCAAGATGCAGGCTGAGGGCGTCGTTTGCTTTTAGGTGCGCGAAAAGCCGGCGCGCAATGTATACGGATCGGTGACGCCCGCCCGTACAGCCGATGCCCAGAGTAAGTTGAGTTTTCCCTTCGCCGATGTAGTGTGGCAGCAAGAAGTCAATCATATCGAGTAGGCGCTCGACGAACGGCCCTAATGCCGGATCGCCATCTATGTATGCTGCCACGCCGGGATCGGCTCCGGTAAGCTCGCGAAGCGTCTCCACATAATTCGGATTGCGCAAGAAGCGAACGTCAAAGAGCATATCGAGATCGAGCGGTATACCGTATTTGAACCCAAACGCGACTAGAGTAACCGCCAATCGATGCCCCCGATGCGCAGAGGAAAAAATGGCAGTAATGCGTTCTTTTAATTCGGCGTGCGTCAGGCTTGTGGTCTCGAGAACCTGCGTAGCATGCGCCCGCAACTTGGCCAGCGTGGTGCGCTCGATCGCGATCGCTTCGCGCAGGGATCCCTGGGTCGCAAACGGGTGGCGCCGCCGCGTTTCGCTGTAGCGTCGTACGAGTACGTCATCGCGCGCGTCCAAAAAGAGCGTCTGTGCAGTGAGCGCGCCGGCGTACCGCTCCAATACGGGAAGGGCGTCTCCTAACGCTCCGCCGGTTCGAACGTCCAGCGCTATTGCCACACGCTGAGCCTGCGCCCGTCCCAGTAAGGCCAGGGTGGGCTCGACCAACGCGGGAGGAAGGTTGTCGACGCAGTAAAAGCCCAGGTCCTCGAACGTTTTCATTGTTTGACTTTTGCCCGCGCCGGAAAGACCGGTTACGAAGACGATTTGGTCGAACACCGTCATGGTCCCCGCCGGGAGTTACGAAGGTACATGAAGATATTTTCGCCTGAAAAGGCCGACGCACTCATTCCGAAGATCAGGCCCCTTGTCGAGGAGATGTGGGCCAAGCGGCGCGATTTGGCGATCAAATTGCTCGAAAGCGATCCAGCGGTAAGTGGGATGCATTCCGCTCCGCAAACTCGCATGGCGGGACTGCGCTCGCCCTTTACTCCGGGACCGTTTAGCGAATTGAAATCCGAAATCGTGCGCTTGATCGGCCGGATCGAGGCATATGGCTGCATCGTCAAGGATATGGACCTCGGCTTGCTCGATTTCCCCTCGATGAGGGGTGGGAATTCCGTGTATCTCTGCTGGAAGGCCGGAGAGCCGTTCGTCGCGCACTGGCATGCGGTGGACGAGGGCTTTTCGACCCGAAGACCGATCGATCGTTTGACCGACCGCAGCTAATGCTATGCCGGAGTAGCGCTGGCCTGGACGGGAAGAAAGTCTTCAGAAAGTCCTTGGAGGCGTACTTCTCCGAATTCGGCGGTGTACGCGCCGTTATCGGCACTCTTGATTTCACCAATCTCCGGGACGCCGGCCAACTGCGGCACCTTAGCGCGAATTTCGTCAGGAATGCGGACCTTGTCGCCGACGGCAAGGCCGCCTTCTTGGAAGAGCCCGTTTAGCCCCTCGAGCAACATGGTTAGCGGGATGCCGTAATCTTGGCTAACCGCCCCGATAGTGTGGGTTTCGCTGATGGCACAGTTCGAACAACCGCCCAGATGGAAACGTGCGAATACCCGGCGTGCGCCGGCGTGCATTTTGAATGCCTGGTCGACGGTCATGTCGGGGGTAAAAACCTGGTCGCTCACAGTGAATCCGGTGCTCCTTCTGGAGTAGAACGTCGTCGTATTACTATGTAGTAAAACGCTGGATCTTACCCGGCGGTTGCGTCGGGAAGAATGATGATACGTGCGGAGTATGCCTATAAGCCGGATTCTGTACCGCCCGTTGCAATCTCGGGGCGGCGATGACCATCTGTCTGCGACGCCCGTTACCGGGCGCCTCTTGCGATCTGGCTCGAACGGACGGGCAGTCCGGTCCCGCCCCGCGGAACGCTGATCGAGCGCATCTTGCTTCAGGTGGGGTTTACCCGAGCGTACGTCTCCGCACGGCTCCGTGAGCTCTTACCTCACGATTTCACCCTTCCCCTTATCGGGGGGTTTGTTTCTGTGGCACTTTCCTGCGAGTCGCCCCGACAGGACGTTATCCTGCACCCTGCCCTGTGAAGCCCGGACTTTCCTCACCGCCTGCGCTAAGCGCATGCGGCGCGGCCATCCAGCGTACTC
>JACRUD010000036.1 GCA_014304875.1 Vulcanimicrobiota bacterium
TACTTGGACAGCCCGCCGGCGCCTGACGATCCCGGCCGCGTCGGCGAACCCGCCATTTTGGTCGATGAAAATGCCGTGATGGCGCGTGCGCTGATGGCCTATGCCGCCTATTCCGGCGAGCAGCGGTGGGCAGCGCGAGCCCGCGCTATACTCGGCCGCACGGCATCGAAGTACCGCGGTCTCGGCACTTTTGCTGCCGGATACGCAGCCGCTGTTTTAGAAGCGCAGTCACCGCCCCTTGAAGTCAACATCGTCGGCCGAAGAGGGATGCCCGCAGTGAGAGCAATGCGCGCGGCCGCAGCAGGCGTCGCGAAGCCGGCGCTGCGCATCAACACGATCGATCCGGTGGCCGAACCGCAGCGCTTGCGTATGGCCGGATACACAGATGAGCCAAGTGCCGCGGCATACGTCTGTCGCGAAGGGGAATGTTTTGCGCGGGCTGTCGACGCGGAAACCCTTCGCGCCGTGCTGCGCGATGTCGGAGCTGCGCCGGAGCGCGGTCGGGATCTCGCCGCCGATCCGCTTTCTCTAATGTAGCGCCGCCGCTTTAGTGGCGGCTCGTCGTCAACGGCCCGGACCTGAAGGTCCGAGGCTATATACGCTCTCTCTTGTTACGCGGCAGGCGTCACGTTTTTTATTGGAAGTCCGGATGCCGCCGGGCCGGCGGAGGGCCTCCCGCCCGATTGATGGTCGGCGACGAGCTCGGCGGGACACATCCACACGAACGCTTTCGCGAGCAGAATGAGCAGCGCCACGTCATCCAGCGCGCCGATCAACGGAATATCGCCGAAGAGATCCAAGGGCGATAAAATCAAGAGAGCCCCGATTATCGCCGCCGCTTTCAGCGCGGTAGAGACCCGCGCATCCCTGAAGAGGCGAACGACCAGCAATCCGAAGCTGGGCAGGTCCAGGATGAATCGCGTCTTACGGGCGACCGAAAATAAGCTCATGCGTAATCCCCTTCTCAGCGTCCATCCTGTTTATACGCCAAAGCTGCCGAAAAGTTACGGCGGCCTTCATTGAACTCTCATGCCCCGTTTTGGGGCTCTTCACGCGACGAGCGGCCGCCATGGTTTACAATGCAGCGGAGGTCTTGTCTCATTGCAGCAGGTTCAGCGGAGCGCATCTCGGCTTATGAGCTCGAATAACGCCCCAGCCGGGCCGAGCGCCCAACGCCGTCCCGCAGGACATCTCGATGTCCGCACGGCCCTGCGGCCGTACCGCGGGGCTTGGAACGCGGGTCTGGCCGCTCATCTGCTGCGCCGCGCCGGTTTTGGCGGTTCCCCGCAGGAGATCGGACGGGCGGCAGCAGCGGGGATGGACGCCGCCGTCGACTCGCTGCTCCGCTTTTCCGTCACTTCGCTGCCGGATGCGCCCGAGGGAGATTTTTCGTTCAGCGCCGCTATGCCGCAACAGCGGCGCGCGGCGGTCATCGCTGCGCAGCTGTGGTGGCTCAACCGTCTGCTGCTGAGCCCCAACCCGCTGCAAGAAAAGATGGTCTACTTTTGGGCCAATCACTTCACGAGTGCGATCGGCGGCGGCGTTACGCCCGCCATGATGGTGCAGCAATACGGCCTTTTCCGCCGCTACGCGCTTGGCGACTACTCCCAGCTGACGCATGAAATCTCTAAAGATCCGGCCATGCTCGTCTACCTCAACGGCGCCCAGAATCACAATGGCCGGCCCAACGAAAATTACGCGCGCGAGCTCATGGAACTATTCACCATGGGGATCGGCAACTATTCGGAAGAGGACGTCCGCCAGAGCGCCCGCGCATTCACCGGCTACACGGTCCGCCGCCTCGACGGCAGCGCGCATTACGAGGCGCGGCTCCACGACGACGGTGATAAGACTTTCTTGAACCGCAGCGGCCGGTTCTCGGGCGATGACATCGTCGACATCATCATGCAGCAGCCCGCTACCGGCCGGTACATGGCCACGAAGTTCCTGCGCGCGTTCGTCTACGACGATCCGGAGCCCGAACTGGTCGACGCCGTCGCGAGCCTCTTCCGGACGAATTACGACGTGGGGACCTTGCTCGATACCCTCTTGCGCTCCGACGTCTTTTATTCCGCTCGCGCCTATCGAGCGCTGATCAAGAGCCCGCTCGATCTGGCGATCGGCGCTTTGAAGTCGGTCGGAGCGGCGGCGGTCGGGCCAGCGGTTGACGGCGCGTTAGTCCGGATGGGGCAAACCGTCATGTATCCACCGAACGTCGCGGGATGGCCGGGCGGCAGCCAGTGGATGAGCCAAAGCACGCTGCTCGCCCGATTGAATTTCCTAAACGGCCTCGTCTACTACAAGCCGACCGGCTCCGCTGCCGCAAGCGCCACATCGATGGATTCCATGCCCAAAGGCCGCCACGCCGGCATGGTGAGCGGCATCGCGGATCCTCTGACGTGGATCGCCGGCGCACGCATCGACGATCCGGGCGACGTAGCCGAGCACGTCCTGCGATCGACCCTGCAAGACGATGCGACGCCGCAGCAGCGTTCAACCCTGCTCGGCTACCTGCAAACCGACGCGGTGGGCAACCTCGTGGCGCTCAATGCCGAGAACATCGACGAAAAAGTGCGTGGCGCGGCGGCGCTGGCGTTCGCCATGCCCGCTTATCAGCTCATGTGATTGCAAACAAACCGGCGCTTCTCGCGCGATACTAAAAGCCTCGATGAATCGACGGGCTGAAGGTCCGTCATAAGGAGCAGCCCACGTGTCCAGTCGCAAACAATTCATCGTTCAAAGCGTCGGGGCGTTCGGCGGACTGATGGCCATCGATTCCATCTTCGCGCGCGCGGCACGGGCTGCCGGCAACGTGTCGGTCCCGGGGTCAAGCGCGGGACGCAGCCTCGTCGTCATCAACCTTCAGGGTGGCAACGACGGACTCAACGCAGTGGTGCCGTACGGCGACCCGGACTACTATCGGGCGCGCCCCACCATCGGCATCCCGGTGGGCGAGGTGCTGAAGTTGGACGGCGACATCGGCCTAAACCCCAAACTTGCGGGACTAAAAGCGCTTTACGATCGTCAGCGCGTCGCGATATTGCAAGGCGTGCACTATCCCGATCCCAATCTCTCGCACTTCCGGTCTTCTGAGATTTGGCAGACGGCAGCCCCCGACCGATACCTGACCACCGGATGGGCCGGTCGCTACCTCGATGATGCGAAGCTGCCGGGCCAAGATTTGTTCAGAGGCGTTGCGATCGGCCCCGTTTTGCCGAAGGTCATGGTGGCCGACAAAACCGATGTGCCGGCGATCGCCGATCTCAAGGGATTCCGGTTCGGCGGAGCTCGCGACGAACAAAGCCGCGCGGATGCCATCCTCGACGGCGCAGGAAGCAAATACTCCTTCGACAGCCCATACCTGCAGCTGGTGCAAGAGGTCGCGCACGACGCGCGAGCGGCATCGCTTCAGCTTCCCCATCTCGTCTCCGGCTATAAGCCCGCAGTCGCATATCCGAAAACGCCGTTCGCCCAAGGATTGAACCTCATCTCGGCGATCGTCAACGCGGATCTGGGAACGAAGGTCTTCTACGTTGGATTGGGATCTTTCGACACCCACGTCGGTCAGCGCGGACGCCAGGATGCGCTGCTCGAACAGCTCGCCGGAGGGCTCAATGCTTTCTACGACGATCTGGCCGCTCATCGGTCAGACGATAGGGTTCTGTGCATGACCTTCTCGGAGTTCGGGCGACGAGTGGGCGAGAACGCCAACCGCGGTACCGATCACGGCACGGCGGCGCCGATGTTTCTGATCGGAGGAGGCGCCAAGGGCGGCATTTACGGCGACCATCCCAGCCTTACGGACCTAAATTTCGGAAACCTCAAGTGGCACACCGACTTTCGCTCGGTGTACGCGACGGTTTGCGAACGCTGGCTCGCAGTGAGCTCGGAAGCGGTATTAGGCGCTTCGTTCCCGATCTTGAACTTCGTCTAAAGCGTCTCAAAGGGCGGGTCCCTGCGCCCGCTCGTCTGCCGACTTGGGTCGGCTCCCGGAAGCAACGAAAGGAAACCAATGGAACGACAGGCGTTTTTTGCGACTGCAGCCGGCATCGCCGCCGCAGCCGCCACCCTAGGAACGGCTCTAGCCGCTCCGACACCGCGTCCGTTGCGGCCCGACGCGGCGAGCGAGCGCAATTTGCGCCGCGTGCGCCAACGCCTAGAGCGGCTCATCGATCAGCTCCAGCACGATCAGCGCGACTACGGCGGCCATCGCGAAAAAGCGCTTGACCTCATGCAGCGCGCGCGGGCAGAATTGATGGCAGGCGAGCAGTTCGAACACTCTCACGACCGCGGAACGACCTAGACGAGAAACGGCATACGCAGCGGCCGCGACTTCAGTCGCGGCCGTCGTCGTCTTGGGATCTAAAGGTCCCGTGGCTACATACCTCACCACAAACGCTTCAGCCGCGTTGCGGCGCGTTTCGAGGTCGCGCTATCCTTTGGCTTGGTAGCTCACCCGGAAAACATACCCGCTGTCATCGCTGACGTACAGCGCTCCGTCCGGCCCGACCGCCAGGCCGACCGGCCGCCCAAGGACCTTGCCGCTCGTTGTAAGCCAACCCGTCATGAAGTCCTCGACCCGGGTCGGACGTCCGCCGTCAAAGCGCACCGCGACGACTTTATAACCGGTCGGGGTTGACTTGTTCCAGGAGCCGTGAAACGCGACGAACGCAACTCCCTGGTACGCCGCCGGAAATTGCTTTGCGTTGTAGAAAACAAACCCGAGCGGAGCTGAGTGCGCTTGAAACGCAAATGTCGGCGGCTGCGCTGAAGCGCATTTGGACGCGTCGCCGTACTCGGGGTTCGGAAGCCGTTTTTGGCCGAATCCATAACAGTAGGGCCAGCCGTAGTCGACGCCTTCTTTGATGAGATCCAACTCATCGGCCGGACGATCGTCGCCTATCATGTCCCGACCGTTTACGACGGCCCATAGGCGGCCACGCTGGTCGAAAGCAAGGCCGCTCGCGTTTCGCAAGCCGGAGGCATAAATCCGTCCGCGACCGCCGCTCGGGCCGTAGCGCAAGACGGTGGCGAAGCGTGCATCATCTTCCTTGCAGACGTTGCACGTGGATCCTGAAGAGACGTAGATCGTTCCGTCGGCGCCGAGCGCGACGGCTCGCAGATTGTGGTCGCCGCCTTCGGGCAGGTCGGAAAAAAGCTTTTGAGCGCCGCCGCGGGTCGACGGCGGGTAATGCAGCTTCGAAACACCTGCCCACGACGCGACGTAGGCGTCCGGCCCGCGAAAAGCAAGTCCGTGCGCCAGTTCCGACCCACTCACGATGATCTTTGGATCGTCGTCGGCATTGGCGCCCCGCCTAATGGCGACGACTTGGCCTTTTTCGGGCTGGGAGACGAGCAGATCGCCGTTTGGCGCGAAGGCCATGAACCGGGCGCCGGGGACGCGCTCGGAGACAAGACTTATCTGAAAACCCTGTGGGACCGTAAGGGACCGCACGGGAGCCGCGGCCGCGCCGCATCCGCAGACCGCGACCACAACGATCGCTTGATAGACTGCGCAGAGCCAAATTCTATTGCATGACATGGGCCATTTTTCGGTGACGTCTGGCCCGAGCCCCGCGCCGACTTACTTTCGCAGCGGATTGTTGGGGCACAACCGACAGGCGTATGCTGAGATCCGTCTGAATTCGCGGCGCGTGACCTCTCGCGGTGAGGTCAGACGAAAGCGCGTGTACCCGTCCTCCGCTGCCGCCGGAGCGCTGGATTGGCCGAATAGGTTGCCGGTGAAATGCTTGCAGCAGTCCGAGCACATGGTGAGGGTTCCGAACAGCGGGCAGTAATGCTGTTCCGGCCCGTGCTGGCCGAAGTCGTTCCATGCGTCCGCAGAGGGGCTGTGCGGACCCGCCAGAAGGTTCTCGATCAGTGCGTCGACGGAGTCTTGCATGGAGGTAAGATGGTCGGCAAGCCGTTTTGTGACTGTCCGAACCGCAAAAAGCGCGTAGGCGCAGCCGCCTGCGACGTCGGCTCGGCGGCAAAGCGAGCCTAGATTAGCGGTGGACGAAAAGACGTTCGTTGTGGGCCAGCTTGCCGGACCCGGAACCTACCGTTGCGATGCATGCGGCAGACAGACGGTCGAGTACGCGCTCTCGTTCGAGATCGAGCAATGCGCGTGCGGCAGCACGACGTTGCGAAGGGTGGACTGATTACGCCTGGCGGTGGCCCAAGCCGAGATTAGCGGCGACCCAGAAGTTTCTTGAGATACGCGTCGCCAATGCTGTACTGGCCGGCCTCCGAGTCTTCGCCGCCGACGCTGCTGCGATGATATTTTTTCAGCAGCGAGATGCCGACTTGCGGGTCGTCACCGGCATCCTCGTTTTTAAGGCCGCGTCTGGCCCAGAAAAAGCCCCCGATGAGGCCGCTGACGATGCCGATGCAAAGGATCGCGCCAAACCGACCGTCGTGGACGTCCGCTTGGACCGAATTCGCGTAAGAAAACAATCCTATGAAAGCGCCTAGGACGCCGCCTGCGATTGCCGCTGCGACGAACCGAACGGCCGCCTGTACCTTCTTCGCCATGCTGCTAGAAGATATCGGCGGATATGGGCTGCGCCTTCTGCGGCGCGGGGGGTGTGACGGGAGACACAGCGCGGATCCAACGACCACAGGAAGGCGACGTCGGCGACAGTAATCGGCGGGCATGATCAATCGAGCGCGCATGGCGGATCTGGTGACCGAACTTGTCCAGATCGACAGCCACTCAAAAGAAGAACGCTCCGTCGCCGACCGACTCGCGCCGATGCTACGTGAGCTGGGAGCCGAAGTCCGCATCGACGACGCGGGAGCGAAAGTCGGCGCCGACGTCGGGAACATCATCGCTCGCGTCAAGGGTAACCGGCCGGACATGGCGCCGCTGCTTTTATCGGCACACATGGACACCGTGCCGCCCGGACGGGGCGTCAAGCCGGTGCGCGAAGCCGATCGTATCCGCAGCGACGGAACGACCATCTTGGGCGGGGACGATAAAAGCGGTCTGGCCGTGATCGTGGAAACCCTGCGGGTCTTGCGCGAGCGCAGCTTGCCCCACGGGGATATCGAAGTGGCCTTCACGATCTGTGAAGAAATCGGGCTTCTGGGAGCCAAGCACTTGGATGTCGACGCACTGGCTGCGCGCTGGGCCATCGTGCTAGACTCGCCCACCGCGTCGTCGCTGTTCACGCGCGCACCATCTCAGGATCACTTTGAGTTCGTCGTGCACGGTCTTGAAGCGCATGCAGGAGTCTGCCCCGAACAAGGCATCTCCGCGGTGAAGGTTGCGGCCCAAGCGATCGCATGCATGCCTGTCGGCCGAGTCGATGCGCAAACGACAAGCAACGTCGTCATCGTCGAAGGGGGAGGCCCGACGAACGTCGTTCCCAATCGCTGCGTGGTCGTCGGCGAAACTCGCTCCCTGAACGACGAACGCTTGGAGGCGCAGAACGCCGCCATGCGGCGCTGCTTCCAGGAAGCGGCCGCGGCCGCCCGCGCGACGGTGGATGGGCGGGAACGAAGAGCTTGGATCGAAGAGCGCCTCGACCGCACGTATGAAAGGATGGATGTGCCCGACGATGCGCCGATCGTGCGACGCGTCCTCGAAGCGGCCAAAAGCGTCAATCATTCGGTGAAGACGGCCAGCATCGGAGGGGGTTCGGATGCAAACGTCTTCAACCGCCGCGGAATCCAGTCTGTCAATCTTGGCACCGGGATGCGAGCCATCCACACGGTGAACGAGTGGATCGATCTGCAAGATTTTTACGCTTGCGCCGACACAGTCTTGGCCGCTTGCACTATGTAGCCGGGAACGGACTCTCCTAAGAGTTCGGCCTCTGCTCATCGGAGCGGACCGTGCCGGGCGCGGGAATCCACTCGCTTTATTCTAAACCCCGTTTGTTATGTTGGGATCCCGCACTCCCTGGAGCCGCTCCGACACGCCGGCCGTCTTCGCTTTGCTGGTCGCGTTCGTCGTCCTGTTCCTGTTGGGTTTCGTGGGCCTGGCCGGCCCTGTGGGGACGCTCGCGTGGCCGGTCACCGTCGGCTGGCTGAACCACGTCTTGCCGTGGCAACCGCTGACTTTTCCCTTCGTGCACTTCGATTTCATGAGCTTGATCGTCGATGGCTTGATTCTGTATTTCTTCGGCGGCTCGCTCGAACGCGCTTGGGGACCGCGACGCTTTCTAGTCTTCTTCTTCCTCAGCGGAATCGTCGCGGGCGTTACCGTGCTGGCGCTCTCCTTCCTGAGCGGCGGCGGGGCGCTCTTCGCCGGCATGATCGGCAGCTTCATCGCAGTCGTGGTCGCCTTCGCCGCCCTCAACCCCTTGGGGACTGGCTACCTTGTGGGTTTTGCCCATCAAGCGCGCGGGTTGGCGTTGATCGTCGCGGCATACGATCTCTTCGCCGGATACGGGCGATACGGCGGACGCCTCGACGCGTTCGTCACGATCGTCGTCGTGGCGGCGTTCGCTTGGAGCTTTGCGGTTCGCCGCGTCGGTGCGTCCACCGGCAGTCTGCGGCGTTTTTCGATCGGCGATCGCATCGGCCATTGGCGTCAGCGCCAGCGCATGAGGCAATGGCAACGTCGAGTCGGCCGGATCGACAGGCCAAAAGATCTGTTCCGGGACTGAATCCTTAGCGGCCCGCAAGGCCGCTCAACGAGCTTCAAGGCCACAACCTAAGCAGAATTATCCTTGACTTCGAGGGCCACGCTGCCATATAGTTTCAGTATTATGGCGCTAAGGGTCTCGCAAGAGCCGCTGTATTTAATAAAAAGCGCTCCTCTGAAGGAGCATGGGCCGCTATACCTTCAGGTGGCCGAGACGATTTCGGGCCTGATCGCTGATGGCAGCCTACCCCGCGGTTCCGTGATGCCTCGAGTCAGGGACCTCGCGCATGGACTAAACGTCAGCATCGTGACGGCGGCTCACGCCTATCGCGTCTTGGGCGAGAAGGGGCTGCTGGCCGGACGGCCGGGCGTGGGGACTTTCGTCGCCGAGTTGCCCACCCGCCACGCAGACCCGCCGTCGCCGGACGCACGCAGTCTGGCGTGGCAAGAAGCATTCGTGCGCCATAAAGGACCGTCGAATCTGGCTTACATCTATCGTCTGCCGCATTCGTGCGCGCACGCGACGTGGAGCTTTTTCAGCGTTCCGTCGCACGGCGGCGAATTGCTCTCGCCGACCAAACGAGCCATGAAACGCATCGCGCTGGACGCGGAAATCGCAGCCTGCCACCCAACCGACACGCAGGGCTTGCCGGAACTGCGTGCCGCGATCGCTACCCATCTGCACGAAGAGGGCATCGAAGCCGGCGCCGATCGGGTTCTCGTCACGAACAGCTACGAAGAGACGCTGGTCTTAGCGCTGCTCGCGTTCTGCCACGAAGGCGACTGCGTCGCCATGGAAGATCCGGCCCAGTTTTGTCTTGTGGACGCGGTCAGGCTGCGAGGCATTCGCGTCACCGGGGTGCCGATGGACGATAAGGGTATGCGAACCGACGTCTTGGACAGCATCGCCGCCCGCGAGCCGATCCGCATGGTCGTCGTCACGCCGCGCGCGCAGAACCCCACCGGAGTGGAGATGGCTCCGGCGCGCAGACACCATCTATTGGAGATGGCCGGGCGCCATAATTGGCTGATCTTCGAGTGCGATCCATTCGCGCCGTTGACCTATCGCGGGCGTCCCCAGCCGCCTCTGTTCTGCGCGGACCGCGACGGGCGCGTCATCTACACTCGGCCCGTTTCGCGCGGCCTGCTGATGAATCTCGGCGCGACGGTCGCGACGGGGCGCATCTTGGAGCAGCTCGTTCACGCCAAGGACATCATCGATCGGGGTTCGGACGTCTTCTTGCAGCTCGTGCTCAAGCGTCTATTCGAGGGCGGATCGATCTCTCGCCAGGACGCCCAGATGCGCCGCCAGTGGGGCGATCAAATGGCCGCCCTCTTAGGAGCGCTCGACCGCGCAATGCCGAGCGTGCTGCGCTGGACGCGTCCGCGCGGCGGCGGCTCCGTGTGGGTCACCATGCCGGAAGGGTGCTCCGCTGAAGCGCTGCTCAGCCGCTGCCTCGACTCCGGCATCTCCTTCATACCAGGACGGGCTTTTTCGGTGACCGACAGACACGACCGATGTTTCCGGCTGGCGATCGGCTCAATGCCGCCCGCGCAAATCATGGAAGGCGTCAAGCGGCTTGCGCCTTTGGTCGCTCAATACGTCAACGAGTCGCAACGCGGAAGAGCCCGTTCGCCGATTTCACGCGTCTCTTGAACCAACCGAGGCCGAGGGGAGCCGCCGTTTTTTGGTGGTGGCTGACGGCGATTGTCGCAACCGCTCTGTACATCGTTGCGGATAGCAACGCGGTGTACGAAGCGACATCGCCGTCCGGCTTAAGCTTCCATGTCGTCCTACGCAAGTTCTACAGCATCGTCGCTTTTGCCGTGGTGGGCTTTTGCTTTGCCAAAGCCCGCAAGATCGACGGCGCCTCGACGTCGTTGGCCGCCGTCGGCGCGCTGGTCGGCGCGTACAGCTTGGCCATCGAGATCACGCAATTTTTCTTGGGACCGCCTGAGGGTCTGGGCTGGAACGTGGCCGACATCGCCATGGGAGTCGTTGGCGGCATCTTGGGAGCCGTCGCCGTTCGACACACCGCCGCAGCGAGCTCGACTCCGCGACGTTTATCGTAAGGTGGCTCAAAGCGACGGCCGCCGCGACGCCGGCGAAACGGCGACTCCGTCGGCTCCGCAGGGGCGCGAAGCGACTTGGGACAAGCTGCGCGCATGAAATACCTTCTGTGCGGAGTTTTCTGCATCTGTCTGCTTGCGCCGCTCCACGCGTTCGCCAAGCCGGTCGCGGCTGAGGACCTTTTCAAGCTCAAATTCGTGTCCTCGCCGAGCATGTCGCACGGCGGCAAGCAAGTCGCTTTCGTCGTCACGACGCTGGACGGCCCGAAGAACGCATACCACTCGAACATTTGGCTGGCCGATGCGGAGGGAGATCGCGTTTGGCAACTCACTCGCGGCGGCAGCGACGAAGATCCGCAGTGGTCGCCGGATGACCGGTCGATCGCCTTCGTCAGCGGCCGTGGCGAGGGTTCGCAGATCTACCGCATAGAGATCGCCGGCGGCGAAGCCGTGCGGTTGACCAGCGCCTCGCATGGAGCCGAAAGTCCCCTTTGGTCGCACGATGGCTCTCGCATCGCCTTCAGTGCGACGACCGTCGACGAAACTGCGAACAGCCCCGTGAATTGGAAAGCGGCCGGCTTCACGCCGGATGCCAAACAGCGCAAAACGGACGTGCGCACGATCGATGTCCTGCATTTCCAAGACAATGGCGCGGGCGAGACATACGCGATGCATCCGCACATCTGGACCATGCGGTCGGACGGATCGGCCGCAAAAGCGCTGACTCAAGGGCACAAATGGTCGGAGCACGGGGCGTCTTGGTCTTCTGACGATACCCAGATCGCTTTCGATTCGTACCGCTCCGACGATCCTTCGCTGTTCGGCGACGATATCTATGTCGTGCCGTCTGCAAGCGGTTCGCTCCGGCGATTGCCGCTGCCGCACAAGTTTTCCGAGGGCCCGGTGTGGTCTAAAGATGGCCGCCAACTGTGGTACTTCGTTGCATCCGAGCCTGACCCGGCAGGCTATCCAGGCGTGGCCCATGCCAATTCGAACGGCACTGACGAGCGCGTGGTGGTTGCCGAGAACACCGTGGCCTTTGGCGACGCGATTCTGTCGGACATGCGCGAAGGCGGCGAAGGCTGCGGTCCGCTCTTCGAGCCTTCGGGCCGCCGATTCTTCGCCGAGACCAGTACGCCGGGCGCTACCTCTATCGTACGGATCAACACCGCGACCGGCTCCCAAACCGCCATCGCGGGAGGGGATGCGGAGATCACCGCGTGCTCGACCAGCTCCGACGCGTCGAAAATCGCGTTCGTGCGCACGGACGCCACCCATCCGGCCGAACTGTACGTGATGAACGGCGACGGCAGCGGAGTAAAACAGCTCAGCCGGCTTAACGCCGGCTATTTGTCGACCGTCGACCTGACCGCGCCCGACGCCTTTCAAGTCAAGGACCGCGCCGGCTTCATCGTGCACGCGTGGATCATGCATCCGCCGCACTTTGCGCGCGGTCGCCGCTATCCCACCATCCTCGACATCCATGGAGGACCGCAGACCGAGTTCGGCAATTCGTTTTTCCACGAGTTTCAATACTTGGCCGGGCTTGGCTATAACGTCGTGTACGCGGACCCGCGTGGAAGCGTCGGATTCGGCTATCCTTTCGAAGCCGCTCTTTCGAAGAACTGGGGCGAGCCGATGTTCGAGGACGAAATGGCCGTCGTGGACGCGGCCGTCGCACGGCCGGAAGTCGATAGCGGGCGCCTAGGCGTCTCGGGAGGAAGCTACGGCGGTTACGCCACGCTGTGGATGATCGGCCACACCCGGCGTTTTCGGGCGGCGGTTGCAGAGCGGGCAGTGAGCAATCTGATCTCGCAATACCTAGCGGCTGACTATGCGTCGACAGTGAGCGCCCGGTACGATCGTGGTGATCCGTGGCGGCGCTTTGACGCGTATTGGCGCCAATCGCCCCTCGCATACGTCGATCGGGTGACCACGCCCGTCTTGCTCTTGCACAGCGACAACGACATCCGCACCCCTGTCGATCAGAGCGTCCAGGAGTACTCCGCTTTGAAGATCCTCGGCAAGACGGCGCAGTACGTGGAGTTTCCGCGCGAAAACCACGATCTATCTCGCACGGGCGAGCCGATTCATCGAGTCGAGCGCCTTCACATAATCGCCGATTGGCTGGGGAAATATCTCCATCCCTAAATGGCAGCGAGTGAAGCGGCGGCTAAGCGGATGGGCGCACGACTTCTTCCAGCTTCGCGCGATCTAAGCGCGCGACCCTGCCCCGTTTGAGTTCGATCGCGCCCACTTCCTGGAGATGCGAAAGCGCGCGGCTGCCCATGTCGCGCACGGTCCCCACTCGGGCCGCCAGATCCGTCTGCGTGATGCGCTCGACGCCGCCCACGCCGCGCGCTAAGCCGGCATCCGGAGAAGCATAGTCCAGCAACACCCGCGCGATGCGAGTGAGAACGCGGCCGAAGGCGAGGTTACCTGCGGCCCCGGTGAGTCTGCGTTGCCGCTGAGCGAAAAAACGAGCGCATCCGGTGGCGACTTCCGGACTGCGCGCGAGCAGTCCGCGGACGAAAGCCGCCGGCAGTTCCACCGTATCGACTTCTCCCCTGGCAACGACTGTGGCTTCGGCCGTCCCCTCGTCAAACACCGCGGCCTCGTTGTACATGCTGTACGGCAGGACGTCGTAGAGGACGATCTCGCGGCCCTCTTCGGGAGTCAGCGTGACTTCCACAACGCCGCGCCTCACGATGCCGAGCGAAGGAGAGTTGACGCCTTCGGCAACGATGATCATACGATCGTGGTAGCTGCGGTCCCGGGCGGCGCGATCGATCTCGCGCATAATGTCACGCGACGCCGCTCTGAACATCGTGCAGCGGCGCAAAAACGCCAGCCGCGGCGGGTCGCCCTGCGCTTCGGCCTGGGGCAATCTCGTTAAAACGATCGACCAGCTTCCGTCGCCCATGTTGCGCACGTCCCACAGGATGATGCCCTCTCGCTCCGCTTCGATCGAGCCCCGCAGCGCCTTGGGCTCGTGGTCATTGAGAAAGCGAACGGCCTGGCCGGGTTTGAGCCGGTCGAACGCTCCCAGCATCCGATCGTGCCGTTCCCACGTGGGCAGGCAGCGCAGGTCGATTTGCTCCACCGGCTCGGCCGGAGTCGGACTAAACGGCATCCGGTTCCTCACTCACCAACGAAACGCGGAGATAGCTTGCCAGCCGTCCGGCGCGGTGCCGCTCCAGTCGAAGAACATCTCGCCTAAGGCGCCCGATGCTTTCGATG
>JACRUD010000121.1 GCA_014304875.1 Vulcanimicrobiota bacterium
AGTCGATCTCCCCGTCCGCCGATGTTTTTTTCACTTTGACGGTGCTGCCGAGATTCACTTCGTCGGCGCCGCCCTCACCCTCGACGATGATCTTCGCGTTGCGGATCATGCCCTCGAGCTTCATGATCCGCCCTTCGACGAAGGCCTGCTCCTGCTTGGCGTCTTCGTATTCCGCGTTTTCCGAGATATCGCCGAACTCTTTGGCTTGACGGATGCGGTCGTTGACCTCCTTGCGATGGATTGTCTTGAGCTCGTCGAGCTCGGCCTCCAGCTTGCGCAGCCCCTCGGCGGTGACGACGGTCTCTTTCTCGGTCATGCGATTCCTTTCGACGAACTGAGGGAAAGCGGGGCGCCCGCGCAGGCGGCGAGGACAATCATGTCCGGTACGCGGTTTCCTTCACGAGCCCGAACGACTCCACGCGCGGAGCGAAGTCAAGCCGCCGCAACAGAGCGAGATAATCCGTTTCCGTCACGTCCTGCCAACGCTTGCCCAGCAACGAGAGCAACGCCGCTTCCATGACATTCGTCCCGAACGAGCGGCCGCCTAAGTTCGGGGTGGTCGTGATGAGGCGGGCGACGCCGCGGTCCTGCAGTTCTTGCACGTTTTCGGCGGTGACCGTGTTGGTCAGCACCGTTTTCCGGGCCAGGTCGTCGGGCATGTGCTGCCTGATGAAGTGGAAGTCCCCCGCGATCAGCGCCGCGTCGGCATAGTACTGAGAAAAGCGCGGCTCTGGCGGGCGCTCCTGTTTTTTGCCCGTGGGGTAGAAAAATTGGAAGGGCAGCTTGCAGGCGTCGGGCAGATATTTCGCGGCCAAAGCTTCGAATTCGCTCAGCGACGACACCGGCTTGTCGATGCCGAGCGCGAAGATGAAGTCGCCGAAGAGCACCTTTGCGCCGACTGCGACAAGAGCCTGGGCCATGCCGAAACGGTCTAACGCGCTGACCATCAACACGGGCAAGTCGCGAAAGTCGACGATGCCTTCGCGCTGCAGGTAGGCGACGGTTTCGCGCTCCAGCGAATTTTTTAGGCCGCTGCCGTCGACGACCGGCGTCTTCTTGACCGCGTCCAGCATGCGCAGCCCGTCGCGCAGCGCATAACGCACCGAGCCCGCATAGAGATAGACGTCGATCCCGCCCAACCCGATCGCGTCGACCGTGCCGTCGAGTTCGCGCAGATAGGCGATGGCGCGTTGCAAGGAGCCGTCGAAACCCACCCTGCTGATGTCGAAATCTTCCCCCAGCCAGTTCACTCGCACGCGGTGATCGCGCGTGGACGAGCCCAGACTGACCGAAACGATCTTCTTCATTGGGAGGCACCGCCGGCGCTCATGGGCTGCGGCGGGGCGGCGGCTCGGGCGCTGCGGGCATAAGCCCGCGTCTGCGCGATTTGCTCGTCCGTGATCGCCTTGTCGAAGGCGCGCATCCCAGCCAGCCTGAAGCCCTGTTTTTCGGCCAACCGCTCGATCTCCAGAACCTTTTCCAAATTGATGCCGCGACCCACCGAATAGTTTTCCAACCGGTTCTCCAGCGCGAGGATCATGGTTTCGGACACGCATGCGAGCGCGACGTTTTTCGGCAGCCCGAAATCAAAGTTGAATCGCACCTCGCCCGGCATTAGGATATTGCCCCCCTCGGTCACGAGCACGTCCGGGCGTTCGGTCGCGACGCGCCGCGATACGTCGTGCGGAAGCGAAAGCTCGCACACGACCGCGCCCGGCCGCAGGTCTTCGGGCAAGATGAGGCTCGATGTCGCGGCGGTTGCCGTCAGGACGAGATCCGAGCTGCGGACCGCCGCCGTTATGTCCGTGGTCCAGTCGACGGCCGCGCTGACGTGCGGACCGATCGCACGAGCCAAATTCTTCAGACGCGTCGCGTTGCGCGCGGTGAGCTTGAGTCGGGCGACGTAGTTTCCCAAAATCTGCGCGCATGCCGAACCGATGCTGCCCGTCGCGCCGACAACGGTGGCGCTCGCCGAACGAACGTCGATCTCCATCTCGCGCGCTCCGCGCAACAGGCTCTGGACGCCGGCGGCTATGGTGTAGGAGTTGCCCGTCGTGACCGGGATGCGGGAGTGCTCGGCGACCGTGATGCCGCCGTCGCCGATGACCGCCGTAAAACCACCCAGGCCGACGATGTCGCATCCCCATTCGTTCGCCATGTCGACGCCTCGCAAGATGCGCTCCATGACTGAATCGCGCGGCAATTCCAGCATCTGATCGGGCAGCAGCCCGATCCCGATGAAGTAGCCCTCGACTTGCTCGCCCGTCTTGCCGACGACGTTTTCGACCTTCGAGACCTTGTAGGGCGGCATCCACTCGAGGATCTTGCGGATGAGCGGAACGCCCTTATCCGCCGCCCCGGGCTCGTAACGCTTGATGTCTTCGAGGGAAAGGGGATGGACTAGGAAGCCGAACTTGCGCATCGCGGCCTCAAGACTCGCACTTCGCTTTGAGGGCTTGCAGCATCATCGCCGAGTTCTCTTCGACCTTCTTATGAAGAATGGGGCCGATCAGTTCGGCCAGGCTTGGCACCCCGAAGTCGTAGTCGACGCCCAAAACGACGTGCGTTTTGCCGTCGCGCTCCTCGAACGTCCAGGCGCCTTCGAATTTATCGAGGTCACCCTCGATCAGCCGGTAGTCGATACGGGTCCTCGCGTCGTCGAACACGTCTTCTTCGGTCCACTCGATCGGAGCTTCTTCGACCAGCGTCTTCCAGCGCGTCACCGTCTTATTGCCGTCGCGCCGGAGCACTTTCACGTATTCGACGTCGGGCATAAAATCCGAGTATCGCTCCATGTCCTTCGCCAGCTCGTAGATGCTCTGTTTGGACGCGGCGATATCGATCGACGACTCAACGTACGGCAAGCCTTCCCAGTTTTTCTTTCGCCTTCGTCACTCCTTGCGCGAAGATGTCCATCGCTTCGTCGATCTCTTCCTGGGTGACGATGAGCGGTGGTTCGAGCCGTATGACCTTTTGCTGGTTCAAAGTGTATGCGGCCGTCATGCCGAGCTTGAGGCACTCGGGTATGATGACGCCCCCGTAGCCCTCACTGGTCAGTTCGATGCCGACGACGAGACCGCGGCCGCGCGCGTGCTCGATCACGTCGGGCACTTTTGCCTGCAGCTCGCGCGCTTTGGCGAGCAAGTAGTCCCCGAGCATCCGCGAGCGCTGCACCAAGTTTTCGTCGCGCAGCACTTTGATCGCGGCAAGCCCCGCGCTGCACGCAAGCGGATTGCCTCCGAACGTCGAGGTGTGCATGAGCGGCGACTTGCCGAAGGCTCGCATCCAGACGTCCAATTTCGATATCGTCGCCCCGATCGGAACGACGCCTCCCGACAGTCCTTTCGCGACGGTCATGATATCCGGCACGACGGATTCGTAGTCGACGCCCCAGACGTAGCCGGTGCGCCCGAGCCCGGTCTGAACTTCGTCCGCGATCAGCAGCGCGCCGTGCGCGTCGCACAGATCCCGGACCCCGCGCAGATATCCGTCGGGCGGTATGATGACGCCGCCCTCGCACTGGACCGGCTCGACGATGAACGCGGCGGCGTCCAGCAGCGCCCGGTCAAGCGCTTCGAGATCGCCGAACACCACATGTTCGAACTGAGGGATCAGCGGCTCGAACGAATCCTTGAAGACATCGCGGCCCGTCGCGGTGAGGCTGCCCATGGTCTTGCCGTGATACGCATTTTGCGTCGAGACGATCTTCGTGCGCTTCGTCGACAGGCGGGCGAGCTTGAGAGCCGCTTCGACCGCCTCCGTGCCGCTGTTGGAAAAAAAAGTGATCTGCAGGTTCCCCGGAGCGAGCTTTGCAAGGGCTGCCGCCAGCGCGCCCATCTTCTCGTTGAAGAACACGCGGCTCGAGAGCGCCATCGTCTCGAGCTGGGCCCGGACGGCATCCACGACCACCGGGTGCATGTGGCCGAGCGTGAAGACGCCGTATCCACCGCAGAAGTCGAGGTAGGACCGGCCGGCCTCATCCCAGATGCGGCATCCGCTGGCGCGCATCTCGACCGGCGCCCCGGCCAGCTTCATGAAACGCGCTAAAGGCGGATTGACGAAGTCTTTGTAGGAGGCGTAGACGTCATCGAAAAGCGACGGCTGGATATCGCCGGAGCGAGCGATCATTGACCGCGCTCGTTCGGCGCGCACGAACCCGTACCCCTTAACCTGCGCTAGGGCGCGATCTTTACTCCGCACTCGCTGCAGAACCGGACTCCGGCGGGGTTTTGAGCATGGCACGCGGGGCACTCCGCCATCTGCGCCGCCGGTTGCGCCGGCTTCCCGCAGGACGGACAGAACTTCGCGTTTGCCGGGATAGCCGCGTGGCAGCTCGGGCAGCTCGTCGTGGGCTGAGCGGACGTCTGCTGCTGCATCGCCTGGTTCAACATGCCGGGCATCATGAACCCCAGCCCGGCGCCGATGCCCAGGCCCGCGGTGGCGCCGGCGGCTCCGCCCGGGTTTTGGGCGGCCTCTTCCATCGCCCGCGCGCCCTTGTATTGCATGTATTGATTCAGGTTCCCGATGACGCCCATCCCGGTCCGTTCGTCGATGGCCTTTTGCACTTCTTCCGGCGGCGTTATGGCGTTGATGATCAGATCGACGAGCTCGATGCCGTACTGACCGAAATCATCTTTCACGCGGGCCTTGACGGCAGCATCGAGCGCATCGTAATACTTGGGCAGGTCGAAAATGCTTTTCAGCGTCTCGCCCAACAGGTTGTTCAGACGACCGACGATGATGTTGCGGAAAAAATCCTGCAAGCTGTCGGTCGTGTAGACGTTCTGAGTTCCGACAATCTTGTTCACGAACAGCTGGGCGTCGGTCACTCGAACGCTGAAGACGCCGAAGGCCCGCAGCCGCACCATCGAAAAATCGCTGTCGCGGAACAAGATGGGTTCTGCGGTTCCCCAGTGCAGATTCGTGAAGACCTGGAGGCCGACGAAGTACACTTCGGATTGGAACGGCGACGTGCCGCCAAAAGGAATCGCCAGAAGGTTCGACACGAGCGGCAGGTTTTGGGTCGACAGCGTGTAGCGGCCGGGGTCGAACGTGTCGAGCGCTCTTCCGTCGCGGAAAAAGACGGCAGCCTGGCTCTCTTGGACGATGAGCTGACTGCCCCACTTTATATCCGCCGAGCCGGCTTCGGGCCAGCGGTGAACGATCTGCTGTCCGGTGTTATCGAAGAATTCGATGACCGAAAGTCCTACTGCCATGATTCCCTTCTCACTCGAGGCGAGCGCCGATGTGTCCGCATGCTCAGCCGGTGTGCAATCCGTCGAAGAGGTGCTTGCGGGCATCGAACCGCCGATCAAAATCGGACGTCAGGCCGTCGAGGCGCGTGAGCGCCGCGGCCAACGCGGCGGGATCGCCCGAACTTCGCTCCACCTGCGTCGCCGCATCCTCGAACGTGCTCACCTCTTGCATTATGGCGTCATCGTAATCGTAGAGGCGCGCGAGCTCCGGCTCGCCGACTTGGACGCGGTCGAACACTGCGGCATACCCGTAGTCGGCAAAGCGCATGCGGTCGATGAGCCGTTCGAGCCGCCGGCCGCTCTGATCGATGAGGGCCAGGCCCGACAAGTTGCCCCCGCGCGACAGCGAATCCACAACACCACTCAGCCGGTCTCGCACGCGGCTCAAGCGTTCCCCGATCGCCGCCCGCAACTGCTTGTCGGCGGTCCGCCGATCCTCCACGGCCTTGTAGCCCGCAAACCCGGGGATCTGCTTTGCGAGATTGGCCAAAGCGTCGCCGGCATGCGGTAATTGTTCCTCCAGCTCGTGGAGCCGTCGTCCGAAACCCGTTTGCCCGCCCCCACCCTGCGTGCCGCGCGCTTGAACGCCTGCCTGGGCGTCTGACCCGGCAGGCGGCGTCGGTTTTCGAGTCACGTCTTTTTCGTCGACCGCAAGGGACGGCGTCTTGGCAACGCCGGCGATCACCGGGAGCCCTTCGCCCTGGGGAGGCGCGGTTTGCGAGGTATCGTCCTGCGTGCTTCCATCCATTGCGGCGCTCCTTGTGCCCGTGTTTGGGGTCCGGTTGACAGATACCGGCGTCATTGGCGCAATGTTACAACAATGACCTGCCGCTCTCCTAAGAGGCGGCCCTACATTGCCGTGCATAGCGTCATGTAGGCACGGACCTTTAGGTCTGTCGGTCCGGTTGTTCCACATCGGCCGCGGCCGCCTGCGCGATCAAAGCGCGTACTTCCGCAGGATCGATTGCTGCGTTCATGCGCTCGCGCAGCGTTGACGCGCCGTGAATGCCTTTGACGTACCAACCGAGATGTTTGCGCATCTGCAACGTGCCGGATCTGTCGCCGTACCGCTCGATCATCGCATCGTAATGGAGAAGTGCGAAATCGGCTCTTTCGCGCGGCGTGGGAGCCGGAGGAGGCCGCTGGCCGCGCAGCGCGGCCGCGATGTCGCGGACGAGCCACGGGTTGCCCAGTGCTGCCCTCCCGACCATCACGGCGTCGACTCCGGTTTCCTGCAGCCGGCGCATGGCATCGAGCGGGTCGGCGATATCGCCGTTGCCGATCACCGGCACAGACAGTTCCGCCTTGAGTTGGCGGATGTGCGACCAGTCGGCTTCGCCTTTGTAGAATTGTTTACCGTAACGTCCATGCAGGGTGAAGGCGTCGATGCCGACCGCGGCGGCACGCCTGGCAATATCGAGATACGTGTAATTCGTCGCGTCCCAGCCCAGCCGCATCTTCACCGTCACCGGCGCTCGTTTCACCGCCTTGCGAACCGCCGCGCAGATCGCCACCGCCAGGACGGGATCCTTGAGTATCGCGGCGCCATCACCGCCTTTGGTTATCTTCGGGGCCGGACAGCCGAAGTTGATGTCGACGATGTCGGCGCCGCACTCTTCGATGAACGCCGCGGCTTGGGCCATGACCGTCGGATCGCTGCCGTGCAGCTGCACGGCCGTCGGACGTTCCTCGGCGTACACCTCGATCATCTCGAGGCTGTGGCGGTTCGTGCGCACGAGTGCATCGGCGGACACGAACTCGCTGACCGTCAGTCCGAAGCCGAATGGTTTGAACAGCTTGCGAAAAAGCGCATTGGTCACGCCGGCCATGGGCGCTAGGACCAGCGGAGGAGACACTTCGACATTGCCGATGCGCAGCGGCTTCACCTCGAGCATGCGACAGGTTTTCGCCGTCGGACCGAGTTCCGCATCTGGCGCTTACCCGGCGTGAAAGGCGGTCTGCCATAGGAAGATCCCGCAGGCGCACATGACCACGCCGGTCACCGCCCAGCCCGGCCGCGGCCGGGGACGCCCTGATCTGGTGGTGGCGCATGATCTTCTTGTCGCGAGCCACGATCATCATGAGGGCCAACGTCAGCGGCGTGCCCAGCCCGCCTGCGATGGAGGCCAAAAAAAGCAGCTTGATCGCGCCGACGTGAAGAAACGTCACCGCTGCACCGACGGCCAAGCTCAGCAGCAGCGCGCTATAGAACGCCGGCGCTTGGCGGAACTTCTTATCCAAACTGCGGCGCCAGCCGAACGTCTCCGCCATGACGTAGGCGCTCGTGCCGGCCAATACTGGAACCGCCAAGACCGCTGATGCCAGCAGTCCCACGCCGAACAAGTCCGAGGAAAAGCGGCCGACGAGCGGAGCGAAGGCCGCTGCGGCGTCTTGGGCCGTTTCGACGTGTCTGTGATGGACGCCCAGCGTCGCTCCGGTGCTGACAACGATGAACCAAACGATGACGCCGGCCGAAGCCATGCCGATGCCCGCGTCCAGTCTCACGGAGCCAAGCCGCCGAAGAGCGGGCCGCTCTTCGGCCTGTTCGATCGTCTTCCCACACGTATGCGTAACTCGTCAACGTCGTGCCGAGCAAGGCCAGCGCGCCGGCGGTGTACACCGGCACCAGGGTGAAGTGCGGAAGGAGCGTCGCTTTTAAAACGTCGCCCCAGCGCGGGTGAGCGAGAAAAGCACTGACCACGTAGGCCACAAAGACGAGCAAAACGTATTGCAACACCCGCTTCGTGCTTTCGTAGTTGCCTCAGAGCAGCAACGCGGCGACCGCCGCAGCGAAAGGAAAAACGAACCAATGCTCCGGCAGACCGGTGATGAGGCCCAGCGCGGCGCTGCCGCCGCCTAGGTCTGCCGCAAGGGTGATGAGGTTGACGGCCAGGATCGCAGCCATGGCGGCCAGCGCCCAATATCGGCCGAAACGAATACGGATGACGTCTTCCAGACCTTCTCGTGCCGCGAGCCCGACCGTCGCTCCGACGACTTGCACGATCATGAGCATCGGGATCACCAAAACGACCAGCCTCGAGAGCCCGTAGGTTGTCGTTGCCCCTATAACGGACAAAGATGCGACGGTCGTCGGATCGTTATCGCAGGCTCCCGCGATCAGCCCCGAAGCCGTGCTCTTGAAGCTCCGCGCGGGCATGCGACCTCTACGGGCCGGTGGCCGGTCTGCGGCGCTCCGCGGCGAAGAGCATCTTCAAGAGCGTCCGCATGGCCAAGACCGCGGCGAACGTCGCGATCTCGGTCCACGTATGCAGCTGGATCGTGCGAAGCAAAGTCGCGCCGACTTTGAAGCTAAGCCCCAAGAGCGCCCCTTCCGCCACGAGCAAGCGCGCGGCTCCGATGTCCGCACGACGCATCAGTAAGATCCGGCAAGCCGCCGCCACGTAGCCGAAGATCAGCACGGCGCCGACCGACTCGATGGCCATGATGGGAAAGGGGAAGGCCTGGTTCATGCCGGAGCCGCACCGAAGCCGCGATCCCTTGCTTTATCGATCTCCCGCTGTAAGAAGTAGTTAAGAGCGGTGCGCAGCACGATGATAGCGGCCAACTGCCCGATCTCATTCCAAGTCGGCGCCACGGCGGTCCGCAAGATGTCGGCGGCGAGTTCGAATTCCAGCGCCAGCGCCAGCCATCGTCCGAGCCGAAGCCGAACGTCTTCTTTCGACTGCTCCGACTCTCGGGGGCGCGCGAAGACGGAAATCGCCCTGACGGTCGCCTGAAGGGCGGCCAATCCGATGATGGCTGCCGCCGCCGCTTCGATGAAGATCGCGAGGTCGACGGTCAGACCTTTGAACAACGTCTCCAACTGTCTTGGCCTCAGGCAGCCGCGTGGTGGGCGGCCCGAGAGCGCGAACTCATCTCGAGGACGGAATCCGCCGCGCGGGCCTTGAAACCATTCGGATTCACGACTTCTGCACCCGGCGCGTCCAGGGCGCTTAGCAGCGCCGCGACCTGCCTCTCGCCTTCTCGTCCGTCAAACGGCCGTCTTGATCAAATTTGTGTTGAGCCGCCGAGACGTGGACCAGCGGGTCATTCAGGGTCAACATGCTGTTGAAGATGGCGCTGTCGCGAAGATGCAGCTGCGCTCTCACGGTTCCGAAGCCGCCCTGCGACGCGCCCATGATGGCGAGCGGTTCGCCCTCCAGACAAGAATCGTCGGGTGGACGCGAGGCCCAGTCGATGACGTTTTTCGTGACGCCCGACATCGAGAAGTTGTATTCCGGCGTGGCGATGAGTAACGCATCCGCGCGGCGGATGCCGTCGCGCAGCCGGCGCACGGACTGGGGAGGGTCGTCGGTATCGATGTCCTGGTTGTACAGCGGGATCGCTTCGATGTCGATCACATCGAAGCAGATGTCGGGCGGCGCGACGGCGGCGGCGAGCAGCAACCTGTTAGACGAACCGTTGCGCAGGCTGCCCGCAAAACGCCGCGACCGTCAGCGGCTGTCGGTCCATGGTCTACCTCCCATGCGTGCGAGCTTACGCCGGATCGGCGGTTGCGGTCTGCGATTCTGATGTCGCCCACCGATAGAGCCCGTCGAGCACCAAGCGCTCGTCGACTGCATCGATGCTGCGGGTGTGCGGAGCGACCAGCTCAGCGAGACCGCCGGTGGCCACCACCGTCGGGCGCCCGCCCATCTCGGCCGCCATCTTTGCGACCAGATATTCGGTTTGGCCGACGGCTCCCAGTAGTATGCCCGACTGTAGCGCGCCGGACGTGTCGGCCCCGATCGAACGGGGCGGCCGGACGAGCGGCACGCTCATCAATTTAGCGGCGTGGCGGACCAGCGCGTCAACCGATATGGCTATCCCCGGCGCGATCGCGGTCCCGAGGTACTCGCCCTCGGAACCGATTGCCGCGAAAGTCGTCGCGGTGCCGAACCCCACGACGATGAGCGGCGACCCGTATTTCGCGACGCCGCCGATCGCTCCGGCGATCAGATCGGCCCCGAGTTCGGCGGGATGCGTGGTCCGCACCGGCATCAGAGATTGGCGGGCCGCTGAGAGAAACTCCGGGCGGCATCCGATGTACCGGCGGGCCATGCCGGTGATGGCTCTGTACAACGGAGGGACGACGTTCGCCACGACCACGCGGTCCACAGCCGAGCGCGAAACTCCGTTCAAGCGCAGCATAGAATCGACTAGAGCGGCTAGTTCGTCACCCGTCTGCTCGCGCTTGGTCATGGAACGCCAGGTGTGCACCAGCGTGCCGGCAGCCACGCCGGCCACTTCGTAGAGGCCGAACTTCAGGTTCGTGTTGCCGATCTCGATCGCAAGAAGCACGTCACATGCCGGGCAGCGCGTCGGTTATTCGATCGAGCAGCATTCCGGCGACGACCTTTTTCGGCGCGCGAGGAAGCGGTTCGCGACGGCCGCCGGGCCACAGCAGCGTCGCTTGCGTGTGCGAGCCGCCAAAACTGGAAAGATCAGCGCCGATATCGTTTGCGACGATGCAGTCCAAATTCTTTTTCTCCATTTTCTTGCGCGCGTTGGCTTCCAGGTCGTCGGTCTCCGCGGCGAAGCCGAGCACGAAGCAGCCCGGCAGCCGGCGGGCCGCGACGTCCGCGATGATGTCCGGATTCGCGCTCAGCGCCATGGTGGTCGCGGCGCCTTCTTTTTTCACCTTGTCGAGCGACACGTCGGCCGGCCGGAAGTCGGCGACCGCGGCGGCTCCGATGAATAGGCTTGCACCGTCCAAGTGCTCGAGCACGGCCGCATGCATCTCGCTCGCCGTCGTGACCGGGACGAATCGCAGGTCGGCCGGAGCCGGCAATTGCGTCGGTCCGCTGATCAACGTCACATCGGCACCGCGTCGCCGCGCCTCGATCGCCAAGGCAAAGCCCATCCGACCGCTCGACGGGTTCGACAAAAAGCGGGCGGGATCGGCAAATTCGCGGGTCGGTCCGGCGGTGACCACAACCCGCCGGCCTCGCAACGATTGCGATCGGCGCAAGAGTCCGGCCGTCGCTGACAGGATCGTCTGCGGATCCGCAAGGCGCCCGTCGCCGACCTCGCCGCACGCGAGAAAGCCGGCGCCGGGTTCGACGAATTCGAACCCACGCTCTTGCAGCGCTGCGATGTTGGCTTGGGTCGGCTCGGCCTCCAGCATCGCGGTATTCATGGCCGCCGCGACCAGGACCGGGCGCCGCGTCGCAAGCACGCACGTCGTCAACAAGTTGTCGGCGAGGCCATGCGCGAGTTTTGCCAGCGTGTTCGCAGTTGCGTTGAGCACCAAGAACGCGTCGCTTTTGCGCACGAGGCTGATGTGAGCGACGTCCCAGGCGCTGCCTTCGGCGAAAAGGTCGGCGTGGACGGCGTTTCCGGACAATGCAAAAAAGGTGAGCTGGCTGACGAACTTCTGCGCGGCCTCAGTCAGGATGACGTGGACGTCGGCGCCGGCTTGTCTCAACGCGCTGACGACCTCGGCGCACTTGTACGCCGCGATGCCTCCGCAGACGCCGACCAGGATGGTGCGGCCGCTGAAGCTTTGCTCTAGATTAGAGGAGGGCTCCATCAATCGATCGGCGAGCGCGCGAATCGTATCGCAAAGGTCGCGCGCTTTGAATGCCGATGGCGCGAAGAGGTTTCGCGCCATCCGTAAGAGCCGGACCCGTCGCGGCGACGCCGCGGGAGTAGGGAATCGTTTCTAATACGAGCGTTGGCTCTGGAAACAATCCCGGCAATAGACCGGTTTATCGCCGCGCGGCTGAAACGGGACTTCCGCCGTCTTCCCGCAGCTGCTGCATGTCGTGCGGAACATCTCACGCTGCCCGCCCCCGCCCCCGCCCCCGCCGCCGTAACGCGGGCGATCGTAGCCTCCGCCTGCCCCTGCGCCGCCGCCGCTCGCTCGAGTGGCCTTGCGGGCCTGCCGGCAGTCCGGGCATCGACTGGGTTTGTTTTGAAATCCTTTCTGCGCGTAGAACTCCTGCTCGCCCGTCGTAAACGTAAATTGGTTACCGCAGTCGACGCATGTGATTAGTTGATCGGTATACACTCTCTTGAAAAACTCCCTTCGCGCTCCGTTACAACGTAACGACGCACTTGTGCCGAATATTCGGTTTCGTCATCTGAAGGACCACGAACAGCAGAACCGACTTTCCGCATTGCTCCCCTGGCACAACCCGCCTCACGACAGACCAAAACCAGGGCCATCATAGCACCTTTCCGCCGAAAAAGGCAATAATCCGGGCAGCCTGGGCCCCGCAGCGCCGTTAGGCATCTGCCGCTTAGGGAATGAGGATGTCCACGTTATCGATGAGCCTGACCGTCCCCGCGTAGGCGGCGCCCACGGCGAGCAGCGACGCGCCTTGGGCGACGTGGTCGAGCGGGCGGAAGTCGCTCGGATCGACGACGGCAAGGTAGTCTAGTCTCAAAGGGGCGACTTCCCGCGCCGAGGCGCTTATCGCGGACGGGATATCGAGTTTTTTGCCTGCCAGCGCTTGCGCTAAAGCGTTCAACGCTCGCGGCAGCCGAACGGCATCGCGCCGCTGCCCAGAAGTGAGGGACGCGTTTCGAGATGACAGCGCGAGTCCGTCAAAGTCCCGTACCGTCGGAACCGCGACGATCTCCACCGGTTCGTTCAAGTCGGCGACGATGCGCGTGATGACGGCGAGCTGCTGCGCGTCTTTGCGCCCGAAGTACGCGCGCTGCGGTTGTACTATGTGGAGCAGCTTGAGGACCACAGCCGCGACGCCGGCGAAGTGTTCCGGTCGCCGCTCGCCCTCCAGCCAGCGCCCGGGATCTCCGGCATCGACTCTCACCTGCGGGGGCTGCGGATACATCTCAAGCGTTTGCGGAGAGAAGATCGCATCGACGCCGAGTTTTTCGAGCAGCGCCACGTCGGCTTCCATAGTGCGCGGGTATCGCTCGAAGTCTTCGCCCGGGCCGAACTGCAGCGGATTGACGAATATGGAAACCACCACGTGTGCACAGTCGACGCGCGCCCGCCGGATCAGGGCGGCGTGGCCTGCGTGCAAGGCGCCCATCGTCGGCACGAATCCGATCGCGCCAGCATTCATCGCCGCTCGCGTCGCTCGCATGTGCGCGATAGTGCGTATCGGATGCATTGAAGTGGAAGAGGGTGAGAAAAAGAGGCTAACGCCCTTCGACCAGCGGGGTCGTCTTCGGTTGAGTTTTTATGCTATGTTCGCGTCCGGGATACGCCGCGCTGCGCACGTCCGAGACGTATTGTCGAACGGCTTTGAGGCCGTCGTCGTAAAAAGCAGCGTAGCGTCTCGCGTGGCGCGGCAGATAGCCGGGGGAAAGCCCCAACAAGTCGTTGATGACGCTGACTTGGCC
>JACRUD010000030.1 GCA_014304875.1 Vulcanimicrobiota bacterium
TCTTATTCATCTCCGATTAGGTCCTCGTCGTCTTCGACTGTGGCTTCGACGTCGGCAGCGTCACCGTCTTCGAACGGCGATTCCTTGCTCGGGCGTTCTTCGAAAAGATGCATATTCGGCTCCATCAGGTTGGGTCCAGTTTTGTGTGTTCCGGACGGACACGTGGCCCTATATACCCGCGGCCGGTTGTTCTAAGCGCGATCGGCGGCTCGGGATGCCTCCAGCGGCCTTTACAGGCGGATAAAGCCGCAAGTTTCATGATCGGCCGGCCGGGTACAAGTGAACGCGTCTCTTGACACTAAGGAGGAGCTAAATGGCAAGTACGGGTGACGGCATGAACCAAGGCCAGGGCGTCGGCCAGACCGCGCAGGCGGCGATGGGGCAAGTTCAAGATAAAGCTCAACAGGTCGCAGGACAGGCAAAAGGCTACCTTCGCACCCAACTGGACCAGCGGTCCACCGCCTTCGGCAACCAACTGAGTTCGACGGCAGAAGACATCCGTAGCGTCAGCGATCAACTACGTGACAAGGGGCGGGATAGTGCAGCGGGTTTGATCGAGGGATTGGCCGACCGGACGAATCGCCTGGGCGATTATTTGAAGGACGCGGACGGCAACCGCATCCTTCGTGATCTCGAGAGTTTGGCCCGCAAACAACCGTGGGCGGTTGCAGGAGCGGGACTTGTGTTGGGCCTCGCTGCGTCTCGTTTCATGAAGGCATCCAGCACTCAGCGATATCAAAGCTCTTCGGGCCGTAGTTATGGCGGAGTGCGGTACGGACACGAGTACGAGGACTACGGAGCTGGCGACTCGGGTTACATCGGCTCAACCCGGTACGGGGCAGGGGCCTCATACGAAGACGATACCGAACGCTATAGCGAGTAGGAGTCAAACGACTATGGCCGACGTAAACCACGCGAGTGATCTCCATGAGAGCTCCATCGGCGAGCTGTTGCGCCGCCTCTCGCAAGAGACGACGTTGCTCGTCCGTCAGGAAGTGGATCTCGCCAAGGCCGAGATGGCGGAAAAGGGCCGCAAGGCGGGCGCTGGTGCGGGCATGTTCGGCGGCGCCGGACTTATCGGCTTGGGGGCATTCCTGTCGCTGACCGCGTGCTTCATCATCGCGTTGAGCGGCGTGATGGCCGCCTGGTTAGCGGCGTTGATCGTGGCCGTCGTGTACGGAATCGCGACGGCGATACTCGCGATGAGCGGGAAAAAGAAATTCCAAGAAGCTGGGCCGCCTGTGCCGCAACAAGCGGCAGAGAGTGTGAAGGAGGACGTGCAATGGGTAAAGACCCAAGTCAAATCAGGCAGAACATAGAAGACACACGCGCGCGGATGGGCGACACCGTCGAAGCGCTGGGCTATAAGGCGGATATCCCATCTCGGATGAAGGACTCGATAAGCGACAAAGTCGATGCGATCAAGAGCAAAGTGACGGGAGTAGGTTCCAAAGTGGGCAACGCCCTACCCCATACTGAGGGAGTCAGGCGCTCTGGGGGTCGTGCCGCCGGCATGGCGACCGAGAATCCGCTCGGTTTGGCCGTGGGCGCTCTGGCGCTGGGATTCCTTGTCGGTTTGATGCTACCGGCGACCGACATCGAAAACGAGAAGATCGGCGACATCGCCGATGATGTAAGGCAAAAAGCAAAAGAGACCGGGCGTGAAGCGATGGACCGCGGCAAGCAAGTAGCCCAAGAAGCCACCCAAGCCGCCGTGCAGTCGGGTCAACGCCAAGGTAAGGAACTAGCGTCCAGCATCAAAGACCGAGCGGGTGACGTCGGCAACAGCAGCAGCCCGACCGTCAGCACGAGCGGCTCAGGAATCTAGAGGGGCGCGGGGGCCCTTCAGGGTCGCATATCACTGAGGGCGCCGGACAGTTGTCCGGTGCCCTTGTCGTTTTCTTGCCATGCGAGTCCATCGGCAAGGCTCGTACTGCCCCACGCCGCCTAGTCCGTTAAGAACCGCGCGACCGATTGCGGTAACCACGTGCTTTGGTTCGGTTGCCGCACACCGACATAGCGCACCACGCGCCCGAATGGTTTTTGGAACGGTCGTAAAAAGCCCACAGGCATTCGCGCTGCTTACAGGCCTTTAGGCGCTGCCACGTACCGTCAGCCATGGAAGCGCAGACGCGAGCAAGGATGCGGCCCAGGGCTCCGTCGGGGCCCTCGGCTGCCGGTCGAACCTCGGCCTCTCCCGTTTCTTTGAAGGTCAAAACCATCTGTGCCGTGCGCGCGAAACGGTTCATGACGCCGATGGCTCCAGGATCGCTCGCGCCACTGTTATTTGCAAGCAGCATCTGCCTCAAGGCTGCGCGAAGTTCTTTGGCTTGACGCAAATCGGCGTCGCGGAAGGTCTCATCCCCTTTAAGCAGCTCTCGCTCGCTCAACCATTGCCTCAAGTCTCGCGGCGTAGCGAGGTCCTCCCGCCCGGTCTCCACGTCCGACGTGTTGACGAAGGCCTGAACCGTCCGAAGGGGTTGGGGCGCCGGCTTGCTGCCGATCCTATCTTCGATCATCATAACTTCATCACCACCATACCACCCCGGCGAGTTACTTATCAAGTCCCTTAAGGGCTATAAATAACTGTCAAAATACTTGACAGGTTACTTCGCACGCTATACAATAGATCCACAGATACATGTCAACCGCGAGGGGATTCTCAATGGCGAAATTAGTTTTCAATCTAACTGCAACGGATCATGAGGCCGTCATTTCCGGCGAGCGCTCGACGCTGGTTCGGTTGCCGGCTGGGGCCGACGGTTCCGCGTTCGGGGGATGGGGAGTGAGAATATAGTGCCGGATCGCAAACTGCTGTCCCACGTTGACTTGAGAGTAAGGAACCGCGCGCGGGCGGTGGCGTTCTACGACGCCATCTTCAAAGAACTCGGAGCGACGGCGCAGCACGGTGAGGACTTTACCGAATATCGATTCAGATCGCGCGACACCGGCGCAGGGCAGCCGCGCGTTCCGGAGTGGTTCGGGTTCACGCAAGAAGCGCACGCAAACAGCGGCGCCACCCGTATCGCTCTGGCGGCGGCGTCTGAAGAAGAAGTGGACCGTGTAGCCGCCGTCTTGCATTCTATCAGCGCGCAGAAGATCGAAGGCCCCGAGCACGTGTACGGCTACTACGCTGTTTTCTGGGAAGATCCCGACGGCAATCGTTTGGAGTGTTGTTACGTCACGGCCTAGCGGCCATCTGAGCCTTTTGCGCGGCATGCGGGCTGTGATTGGGTAACGACAGATCGGGCCGAGCGCCGAAGTCGGGCATGCGGACCGGCTGGCTCTGCAACGCGCCCATGACAAGTTCTAGCGCCTTGTCCAGCTGCGGATCTCGGCCGGCGCGATAATCCTGCGGCAAGATGTCGACGTCGACATCGGGGTCGGTGCCGTAATTCTCCACCCTCCATCCGACGTCGGTGAACCAAAACGAAAACTCGGGCTGCGTGGTGACCGTCCCGTCGACTAGCAGGTGGCGCGGCCAGATGCCCACGACCCCGCCCCACGTACGCTTACCGACCAGCGGTCCGAGGCCATACAGCTTGAAACAATGGCTGAAGATGTCGCCATCTGACCCTGCGAATTGGTTCGTGAGTCCGACCATCGGGCCGGCAACCGATTCGAGCGGGTAAGGTATTGGGGGGCCCCAACGCGAGATGTCGTAGCCGACCCGCTTGCGGGTGAGCTTCTCAAGCAAGAGCGCGGAGACGTGGCCACCTCGGTTAAACCGAACATCGACGATCAGTCCTTGGCGATTGAACTCAGAGAGATAGCCCCGATGGAATTCGGCGAATCCCCATGGCCCCATGTCGGGAATGTGAACGTATCCGACCTTGCCTTGCGTCCGGTTATGCACGAGGGCGCGGTTGTCGTTCACCCAAGCGCGATAACGTAAAGCGCGTTCGTCGCGCAGTGACTTGACCACGACGCGTCGCGCTTGGGTCTCAGCAGCGGCTTCTCGACCGGCTCGCACGGTCAAGACGATTTCTTTTCCGGCCGCATTCACAAGCAGCTGTTGCGGCGCGTGCTCCCGATCGACGGCGCGGCCGCCAACGGCCAAAATCACGTCTCCTTCGCAAAGACCAAGGCCGGGCTCGTTGAGAGGAGAATCCGCGTCGCGATCCCATGAGTCGCCGCGCAGGATGCGCGTGATGAGAAAACCACCGCTCGGGTCGTCATACTCCAGATCGGCGCCCAGGAACCCGACCTGGTATTGCGGTGCCTTACGATAGTCGCCGCCCAGCTCGTACGCGTGCGATGTCCCCAGTTCGCCCTGCATCTCCCAAATCAGGTCGGACAGGTCGCCGCGTGTTCGGAGCAAGGGCAAAAGACGCGCATAGCGGTCGAACACAAGATCCCAATCGACTCGGGACATCCGTTCATCCCAGAAGTTCTCGCGCTGAAGCTGCCAGGCTTCGCGATACATCTGGCCCCACTCCTCAGCCGGAGTGACCTCAACGCTGATGCGGCCCAAGTCGATCCAGCCGCTGCGGCGACCAGCTTCCGGGAGCGCTTCCCGAGGCTCGGCTTCTTCGGGCAGATCCTGCAACGCGTCGATGGCGCGCAGCTTTTTTCCCGACTGGTACACGATGGTGCGGTGGTCCCCGGCGATCCGGATCTCGCCGACATCTTTTGCCAGCACGGCTTGGCGTTGCTCGGAGAAATCGTACGCGAAGAGACTGCTCGCCGGGAAGTCGTCATCCGGGTTCATAGGAATTTGCAAACTGCCTCGTACAGGATGTTTCGTGAAGAGCGCGCGCCCTTTGGCCGCGACGATTTGATCGTAGCGCCCCTCTTCTACGGGAAAACCGACGATGCGGTCGGTGATGCCGTCGAAGTCTATTTCGACTCGCTCGGCACCATGGCTTGGCTCGATCGCCGCCTCTTTCTCCTTTTCGTTGCCGAACGGCCTGGGCTTTGGAACAAACGGCGACGGCACGTCTTTGCGCAGAGTGGCCAAGAACGGACGCATGGCATTTGGGAAACTTAGATCGAATTGCAAAGCGTCGTAAACCGGATTGAAGTCGCGCGTCGATAAGAAATACAAGTAGTCCCCGGCAGGATCGAAGTACGGCGAGCTGTCGACTCGCAGCGCCGACGTGACGTCGTGCACATCGCCGGTCTGCGCCTCCACGATGCGGATGATGGAGGTATCCGGCATGAGCGGAAAGCTGTACGCCAGCCAGCGGCCATCGCCCGACCACGCCAGATCGCCAAGCCGGCCCCCCGGGCTGCGATCGACCACCCGTGCCGTCTTGGTGCTCGGATCGAGCAGCAAGAGTTCGTGCCGATGGTTGGCAAGCGCGAGCAATTCGCCAACCGGCGCCGCGCGCAATTCGATGATGCGGCCCAGATCGGTCTCGCTGACAATCTGCGGCGCCTGAAGCTGATCGACCCAGTGCAAGGAAACGCGTTCCGCCCCTGTTTGGTCGTCGACCGCGGCAAAGCGCTTCCCATCGGGTAACCATTCGGCGAGGCGGTACCGTACCGCGCTACCTTTACCGAAGTGCGTCATCGCCTCTTCCCAGTTGGGAAGCGTAAAGGGCTGCCCACGCGCGATCAAAGCGAGCGAATGGCCTTCCGGATGAGGCGCGAAGTGCTCTAGATTGTCGGCCGCTTCGACGAAACGGCGGGTGCGTTGCGCCGAGCCGGAGGGCGTCTCAACCTCGAGCCGCAAGTCGCGGCCGGACTGTGTGTCCAGCACGTAAAGGCTGCCTCCGGCGGTGTAAACGATGCGTCGGCCGTCGGTCGACGGGAAACGCACGTAGTACTCGGCGTGGTCCGTGTGCCGCTGGATGTCGGATGCGTCAGGCCGGCAAGAATAGATGTTGCCCGAACCCTCATGGTCGGACAAAAAGAAGATGCGCGCGCCCACCCACATCGGCCAAGCCGGATTCCCGGTCACGCCGGAAAGCCGGTGGAACTCCCCTGAACCTGACGGGTCGGCCCACAGCTCGCCTGCGGTTCCTCCACGATAACGCTTCCAGCGCGCCGGATCGTTGTTGTTGCGCCCCAGCGCCATAGCCCCATCCGCGCCGACATGGATGGAGACGGCTTCGCCGACCGCGAGCGACTTCACCGCCCCGCTCGACCGGTCAACGGCATACGCCTCCGTGTGGCGCAAGAACGGAGAGCGGGCGTCCGAGGTAAACGCGATCGCGTCGCCAGCCGGCATCCAGCAGCAAACCGTGCAGGACTGGCTTCCAAGGAAAGTGAGCCGCCTGGCCGTGCCTCCGGCGGCAGGCATGACATAGACTTCCGGGTGAGCTTCGTCTCCCGCGACGTAGCCGAGCCAGTTGCCGTCTGGCGAAAGACGGGGCATCGAACACTCGCCGGCGCCGGCGGTCAGCCGGCGAGCGACGCCGCCGCCGGCTCCTACAGCCCACAGATCATCTTCGCAAACGAAGATGACGGTGTCGCCGGAGACCGCCGGATAGCGTAGGTAGCCCGCGTCGTTCATGAGCGCTAGCTTAGCGCTGGCCGCGGCCCGTCCTTTGCCGGATTGGCCCTTTAAGCAAGCGTGCTGGTTAGTCAAGGACCGCGCGGGGTAATGAAGTCATGGCACGGAAAACAGTCAACAGTCAAATCAGAAAGGACGCTTAAAGCGATGCCAGAGCATCAAGCCTCTGTGGTCGTTCACGCTCCGGTACACCAAGTGTACGAGCTGTTCACCCACTTCAACGATTACCCGAAGTTCATGTCTCACATAAAGGAAGTGACGTATTACGACGACGAGCGAAGCCACTGGGTCGCCGATATCGTCGGTCGTCACGAATGGGACGCGGTCAACGACAACTGGCAGCAAGACTTCCAGCTGGGTTGGCGGTCAACCGACGGCCTCGAAAATTCAGGCCGCGTCATGTTTTCACCCCGCGGCGAGAAGCAGACTCAGGTCACGGTTATCGTGAACTACAATCCGCCCGCCGGTTTCCTCGGTAATATCGGCGAAGCACTCGGAGCCGGCAAAGCGTTTGAGAACGCCTTGCAGACCGACTTACTTCACTTCGCCCGAATGGTGCAGGAAGCACCTCCCGGGGCGCTCGATCCGACATCATCCGCGTACCTTTTCCATGGGGATAGCGCCGCGGCTAAAGGCCAGACGACCAAGCAGCAAGACGTGACCATGGGGTCCGAGGCGCCGGCGTCCACCTCAGCGCCGTCGGGCGGCTTTGGTGGGCAAGCTGCCCGCTCGGACGCTGCGGCCCAAGACGACATCGACGGCACGTCGAGCCAAACCCCCAGTGCGACCGGAGCTGCGATGAACGAACCCTACCCGCGGATGTAGCGGCACAGTCACACCGTCGAGAGTGTATCTTAAGCGGCCGCCGCCCATCAAAGCGCGGCCGCCGAGCTTGTCCGGGAGGGACCTTTATCGATGGCGCACACAGTAAAGTGCCCGCACTCCTTATGCCGCTGTATGATCGCAAATGTGCCCGGAAGTCCGCAATATTGCGTCGATACCTGCAAGGCTCAAGCCGAAGACCTGCCCGACGCGACGTGTAACTGCGGTCACGAAGAATGCAGGGGACAAGAGTCGCGGGAAATGGGCAGCGGACCGCTGCCGAGATAGGCTCTGCGCGCCTAAACCGCTCGTAAAAAGGACCGAAATTCTGCCGATAACCTGAAGGACCAGGCGAGTGAAGCGCCGGCATATATGCTGCCGACTCGTGGTGCGCGCTCGCATGACGGAGGGTGCGTCGGTGGAAGAAGATCTTATCAGCATCGAGTGGCCGCGCACGTCACTCGGGTTATCGCCGCTGAGATTCGACGTCTGCAACCGGACCGATACCTGGCTGCTCACATATAGACGCATGACGACGGAGAACGGACGAATCTGTTCGACGACGTTCGAACTCGCGTGCGCTTTTGACAATACCCACTACATCAGGTACCGCAGACATCTACTCGACCCCAAGTGCGAGACCGACCCGCAGCAGCCGTGCGGCTGTGCGTGGAAATATGGGGCTTGGGCGATACGCGCGCCGGATGAGTTATTTCTGGTGGAATTCGCGTCGCGAGCTCTGTATCCGTCGGATGAGCTCACGTTCGCTGCATCGTTCTTCAGCGAAGCTCGGCAAAAGCTGGAAAGCTTTCCCTAACAGCAGACGAGTAAGTCGGCAGTTGGCCGACTTTGCGCGGCGAATGCCCTGCCATGGCTACGAGCAAAACTTCCAAGAAACCCGCGCCGCTATCCCAGTACGAGGCCAAGCGGGACTTTGCGCGGACGCCGGAACCGCGCGCCAACGTGCGCAAGGGAACCGGGCGCGCGGTGCGCTTCGTCGTTCAAAAACACCGAGCGACCCGGCTTCACTACGATTTTCGGCTGGAGGCGGATGGCGTCTTGAAGTCGTGGGCGGTCCCCAAAGGACCATCGCTCGATCCGGCCGACAAACGGCTAGCCATGCAAGTCGAGGACCATCCGCTCGATTATCGGGACTTCGAAGGGATCATTCCGGAGGACAACTACGGGGCCGGAGAGGTCATCGTCTGGGACAAGGGGACGTATCGCTTAGCTGAAGGCGTCGACGCGGCCGTCGAGATCGCAGCCGGGAAAATCAAGTTCATCCTGACCGGTAAAAAGCTGACTGGCATGTTCACGCTTGTCAAGATGCGGGGCCGCAATCAGACAGAGAACGCTTGGCTGTTGATCAAGGACAAGGATTCCGGGGTCGATCTCAGCTGGCGCGCCGAAGACCATGCGGAGTCGGTAAAATCTGGCCGCACGCTGGAAGACGTGGCGAAAAACCCGCGAGCGCGAAAATGGTCCTCGAACCGGCCGGCCAGCGGCGAATCGAAGGAGCGCTGACAGCGCTTAGTGTCTTGGGCGTGAGCAAACAGCCGCCTGAATAACTCGAGCGGTCGTTTGAATAGAACGGTTCGGATCAGCGAACGATGGTTGTGGAGTCTCGATCGCGGCCGGCAAGGGCGACGATCAGCGCGATGATGAGAATCGCCGCAAGGCCGATGACGATCCACTCCGTGGTGCTGATCGAGGAAGTATTCGTCGTCGTGGTCGTGCTCGTCGAAGTGCTGGCACCTGCGGGGCCGGTTTGGGCCGGCGCTTGATTTGTCGTCGTGCCGGTATCCGGGTTGGGTGCTGAAGTCGCATCGGCGACGACGATATAGTTATGTGCCATTTTTTGACTGCGTTTCCTTTCTGACGAAGGGCGAACAACGGTCGCTGTGGGCGAGTTTACGGCTGTCCCGCAAAGTGTCCTCTACAAGGGTGGTGCGCTTGAACCGGTAAACTCAGTCCCATGAGAAGCTTACTGATTACTTGCATGATAATGGCCGCCCTAGGCTCGGCGGCGTCCGCAGCCGACATGCCCGCCGTTGGGCATGCCGCGCCCAATGCAAAAGCACGGTCGGTCGCCGACGGCAAAATTTCAGACTTCGACTTGGCAACGGCGACGGCAAAGCAGCCGGTCGTCCTGTACTTTTTCCCAGAGGCGTTCACACCCGGCTGAACGATCGAGGCGAAAGCCTACGCCGCCAGGTTGGCGGACTTCGGGAAGCTGGGCGTTCGGGTGGTCGGAGTATCCACCGATCCTATCGAGAAGCTGACCAAGTTTCAAAAGGATGAGGATGCACCTCAGCGATTCGTTTCGGATCCCGATGGAACGATTGCCCGTGCCTTCGGCGTCGACATGAAAGAGCTGGGGAAGACGTATGCGAAGCGCGTGACTTTCGTGATCGGCAAAGACGGCAAGGTTCTATTCAACGCCTTCGACTGGAGCCCGCTCGGCAACGTGAACAAGACCATGGATTGGTTGAAGAAGAACCCGCAGACATGACGGTACGCAGGATCGCTAGTTGGTGCGCGGCCGTTAGTCTTGTGGCGATGGCCACGACGGCCGTCGTCCAAGCCGCTGCACCACCGCGCGTCGGCTCGCCGGCGCCTTCCTTCACGGCGCAACTCGTCGCGAACGGACACGGCTCGCTTTCATCAAGCGATCTCAAGGGCCGCGGGGTCTATCTGAATTTTTTCGCATCCTGGTGCGGGCCGTGTAAGGCCGAGGCGCCCTCGATTGCGAAGCTGTCGCGGGATTTTATGAAGCGCCGCGTGGTCGTCTTGGGAGTCGATGAACTCGAGCACGCGGAGCCGGCACAACGATTCGCAGCCCAGTATCACTTGCCGTATAGGGTCGTACTGGATGGGAACGGAGACATGGGCTCGGCATACGGCTTGATCGGTCTGCCGTTGCACGTGTTCATCGGGCCGGACGGTAAGGTTGTCGCGTGGCGTACGGGAGAGCTGAGCGATCGACAAATGGCTGACCTAATGCGGCGTATCTCCAGCCGATAGGGAAGTCGGGGGCCTTCGGCGCCCTACTGAGCCCGCAACCCTGCTTCCGAGCACCAAACGATCTTGCCCGTTCCCGGTCCGCCAGAAATCTTGCCAGTCGTTGAAGTGTCGTGCATGCCCCCATCGATGATTCGGTACAGGGCGCTCGCGCCGCACGGAGCCGCGCTGCCCTTTAAGAAGGTGTAATCCGCCCCGCCGGCCGGGTCTTTCGGTGCTGCGTTGAGATAGACGTTTGCGGCGCCGCCGAACATCGCCGAGTTCACAGTGCCGGCATTGGGATAGCTATTGTTGTGGTCGACGGCGTACACTTCCAACGCCGTGGCGATCTCGCGTTCGTTCGCTTCGCAGGCCGACGTCTGCGACTGTGACCGTGCGAGCAGGAAATTTGGTATGATGATGGCTGCGAGCACGGCCATGATGGCGACGACGATCATCAACTCGATCAGCGAAAAACCCTTGTCCGTTAGACCGGCGCGCGGCGCGGGTGGCCTGTCCATACAAAATGTTCCTGTTCTTGGTGTTGCCAATACGGGTATGCGTTACATCCTATGTATCGGCACAATGCCTCGCCGGCACAAGGTCGCATGCCCTTTGGAATTCCACTGGAAGGCAATTTCGGGAACGTTGCCTGCCGCAGCGCGGCGGTCGTACGGCAGGCGAAATAATAGGGGTAATCCAATACGCTGAGCGCTCCATGGAATTCGACGTGGCGCTGTAGCTCAGTTGGTTAGAGCGCCTGCCTGTCACGCAGGAGGTCGTGGGTTCGAGCCCCATCAGCGTCGTCTTCGCAAAGCCCCGTCCCTGAAGGTCGCGGGGCTTTTTACTTTGTCGTCACCCTGCCTGTTTTGGGGCCGTGTAACCTATATGTGACCTAATTGGAGCCGCGCAGCCGCAAAGAATGGCGTCCAGATCGTTAAGACGCCAAATTGTAGAAGTCTCATGCGAAGGAGCACAGGGATATTGTTGTAGGTCTGACTCCACGGGCTGACCTCATGCTTGCAAATTAAACTGACCGTGTTGCATTGGCGCTAGAATGCAGCAAAATCAATGGAAGTCCTTATTCGACGGGCGACGGCGGGACTACGAGTTTTCGCCGTCCTTCACCATTTTCAGCGAAGCGCGCCTCTCAAGTGGCAAGGTAAGTGGTACGGCGACCTCATGCCGGACGTGCAAAGACACGGGAGCCTGAGTCAGCGTAGCTCGAGTCTGTCCAACTGGATCCCTTCATCTGGCCAGCCCACTGAAGCAGTCTTCCACAATCAGCACCAACACTCGTTGAAATGGGTCCGGGGGACTCGGGCCCTGAGCCCAGGTCAAAAGCGAACTCATCGCATTCTCAGGCGCGCCAATGAGAAACCAGTCTGGTGCACTGTCATAACGTCAGTGATCGGCTTTGGTAAAATCGGTCGTTCGCGAGAGAGTCCAGACTAATGCTATAACGCCCAAGCTTGGCGCTGACGCCGAAGAGCTGCCCGCCAATCGGTTCTCGCTCGAGCCAAGACGCTCGAATAACGTTTGACGGCAATTCTGTTCTTACTATCACGCCTCGTTCTTTCACCTCGCGCTCTAAGCTTTTTTCTGAGCGCGATGGGAAGTGTATTGCCCGGAGGCACGCGGATAGTTGCCTTAGTCAACGATGCGTTGCGCCGCTTGTGAGTTTTTGGTCTTGCATGCATCCGTCTGTCCATTGGTGTATGCCCTCGATTGACTTCGACTGTGGATCATAATTACGTGGCCGAAAGGAATCGATGAACCAATGCCGATCGCGACGACCAATGACGCCGTTCGACTCTATTTCGAGGAGACCGGCAGAGGGACGCCCATCATCTTCGTACACGAGTTCGCAGACGACTATCGAAGCTGGGAGCTGCAGTTCAGGCATTTCGAGCAACATTACCGCTGCATCGCCTTTAATGCGCGGGGATATCCGCCGTCCGACGTACCGGAATCAACTGCGTCCTTACTCGCAGGACCGCGCGGCGGACGACATCGCCGCTGTGCTCGACCACCTAGCGATTCACAAGACTCATGTCGTCGGCCTTTCGATGGGTGGGTTCGGCTACGCTGCATTTCGGTTTCCGACATACCAAACGCGCCCTTGTCGCTCTGCGTCGCGGGCTGCGGTTATGGAGCGGAGCCGAGCGAGCGCGAGCGGTTCCGCAGCGAGGCCGAAGCGTTCGTGTCCTGCATTCAGGCGCACGGCATGGCCGCCTTCGCCGAGAAATACGCCTACGGACCGACAAGGGTACAACTCAAGAACAAAGACCCGCGCAGCTTCGTCAGGTTCAAGCGACGGCTGGCCGAACATTCCGCCGTCGGATCGGCCAACACGCAACTGGGCGTTCAACGGGATCGTCCCTCGCTGTATGATCTCACTGATCAATTGAAAAGCCTTACGATGCCGACACTCGTCCTCGCCGGTGACGAAGACTGGCCATGCCTCGCTCCCGGCGTGCTCTTGAAGCGTACTGTTCCTTCGGCTGCGTTCGCGGTGATGCCGAATTGCGGACACGCAATCAACATCGAAGAGCCGGATGGATTCAATCACCTCGTCGCCAATTTCTTGACGCAGGTCGATAGTGGGCGCTGGCCGATGCGCGACCCTCTGCGATGACCGCCTCAATCCCGCTTATAGACAGAAGGGGCGGTGGGGGTCAGCGGAGCCTTACTCGTAAGGATGGCTCTGGTCCATATTGGGTCTCCACGCAATCTTCCCCGAGGGCGCGGAGGAGATCGCGTATTCGTTCGATGTCTGGGTGAAGGCATGTCAATGAGACCAGTGTTAGGAGGGGCGGTAAAGTTGAGGCAGGATGCGCAGCGTCACCCCAGTCGACGTAAAATGGGAGGACAGCTTCGCGGGCCGCAAACGGCGAAGTCCATCTCGAAGTCCATCTCCAGGATATCGTGCTCCCGTCCTGTCGCTTGCGCGACATCCACGAGATCTCTCCCAGGTCCAAGCCAGCCTCACGAGCGATTGCAACGGTTTCCTCCAGCGGACGATTTGCCCGAGCGCACCAGGTAGCGAATCCGGGCATCGAGTGCTCCTCAAGTCGAAGAAAACGCTTGCTTGCGGGCACGTCCTGTTCGGGATCGAGAGCCACGATTTCGAGATACGACTCTTCACCAAGTCCTATCAGCGCGTTCCTCGTGCCGAATCCGAGATGTCTGCCTCCGGGCATAGCCTTGACGCCGTATGTCGCGGCGAACGTTGCGATTCCGTTCCTGAGGTCTGGATCGGTGTAGATAATGTGGTCGACC
>JACRUD010000078.1 GCA_014304875.1 Vulcanimicrobiota bacterium
TTGTACTTCCGCAAGCACGTGCCGAGCATTTCCTTCACCGACATTTCGGCTACCTACACGGTGGCTTACACGCAACTGGCATCCGATATAAAAAACGGCTATCCGGCGATGGCCTTCATCACACCCAATATGTGCAACGACATGCACAACTGCCCGGTCTCCACGGGCGACCAATGGTTGCAAGCGAATTTACCAGCCATCATCAACTACGACGCGGCCCACAACGGCCTGCTGATCCTCACCTACGATGAGTCGCTGGACAGTGATCCGACAAACCACATTATGACGATGTTTGTGGGCCCCATGGTCAAAGCTGTCAGGTCCGCCCAAAACATCAACCACTACAGCGTCCTGCGGACGATTGAGCAGCTCTCCGGGCTTCCCTTATTGGGCAAGAGCGCCGGCGCGACGACGATCACGGGGATTTGGAAGTAGACCTACACCACACGTGATGGGGGCCGGCGGCCGCTCCTGGCTTCTAATAGTTGCTGGGGAAAATATACCGGGGCGGGGCGACCGTCGGCGAACCGACTTCCAGCGTCACTTCTTGCCGTTCGGCAAAGACGATAGCGCGCGGGTCTCCGCCGTACTGCGTTCCATTGACGTAGACGACGACGGGGCCCGAGAATCCGGCCACATTCGAGCTGCTCAGCTGTTCGCCCCAGATATCGAAGAACTGACCGACGGTAAAGGCGCTGGGCCGCTGAGCCTCGACGTGGACGATGCCTGAAGCGTCGTGCGCGTGGAGTTGGTAAAAGCACGAGCCGTTCGTCACGAACCCGTTTTGGATCTGCGGATTCGGGATTCCGATCGCCAGTGGTAGAGCGATCTGAGTTCCGTTTCGGAAAAGGCTGATGTGCGAGTGGATATGATAGCCGCCTACCGCCGCAGCGCACGCGATGCCGTCGATGACGTTACCATGACCGCCGCTCGATGTGTCGCCCTCGGGGAACGCTGACTGGCCCAAAACCATACCGGCCGTCAGTTGAATCGGCGTCGGACTGGGGCTGGGACCGGGAGCCGGCACGGTTGCGCCGCCGCCACCGCCGCCGCATGCCGCAAGCGTTGCCGCGCATCCCAGGACCGTTGTTGCCGCGAAACGACGCAGCGCAGATGCTTTGCTTTTTAGAGACAACGATGAAATACGCGGCCATGCCCGGGTGTAGTCGCGCAAGAGGCCGCGCCGGGCGACAGAGATTACAATAGGGAGCACATCTAGACCCTTCGGCTGACCTGCGATCAAAGTTTAGTGCGGAACGCGAGCGTACGTGAGCTGGCTCACAGACGCGACGGTGCGCCGTTTGCGGGCTCGATCACCGTTAAGCGATCGTCACAACCGGGATCGTCTCGTGTCGTATGAACATGGACAACAAATGGCTGACGATCCACTTCTATCTGACCATCGCGACTGCCCTCGAGCTCGAGCGACGGCGACGCCTACGACGCGGATCGCCATAGCATACTGGGCTCTCTAGCTCGATGACGACAGAGCCTCCTGTGCTCCTTAGGAAACGCCCCATAGCATAAAGAAGCTTCGGCTCACATCACTGCGGGGTTATGGGAGCCGTCGCCCTTGCGCGCGTTCACTGCCGTTCGCGCCCTCGATCGAGACCAGCGAAACACTTTTGTCGCGAGCTTCTTGGGTTGGACCCTGGACGCTTTCGACTATTTCCTGATTACGTTCGTCATCATCCGTCTGGCAGCCGAGTTCCACCAAAGCGTTCCGCACATCTTGTGGGCCGTCACCGCAACGTTGATCGCGCGCCCGTTCGGAGCGTTACTTTTCGGCATGCTTGCCGACAAGTACGGCCGCCGCACCCCCCTCATGGCCGACATAGCGTTTTATTCGGCCGTCGAGCTATTGACTGCGTTCTTACCCAACTTCACTGCTTTCCTCGTGCTTCGTTTCTTTTACGGTCTAGGAATGGGGGGCGAATGGGGAGTGGGGGCGGCGGTGGCGATGGAAGCGCTTCCCGCTCAGGCACGCGGCATGTTCTCCGGGCTGCTTCAGCAGGGCTACGCTTTCGGCTATTTGCTGGCGGCGATCGCGTACTGGCTTGTGTTTCCGCATTTCGGATGGCGCGGCATGTTCGTCGTCGGTACTCTTCCCGCTCTGCTCGTTCTGTTTATTCGCAGCCACGTGCCGGAATCACGAGTGTGGCGACAAGGCCGCGCGGCGGCGCTCGGGACGCCGAACATCTTCCGCACCTTTGCCTCGCATCCGGGACTCTTTCTTTACGCTATCGCCTTGATGGCAGCGTTCAATTTTATGTCGCACGGCACGCAAGATCTTTATCCGACGTTCTTGCAGAAACAGATCGGCTTGCGGGTCGGACAGGTGTCGTTGGTTGTCATCGTCGCAAACATCGGAGCTATTTGCGGGGGCACGATCTTCGGTGCGCTCTCGCAGCGCTTCGGACGGCGAAGAGCGATCGGCGCGGCAACGGTGTTCGGTGCACTGGCCATCCCGCTTTGGGTCTTCTCCGCAAGCCTCGGCGCGCTTTTTGCGGGCGGGTTTTTGCTTCAGTTCATGGTTCAGGGAGCTTGGGGCGTCATCCCGGCTCACCTGAACGAGTTAGCGCCGGGCGACGTGCGCGGCACATTCCCGGGCCTGACGTACCAGATGGGCAACCTCATCGCGGCCGGCATCGCGCAAATGCAAGCCGGCTTCGCGCAGAGGTTTCCCTTGTCCGGCGGCGGCGCAAACTACGCGGAGGCACTTGCAATACTGGCAGTGATGGCCTTCCTGGCCGCGATCGTGTTGGCGCTGGGAGGCCCCGAAGCACGCGACATCGATTTGGCTGGCGTCAGATGAGTGTTGGCCCCACATTGATTCGGCTCCCAGCTCAGGAGGTCGGCCGGCAAGCCAGAGCGTACGGC
>JACRUD010000067.1 GCA_014304875.1 Vulcanimicrobiota bacterium
AGCTTTCGGGCTCGGAACCATTGATCGCAGATCCGGAAATGATCGGACGCAATCAGCTGTCCGCGCTTGAGATAGGCCGACTGCTTGCGCTCATCGCCATCGACCGCCTGCCGGGCGCGGCTGCCCAGCGTGAAATACTCAGCCGCTGCGTTCACAACGAGAAGCTGGTCCCGGGACTCTCTCCGGGCGACCGTTTCGCGCACAAGACCGGTGAGACCGGCGACACGAGTCACGACGCCGGCATCCTCGAGACATTCGAGAGCAAGCGCTACGTCATCGTGCTTTACACCGCTCCCGCCGAGCACCCCAGCGGAGCCGACGCTTCGCATGTCAACCCTCAGATGACGGATTTCATGCGCTCGTTGCGTCCTGCACTGTGAGTCTGGCCATCGACCTGCGCGGTAAGACGGCGCTCGTGACCGGAGGATCGCGCGGCATCGGCGCAGCGACCGTGCGGGCGCTCCATAGCGCGGGCGCCAAGGTCCTTTTTTGCTATCGCGACGCTACCGCCAAGGCCGGGCTGCTCAGCGACGAGCTGGGCGAACGGGTCGCATCTCGCCGCTGCGACATCGCGGACCCTCAGATGCTGCCCGCGCTTATCGAGGACTGCTTGGCGATCTTCGGGCGCATCGACGTGCTCGTGAACAACGCCGCCGTCTTCGCGGAAAACCCATTCACTCAAGGCGACTATGCCGCTTGGCGCGACGGTTGGCAACGGACCTTCGCCGTCAATTTGTTCGCCGCTGCGAACCTGACCTGGCTCGCGATGAAGCACATGCGCCGGAGCGGAGGGGGCCGTATCATCAACGTCGCATCGCGCGCGGCACACCGCGGCGAGCTCACCTTCGCGGACTACGGGGCGAGCAAAGCGGCGCTGGTGAATCTCACCAAATCGATCGCCCGCGCTTGCGCGCAAGACGGCATCTTCGCGTTTTGCCTCGCGCCTGGTTTCATCGACACCGAGATGGCGTCGTCGGAGTTGCAGATGCGGCGTCGCGAGATAGAAGCCGAAATCCCTATCGGTCGCGTCGGAACGCCTCAGGAGGTCGCGAACATCATCGCATTTGTGGCCTCGCCGCTAGCGGACTATGCGAACGGCGCGACCATCGACGTCAACGGCGCGTCGTACGTCCGCTGAACGCCATCGCGATGCCAGGGCCATGTGACTGAGGCGCGGAAGCGGACTAAAGTGCAAGAGACTTTGATTCGGGCCGTCCTTCCGGAGATGGGAGAGTCCGTCAGCGAAGGGACCGTCACGACGTGGCGCAGGCAGGTCGGTGACTCCGTCAGCGAGGGCGAAGCGCTCGTCGACGTGACGACCGACAAAGTGGATGTAGAAGTTCCGTCGCCCGCGTCGGGCCGGGTTGCCAAAATCCACGCTAAGGAAGGTGCGACGGTGGCGGTGGGCGCCGCCTTGGCCGACATCGACACGTCCGGATCCGCTGCCGACGCATCGGCATCGGCAGATGGCAAAGCATCCTCGCCGCAAGCGCCATTTGCCACCGATGGAGCTCGGCCGGGATCCTCGCTTGCGCAGATCGTCATGCCTGCGATGGGCGAGTCGGTCGCTGAAGGCACCGTCGGGCAGTGGCGCAAGCGTGAGGAAGACCTTGTCGCCGTCGACGACATCATCGTGGAAATCACGACCGACAAGGTCAACGTCGAAGTACCGGCGGGCGTGGCTGGCGTCCTGCGCCGCATCGTCGCCGGAGAAGGCGAAAACGTCGCCGTTGGCGGCGTCCTTGCCGAAATCGCGGTCGAGGCGGAAACCCCCGCGCACACGCTGCCTTCCAGACAGGCCGCAGATAGCTCGCGGTCGACCATGATCGCTGCGCGCGAAAAATCAGCGCCGGTCCCATCGGAGTTCGCCTCGCCGCTAGCCCGCCGTGCTGCCGCGCTGCGCGGAATCGAATTGAAGGGTGATCTTTCGGAGCCGGGCAGCGTGATCCGCAAGGCCGACATCGCTGCGATCGGCGCGGGCGGAAACGGCACGCCTGCCGGCTCATCTTCCAAGTCGTCTCGATCGGCTTCTGCTCCCGGCGATGCGACGGACTTAAAGGGCCCGGCGGCGGCTCTGGTCGGCTACATGGAGCAAAGCCTCAACATCCCGACCGCGACGAGTTTTCGAACGATGGGGGTCGACGTGCTGGATGCACGGCGCCGCGAGCTGAACGCCGCGCTAAAGTCCAGCCCAAGCGGAAAGAAGCTCTCTTTCACTCACCTGGTGGCATTTGCGATCGTGCGGGCGGTCAAAGACGTTCCCGCGATGACCGTCTCGTTTTCACGCACTTCAGCCGGCAAGCCGCAGCGCATTGGCAACGGCGTCCACCTGGGGTTGGCGGCCGACGTCGAACGCAAGGACGGCAGCCGTTTTCTTGTCGTTCCCGTCTTGCGCGACGCCACGCAACTGGACTTCGCCGCTTTCATCTCCGCCTACGACGCGCTGGTCGCGAAGGCTCGGGCCAATGCGCTGACCGCCGCCGACATGTCGGGCGCCAGCATCACGCTGACGAACCCCGGCGGGATCGGCACGAGCGCTTCGGTCCCGCGGCTCATGCCGAATCAGGGGACGATCGTCGCGGCAGGCGCTATCTCATATCCCCCTGGGCTGGCGTCGGTCAGCGAGGAGGCTCTCAAAGCTATGGGAGTTTCCAAGACGTTGACGCTGACGAGCACCTACGACCATCGCGTGATTCAAGGCGCCGAATCGGGCGAATTCCTGCGCCGCATCGAGGAGCTGCTCGGCGGTGCCGGCGGTTTCTACGAAGAGGTTTTCGCAAGTTTGGGGTTGGCCGAGCCCGTCGTGGTCCAGACGCCGCGTTCGGCCGCCTTCGCACCGGCGCGCACGGCGCCGACAGCGCCTTCCGCCGACATCGTGCGGGCCGCCGGCGCGGCGATCGCGCTAGTCTCGCGTTATCGCACTCACGGCCACCTTGCGGCCGCGCTTGACCCCCTTGCGGACAGTCAGCCGGTGCACCCCGCGCTCGACCCCGCGACCCTGGAGCTCACTCCCGAAATGCTGCGGGCCGTTCCGGCATCCGTCCTGCGCGTTCACGTCCCAGGTGAGAATTTCGCGGACGTGCTCGAACGTTTGCGCCAGACGTACTGTTCGACGATCGCGTACGAAGTGGAGCACATCTCGGATCACGGGCAGCGTGACTGGCTACGATCCCAGATCGAATCGGGCGCGCATCTGGCGACACTGGACCGTGCGCGCAAGCTCGAAGTTCTAGAACGGTTGACGCGGGTGGAAGTCTTCGAGCGCTATCTGCGCAAGGCGTTTTTGGGCCAGAAAACTTTCTCGATCGAGGGCCTCGACGCGATGGTGCCCATGCTCGAAGAACTGTTGAGCATGCTCGGCGACGAAGGCGTCCGGGAAGTCGACATCGGCATGGCGCACCGCGGACGCCTGTCCGTGATCACCCACGTCGTGGACAGGCCGTACGAGGACGTGCTGGTCGAGTTCGAGCACACCGGCGCCAAGGCGGCCGATCCGCGCGGCGACGTCACCGGTGACGTCAAGTATCACCAGGGCGCGAAGGGCACCTACGTGACGCCCTCCGGACGCAGCATCGCCGTGACGCTCGCCAACAATCCGAGCCATCTGGAGGCGGTCAACAGCGTCATCGAAGGGCGCACGCGGGCCGCGCAGACGGATCGTTCGCAAAACGTCGCACGGCTCGACACGTCGATCGCCGTGCCGGTCCTCATCCACGGCGATGCGGCCTTCACCGGCCAAGGCACGGTCGCAGAGGTTTTGAATCTTCAGTCGCTGGCGGGCTACACCACGGGCGGAACCATTCACATCATCGCCGACAATCAGATCGGCTTCACGACCTCCCCAGGTGAAGGCCGGTCGACTCACTACGCCAGCGATCTCGCCAAGGGCTTTGACGTCCCGATCGTTCACGTCAACGCCGACGACATCGAAGCATGCATCGGCGCGATCCACTTGTGCGTCGCGTTTCGCCGCAAGTTCAAACGCGATGCGCTCGTCCACCTGATCGGATACCGGCGCTTCGGACATAACGAGGCCGACGAACCGAGCTACACCCAGCCGCTGATGTACGAAAAGATCAGGACTCATCCGACCGTTCGCGAGATCTTCGCCAGCCGGCTCATCGCCGACGGCGTAGCAACGGAGGACGAGATCAAAACTCGCTTGGACGGCGCCTCAGAGCGTATCGCGGCGGCGCACAAGGCCGTCCGAACCGGTGAAGTCGGGGGCTCGGCCGCGTCGGCTCTCGCGCGCTCCCAAGGATCGGCCGCGCTGCCGCCCGTCACCCAACCGGCGCCGCCGCCCATCGCCGCTACGATCACCGTGGATACACGCGTTCCGGGGGCCGAACTCCAAGCGCTGAACGCGGCTTTGCTGGAACTGCCCGGCGACTTCACGCTCAATCCCAAGCTGAGCCGCCAGCTCGATCGCCGCCGGACCGCCTTGGAGCCCGAGGGAGAAATCGATTGGGCGATCGCAGAAGCGCTGGCTTTCGGGTCGCTCGTCCAAGGAAGCAAGCCGGTGCGGCTGACCGGCCAGGACACCGAGCGTGGAACCTTTAGCCACCGCCATCTCGTGTTCCACGATGTGCTGACCGGCGCCCGCCTCACGCCGATGCATCATTTGCCGGACGCGCACGCTTCCTTTGAGATCTATAACAGCCCGCTGTCCGAGTACGCGTGCCTTGGCTTCGAGTACGGTTATAGTGCGGCTGCACCGGACGCGCTGGTGTTGTGGGAAGCGCAGTTCGGCGATTTCGCCAACGGCGCGCAGATCATCATCGATCAATTCGTAGGGGCGGGCATGGCGAAATGGGGCCAAACATCGCGACTGACGCTTCTTCTCCCTCATGGCTACGAAGGGGCCGGGCCGGAACACTCAAGCGCGCGCCTCGAACGCTTCCTCCAGTTGGCCACGGAGGGCAGTATGCGAGTGGCCAATTGCTCAACGCCGGCCCAATATTTCCACTTGCTGCGCGATCAGGCGCTTTCGCCAAAGGCGCGCCCACTGGTCATCATGACTCCCAAGAGCCTTTTGCGCATGAAGGCCGCGACTTCGCATCTCGTCGACCTCACGAATGGAGCCTTTGCACCAGTCATCGACGACCCCACGTCAACGCAGCGGGCCGCTATCCGGCGACTGTTGCTGTGCTCGGGCAAGATCTATTACGATCTCATGGGGTACGAGCAGCGACCGGCGGCCACGGATTGCGCCATCGCCCGCGTCGAGTTGCTCGAGCCGTTCCCGGTCGATCTCGTGTGCGCGCTGGTGGATTCCTACCCAAACCTCCGCACGGTCACGTGGGTGCAGGAAGAACCGAAGAACATGGGAGCGCGCGCCTTCGTCGTGCGCCATCTTCGGGATCAAGTGCTTTCGCGCGGCCTTGAGTTGCAATACGTGGGGCGGCCGGACCGAGCAAGCCCCAGCGAAGGATACCCAGGCTCCCACGCCGTCGAACAGCAGCGCATCGTCGCGACCGCGCTTGCGCCCGTCCAGAGCGCGGCTGTTTGACCGCTCGCGTCGTCGTGCTGGGAGGCGGTCCCGCGGGCGATGTCGCTGCGCTTCGCGCCGCGCAATTGGGCGCCGAGGTCACCCTCGTCGAGCGCGCCGAACTCGGCGGCACGTGCTTGAACTGGGGCTGCATTCCGACGAAATCGTTGCTGGCCGGCGCTGACCTGCTGCGCAAGATGCGCCGGGCAGCCGAGTTTGGCATCGATGCGGGGGAACCGCGAGTCAACTTCCGTCGCATGATGGAGCGCAAGGAAGAGATCGTCGTCAAAATGCGGTCCGGCGTCGAAGCGGCGTGCAGGCGCAAAAAGGTCCAGGTGATCCGAGGACAAGGCGTCGTCGACGGCGATGCCGTCGTCGTCGGGCCAAAGCGCCACCAATTCGACCGCTGCATCGCGGCGGTGGGAACCGAGCCCGCCGGGTTAGCGGCATTGGACATGGCGCATCCGGCCATAATCACATCGAACGGCGTTCTGCGCCTCGGCTCGGTGCCGAAGACGCTCATCGTGATCGGCGGAGGTGTCATCGGCTGCGAATTCGCAAGCCTGTTCGCCGCCCTGGGCTCGGAGATCACCATCGTCGAAGCATTGCCTCGCATCCTCGCTCCCGTCGACACGCGCACGGTCGCTTACTTCCAAAAACTCTTAGAAGCCGACGGCGTGAAGATTCTGACGGGGCGCAAGCTGGCGAAAGTCGCCGATTACGGGACGGACAGCGTTACGGTAGAGCTGGACGACGGCACCCCGCTGCGGGGCGAGAAGCTGCTCGTCTCGATCGGACGAATGCCGCAGACGCGCGACATCGGACTGGAACAGGCGGGTGTGGCGATCAACGAGCGCGGGCACGTCGAAGTTGATTCGTTCCTGCGCACCGCCAACCCGAAGATCTACGCCGTCGGCGATTGTATCGGCGGCCTGCAGCTCGCCCATAAGGGATCAGCTGAGGGTCACCGTGCTGCGGAAAACGCCCTCGACCATCACCCCATGCCAATGGACTGGACCGTCGTCCCCAGCTGCATCTACACGCACCCCGAGATCGCCATGGTCGGTCTCAATGCCGACAGCGCCAAAGAGTCGGGCAGGAATGTCAAGCTGGGACAGGCGCGCTTCGTCGGCGACGGCAAGGCGCTAGCCGAAGGAGAACCGGAGGGGTACGCCCAGATCGTCAGCGACGCCCGCAGCGATCGAATACTCGGCGCCACAATCATCGGCGTGCACGCGGTCGAAATGATTCACGAGATAGGCGTGGCCATGTCCGATGCGCTCACGATGGACGATCTGGGCTCGATCATTCACGCCCATCCGACCGTCAGCGAAATGGTGATGGACGCGGCGCAGCAGGGCGAAGGCGTCGCCCCGTACTTGTCATGACGGCCCGCGTTTTGGGTTCGGTCGTCAAGGGATTTAGTGGTCGAAGCCTCCGCTATCGCTGGACGCACGTTGAGTGGCGCGCACGTGAACCGTGCTGTCGACGTAGAACGGAAGCTTTTGCGATGAATCGACGGTGACGTCTTTTCCACGCACGAAGTTGTGGGCGAACAAGCCCACCGGGCCAAGCACGAGATAGCTGGCGATCGTCGCCGTCGAGGCGGCGCCTTTATTGCCCTGGCCCGACGCGCTGTGGTTGACGTTGGACAGCTTGACTTTTCCGCCGTCGGCGCTGTAGATCCAGTCGAGCTGCAACCCGAGCTTGCCCGACTTACCATGGCTTCCCGCCTGTTCGACGGACGCGACCTCGCCTTGACCGGGCGAATCCTTCGGGATGACGACCCAACCGCCGACGACGACGTCCTGCGCCGCTTTTATCTGAAATACATCGCCGACTTTGGCATCGGCGGATGATATTGGGTTGACGACGGCGACCGTCACCGTCGTGCCGCCGGGAACGGTCACGCGGGTGGCCGCTAAGCCCGGTCCGGCGATCATGGCGGCGGCAATCGTTGCGATGGCCGCGGCAGTCCAAGAACGTGACATGCTAGCTCCTTTCGCGGCGCATCACGCGCCGGCAGCTGATACGGCCGCTTCGGGCCGGCGGCTGTTGTCGCCGGCTTTGGAAAAAGTCAATTCGCCATTTCCGACGTCAGTCACTACCGTGTCGCCGGGGCGAAAGTCACCGTGCAGGACCCGCAGGGCGAGCGGATCGAGCACGTCCTTCTGCAGCGCGCGCTTGAGCGGACGGGCGCCGTAGATCGGGTCGAAGCCGCGGCCCGCGAGGTACTGCTTGGCGGCGCCTGTGAGTTCGAGCGCTATGCCGCGTTCGGCCAGCCTGCGGCCGAGAACGCGCAACTGGATGTCGACGATGCGCGTGATGTCGGAAAGCGTCAGGTTCGCGAAGATGATGATCTCATCGATGCGGTTGAGAAACTCTGGGCGGAAATGCTGACGCACCGATTCCATGACCCGCTTGGTCATCGCTTCTTCATCCCCGGCCAGCTCCGTGATAGCCGCCGAGCCGATGTTGCTGGTCATGATCAAGACGGTGTTCTTGAAGTCGACGGTGCGGCCTTGGCCGTCCGTCAGACGACCGTCGTCGAGCACTTGGAGCAGCACGTTGAAGACGTCGGGATGCGCCTTCTCGATCTCGTCGAACAAGATCACGGAATAGGGCCTGCGGCGGACCGCTTCCGTGAGCTGGCCGCCCTCTTCGTAGCCGACGTAGCCGGGCGGCGCGCCGATGAGCCGCGCGACGGTGTGCTTCTCCATGTACTCGGACATGTCGAGACGGATCATCGCGCGTTCGTCGTCGAATAAGAACTCGGCGAGCGCCCGGGCGAGTTCTGTCTTTCCGACGCCGGTCGGCCCGAGAAATATGAAAGACCCCAGCGGGCGGTTCGGGTCCTGCAGGCCAGCGCGTGCCCGTCGGACCGCGGCCGCCACGGCGGAGACGGCTTCATCCTGGCCGATGACCCGCATATGGAGCCGCTCTTCCATGTGTATCAGCTTGTCGACTTCCCCTTCGAGCAGCTTGGTCACCGGGATATGGGTCCACTTCGCGACCACCTCCGCGACGTCGTGCTCGTCGACTTCTTCCTTGAACATCTTGCCACCCGGCGAGCCGTCGTGCTCTTCCAATTGGGCGATCTGTTTTTGCAGGCTCGGGATCGTGCCGTACTCCAATTCCGACGCCTTCGCGTAGTCGCTGTCATCCTTGGCACGCTGCAGCGCCTGTTTGGCTTCCTCCACGCGCTGGCGCAGGTCGCTGACCTTCCCGATGCTTCTTTTTTCGGCTTCCCATTGCGTGTTTAGCTCGTTGCGGCGTTGTTGCAACTGGGTCACTTCTTTTTCGAGACTGGCCAGCCGTGCGCGCGAGCCGCTGTCCGACTCCTTCTTTAGGGCCTCCCGTTCGATGGAGAGCTGCATCAAACGCCTGGCGACCTCATCCAGCTCCACCGGCATGGAATCCATCTCCATGCGTAGCCGGCTGGCGGCTTCGTCGACCAGATCGATCGCTTTGTCGGGCAAAAAGCGATCGGTGATGTAACGATTGGACAGCACCGCGGCAGCGACCAGAGCCGAATCCTTGATCCGCACTTTGTGGTGCAGTTCGTAGCGGTCGCGCAAGCCGCGCAAGATGGAAATCGTATCTTCGACGCTGGGCTCTGGGACCAAGACGGGCTGAAAGCGGCGCTCGAGGGCGGCGTCTTTTTCGATGTACTTCCGATACTCGTTCAGAGTCGTCGCCCCGATCGCGTGCAGTTCGCCGCGAGCCAGCATGGGTTTGAGCATGTTGGAGGCGTCCATCGACCCTTCTGCGGCTCCGGCGCCCACGACCGTGTGCAGCTCGTCGATGAATAGTATGATGTCCCCTTGGCCTTGGCTGACCTCTTTGAGCACGGCTTTGAGGCGATCTTCGAACTCGCCGCGGTACTTCGCGCCCGCGATCAACGCGCCCAGATCCAGGGCGATGATGCGGCGATCTTTGAGGCTCTCGGGAACGTCCCCGCGGACGACGCGATGAGCCAATCCTTCGACGATGGCCGTCTTGCCGACGCCCGGCTCGCCGATGAGCACGGGGTTGTTTTTCGTCCGGCGAGCCAGGACTTGCACCACTCGACGGATCTCCTCGTCGCGCCCGATGACCGGATCCACTTTGTTCTCGCGCGCCAGTTTGGTCAGGTCGCGACCGTAGCGCTCGAGCGCCTGATATTTCGCTTCAGGGTTTTGGTCGGTGATGCGCTGGCTTCCGCGCACCGTTGCGAGCGCGGCTAAAATGCGGTCCTTCGCCGCCCCGACCGCACGCAAGAGCGAGGCGGCCTCCGATTTGCCAGGCATATCGGCGACGGCGAGAAGCAGATGCTCCGTCGAAATATAGTCGTCCTTAAAGCGTAACGCCTCATCGCCGGCGCGCTTCAAGACGTCGCGTATCTCCTTGCCGATGGGCGGCTCGCCGGCACCGTACACCTTTGCTCGCGTCTCAAGCACCTGATCGATGCGCTGCCGTAACGCCGGAACAGCGACGCCGATCTGGCGCAAAGCAAGCGCCGGGACACCCTCTTCATCGCCGATCAAGGCGGCAAGCAGATGCTCGGCGTCGATCTCTCCGGCACTGCGTTCTTGAGCGATGCGCTGGGCGTCCAGGATCGCTTGCTGCGCCTTTTCGGTAAGTTTGTTCATATCAGCCATGACGATGGGGGCCCTCCGAAGTCGTATTTCGGTCCATTCGACGCCACTCTTTTCGCCGCTCCAAATTGACGTGTTTCAGGCTTGTCGCTTGGCGGCCGCCGGACGCGAGGGACGTTCGCCGCATTCGACGGCTGCCGCGGGTCACCGGTAATGTGGCTTCAGCCTATAAGCGAACGGGCGCTTTGCATGCAGACGCTCGTTCAGTCGTGCTCTATGATGGAATGGATTCGCGCGTGCTGCTCAGCTTGCCGGCGGCGGCGTGCGCGACGCCGTCGCTCCTGCCGGCCGTTGAGCCTTGGCTGTTGCTGCGGCAAACACTAGCCGCCATCTGCCCCGGAGTGAAAATACGATGATATGAGCGACGCCATCCGTGCGGCCGTGTTTGGCCTTTGCACCAGCGCCGCAGTCGCCCTGGCCGCTGTCCTGTCCCCTGCACTAGCTTCGGCCGAGCCGGTTTCTGCGGTTCCGCAGCATCTTTCCGATCTGCGCGGCTTCCGCGGGCGCGTGAGCTACGTTGGACGGCGTTTCGCTCCGCACGGCACCGACGTTGCGACCGGGACGCTCGTCGCGGCAGACAGGTGCTGGGCGCTCGACGAAAGCCACGACCGCTTGAGCCTGCACGCCGGTCCCGACGGCGGCACGCTTCGCTCCCGCGAGGTTTCGGCAGGTTTCGACGACGCATTGCAGACGGACGAGCTCGTCAATCCGTGGGCCGTCATTTTGGGGAAACTGACTTGCGAATCTTGGGAGCGCACCGCGCTCGCGGGAGCTTGGCGGTCGGCAGACGGGATGCGCGTGTACCTGGATGCCGACCGAACTCACGTCGTCGGTGCGAGCGAACCGAGCGGGCCGGCAGATCTTTCCTTTACGTTTGGCGATTGGCTCGAGCAGGACGGGTTGCAGCTGCCCCGGCGCATCGTCCGTCTTCGCAACGGTTTCGCCGACGCCACCTACGAGATATCTAAGTACGTGGTCACCAGAGCGATAGCCGCCCCGTCGCGGGATGTGGTGATGCCGGCGGTTGTCGGGTCGCCGTTGCCGGATGCCTCTGCGACTTCGCCGGACCTGCAAGCTGGCGTCGGACGGCGTCTGTGGGCCACCCTCATAGTGTTGGCCGCCGTGGGGTTTGGCGCCATCGCATGGCTGCGACGTGAGCTGCTCGTCGAGCGCTTGTGCCGGCGCCTGTCCGCAGATCCGCGGGGCTGGCGCTCCCAGGGCGAGTCGGCCTTCGTATCACCAGAGGGACTGCTCTATTTAGATGGCAGGTCCTACGATGTCGGGTCCTCGTTTTACAATCGCGTGGTCACGGTGCAGCACTCACCGTTGTTCTTGCGCGTCAGTTCCGCAGCCGTTCCGAGCGCTGTTGTGCTGCCACGGAAGTTCCGTTCTGAACCGCACCGAAAAAGTCGGAACACCGCCGCCTTCAGCTTGATCGACATCGTCGTGGCCACCGGACTCTTTGCCGTCGTCATCGTGGGTGCCGTCTTTCCTGCGCTCATCGCCGTCGCTCGCGCCGGTTCGCTGGCGCAGAAATACGCCGCCGCTGCATCGCTGGCTCGAAATGCGCTGAGCGATCAGGAGGCGGTCTGCGCGTACGAACCTGGCGTCCAGACCGGTTCCAGCACGAAGCTGGTCGGCGGCTTGGCGCTGACCGTCGACATCACGGCGGCGACGGCCGGAGCGGACGACATCTCCGTCGCGGTCCGCGACTCGGACGGCCGGACGTTGATCCGGGCGGTGACGATGGTTGGTCCGCCGGTCCCGCGTCCATCGACTGCCGCCCCGCCCATCGGAAACCAGCCGTGACGCGCCAGGCCGCACAACGCGGAATAGCAATCGTTGCGGTGCTCTTGGCCTCCGCTTTGCTGCTGGGGCTTTTGGCCGTCATGGTCGATATCGGCACGGCGCAATTGCGGCGCGTCACCGAGCAGGTACGCGGCCTTCAGGCCAGCGCCGCGGCCGACGCGGGCACCGGCTTACTACGCTCGTGGCTTGCACGGGATGGAGGGGACCCCAAGCGTATGGAAGCCGATTTGGCCGCGGCAAACGGTGAGTTAGTCGAAAATATCGACGCCGACACGAGCGTTACGGTGAGGATCGAAGTGCTGCCTGTGCTCTCCGTATTCCCGGACGACCACATCGACCATCTGCTGCAATCGGACCCGAAGATCCAAGAGAGACCGCTGCAAATCGTTTCCGACGCGACGGTCGCGGTCGGCGGCGTCGCAATGGCGACACGAAGCACAACGACGCTGTTGCGCGTCTTTCGCGGAGCGCGGCCATATTCGGAAATCGTCGGCGCGATCGACTCCCAGGCGCCGGTCGGCGTGGAAAGCCCTGGGGATGCCGGCGGCCAGGCGGGCAGCGCATCGCTCAGCGACCTTCTCATCCATGCATACCGCCAACACAAAGGAATCTTAACGGAAAATAGGAGCGCCTTTAAAGACGACCGCTGGTCCGACGGCAACGCCCCGTCTAACGGCGGCCTCCCTTGAGGCCGGCGCGCGGCATGACGCTGCTGGAGTCGATGGTCGTCCTGGCTCTGTTCGGCATCCTTTTGACGATGGCCATTCCGCCGACGCTTCGCGACTATGCACGCTCGCGGTCCGCGCGCGACGCCTCCGCTCGCGTCGCACAGGACATCGCCCTGTTAGAGCGAGTCGCTCAGGACGGCGGCGCACATGCCGGCGCCACGCTGATCATCACCTCGCCGCAGCCGCTCAACTATGCGTGCTACCGGGGCCGGCCGGCTGCCGACGCGCCGGGCTGGCGGCTCGGCGACCTCATCGTGCAACGTAGTTTTCCGGATGTTTCGTTGGCCGCCGGGTCTGTCGGCCAGGCCGGAGCGCTGCTCTTCGCGCGTAACGGCAGCGTGCAAGTCAAAGAAGGAGACGTTTGGGTCGACCAGCATCAAACTTTGACGATAACGCTCGTATCGGGCGACCAGCCAGCGGCATCCGCCAACGTCGACCTGAACCTCTTCACGGGCGGCGTCATCCTTCGCTGATCCGCCTAGCGGTCAGAAGCTAAACCCCGGCCAGCTCGCCTTCTTCGACTCTGCCCGCGTCGAACAGGTCGACATCGGACAGCGGGGGATGTAGTTTCAAACGGCGTTGATGCCAGCGGTCGATCCCGCCCACGATGACCTTGTACATCACCGGAACCAGGAATAGAGTCAGCAGCAAAGAGCTCGTGAGGCCGCCGATGATGACGGTGCCCATCGATTTGCGAAATTCCGCGCCTTCCGTAAAGCCAAGCGCCAGCGGCAGCATGCCCATGATCATGGCCGCGGTCGTCATGAGAATGGGCCTGAAGCGAATCGATGCTGATTCGCGGATCGCTTCGGGGATCGGCATGCCGCGTTCGCGCAACGTGATGGCGTAGTCAACGAGCACGATGCCGTATTTCGCGACCAAGCCCA
>JACRUD010000104.1 GCA_014304875.1 Vulcanimicrobiota bacterium
ACTAGGGGCAGGTGCGTTCATATGAAAACGCGTTAACGAAAACTAGCCAGCTGGCGCAGTGGACTCGCCAGCCGATCAGCGAGCTGGCCGTTAGTTTCAGACAGTTCGCGCAGCAGGCCCTCTACCGCAGCGCCAAGGGCTCGACGAAGTTCCTCGAAGCTTAGGCTGCGCACCAGTGCATCCTCAAGCGGGGCCATGATCTCCCTGGGCAAGTCATCGGCTCCTTTCGAGTAGTCCGAGGGCTTTCCAAAACGCAAGCTCGTTAGAGCCAGCGTGTAATCCCGGATCGCGCTAATCCAATACTCCGCCTGCCACACTTTCCTGCGCTCGATGGAAGTCCGAGCGTGCAAAACATGGTGCCAAGCCAAGCCGATAAGGTGACTCGGATCCGCTTTCTTCATCTGAGGAACCTGATTAGTTTGGCCAAAGATAGTCCGAAAGTTGGGGCCCCGGGCTCCGAACTCGTTGGCCGGCGTGAACGCTAAGTCGACTTCGAGGCAATCGGGGAGGAGGAAGACGCGGTAAATCGCGGGCCCGCTGGTGATGTCGAAGTGATGCAGCGCGCCGTGCGCGGCATACATAAAGTCGGTCCAATCATCGAGGACCGTCTGCAAAGCCGTTCCTGCAGCGACTCCGAAGAAGAGGTCGACGTCTGACCAGCGATCCTCCGTGCCATGCGACGCCGAGCCTGTGATAGCGGCGCCCGAGAGCCGCGTGTCCGCGCGGGCCTTGTCGAGCAAGAGGGTCCGCAAGTGCTCTCGTTGGTCGGTAGTGAACATCGTAGCTCCGGCCCGATCGGCCAAGTGTCTATGGGTGTAAAACGATTACCGCGCCAGCTAGTCCCCTTTGGATTCTGCTTATTTTCCTATAAGGGGCCGTGGGTCGAAGGTGACGCGTATGCGGGTTATCTTGCCGTTCTCGACGTGGCTCCAATTAACGGTGGGACAGGCGGGCGCCCCTTGCGTGTGCAGATTGAACCACGTTGCCACGTCGGCACCGTCCACGAACATTTTCTCGATGACTACATCGGTCAGCATTTGTGAAAGGCCCGTCAGTCCGCGCACGCACGCCTCGGCCCCATCGGCGCGGCCCAGCGGCCCGACGAAGGTAACGTCGTCGTCCAGTATCGCTTTTAACCGACTAAAATCTTTGATTTTCCAGGCCGTGAAGTATTCTTCAGCAGTCTCTTTGCTGCTACGTGCGGGCATCGTGGCTTCCTTTTTCGAGGGTGATAGGCGCTTGGAAAAAAGTCACGGCTTTCGAGACAGCGGCCCTTGCTCGCGGCAGCGGGGAGAGAAGAAGAGGCGACCAACCGAGGCCACTCAAACACGTATATATGGCGACAACTTCCATTGGCATGTTCGCGTTTCCCAACATGCAGCTGCTCGACTTCACGGGCCCATACGATTTCTTTACGGCGGCACCTGGCGCGGAAGTAAACGTCATCGGGCGATCGAGCGATCGAGCGATGCCTTCGTAACGGGTGCCGGCATGACGATTCGACCCAAGTACGCCATCGGAGGCGCGCCCAAAGTCGACGTTCTTTTCGTGCCGGGCGGGCTCGGCATCAACGACGACCTCCGTGTGTACCGGTTCGCTTGTTTTGGGTGCGGCCGGCCTGCTACGCGGCTATAGCGCAGCGACTCATTGGCGCTACATGGATCTCCTGCACTTGGTCCGTGCTCAGCCGGTCTATCAACGCATCGTCCGCGATCGAAATCGGATTACCGGAGGCGGTGTCACCGCCGGCATGGACTTCGCCTTAGTCTTACTGGCCGAGCTGCAAGGCGCTGCCTGCGCGCAAACCGTTAAACTCGGGCTGGAATATCAGCCTGAGCCACCATTTAGCGCCGGAAACCGAATGTTGCACCTCCCGCACTTGTTGAGCGGTACCGCACAACTAGCACCGCTGGCTACGACCTGCGCAAGCGACTGCTTGGAGCCGCGATTGAACGCCGCGTATCAACTGATTAAGCCGGTCGGCGGGTATGGACATACCTAAATAAAGGCACTCATGAACGAAGCGTTTTGGGACGAAATGTACCGTGCGCGCAGCACAGTGTGGAGCGGCAATCCCAATGCGCATTTGGTAAGCGAGGCGTCGGGACTAGCTCCGGCGGCCGCGCTCGATGTCGGCTGCGGCGAGGGCGCGGATGCGATCTGGCTCGCCGAGCGCGGCTGGCGGGTCACCGCGGTCGACATCTCGACCGTCGCGTTGGAACGCGGTGCCGCGCTGGCGAATAAGATCGGCGCCGACGTCGCACGGCGCATCGATTGGCTCCATGTGGACGTCACCGAATGGGTTCCGCCGCAAGATTCCTACGATCTCGTTTCGGCGCAATTCATGCACCTGGCCAAAGATGGCCGTGAAGCGCTTTTTCGTCGGCTCGCCGGCGCGGTAGCGCCCGGCGGCTCCCTACTCATCGTCGCCACCATCCCTCAGACCTCCGGACCACTGTCCGCCGTCCCCGCACCGGAGTTGTTCTACACCGCTGCGGAGATCGCGGCATCGTTCGATTCTAACCGGTGGGAGATCCAAGTCTGCGCGGCCCGCGAGCGCAGCGCCCTGGATCCCGAAGGCCGAACGGTCAGCATCCACGATGCGGTGCTGCACGCGCGCGCTAAGCATCGCGAGTAAGCAAAATTGTGGAGCGCCGCCGTGCATAGGACCGCGTTGCTAAAGCGACCAGCGCGAGATGACGGTCTGCATGCGCCAGTCAGCCCCCGCGCGCTTGGCCCAGCGCTCGACCGTGCCGCTTTGCGCGAGCGGTCCGCGTTCGTACGAGCGACGCACCGTTGCGGCATCTCCGCGCACGTCGGCGATCACGGTCGCCAGCGGATAGGGCCGCTCGGCA
>JACRUD010000089.1 GCA_014304875.1 Vulcanimicrobiota bacterium
TTTCTGTTTGGCAGGCGGTGCGCGAGTTCGTGCGCCGCGGAGGCACGGTCTTACTCACGACGCACTACATCGAGGAAGCTGAGGCTCTTGCAACCAGAGTTGTGGTCATCGATAGAGGGCGCATCGTCGCCGACGGCTCCGTCGCAGAGATCAAAGGGCGTGCCGGTTTCAAAAAGGTCCAGTTGCGTGCAGAGAGCCTGCCCAAGCTTGCGGCGGCCAGGGAGTCATCGCAGGACAACGGCCGCTACACGATCTACACGCATGACGCGGACGCGCTCGTGAGAGAACTCGTCACCCGAGATGTGCGTTTTTCGGACATAGAGATAATGGCGGCATCGCTCGAAGAAGCATTTCTGCGCCTGACGGAGCGCGGCGATGAGCTTTCTTAAGCTCGTCGCCTTGCATTTCCGCGTGGGCACGGCTGAGTTGCTGCGGACGCCGTCCTATGTCGTCTTTACGATGGCGTTTCCCACGCTGTTTTACGTTTTTTTCGGACTCCCCAACGCCGGTCAGCGCGACGTCGCTCGATTTATGATGGCATCGTTTGCGGCCTACGCTGTCATCGGAGTGGCCCTGTTCCAGTTCGGGGTCAGCATAGCACAAGATCGGGCATCATCCTGGGAGTCGTTTTTGCGTATACTGCCGGTCTCGTTCGGCGCGCGGCTCTTCGCTCGCGTCCTGTCCGCCTTGTTGTTCGCAGCGGGAGCGGCGGGGCTGGTCATCGCGACCGCTGAGGTGTTTGGAAAAGCGCGCATCTCCCTTCCCGAGCTCTTATCACTTATGGCCGGCCTACTCGTGGGCGGCGCCTGCTTTTCGCTTTTGGGCATAGCGTTGGGATACTTCGCAAGCCCCAAGGCCGCGGTTCCGCTGGCCAATCTCATCTATCTTCCGCTCGCGTTCGTCGGCGGGCTTTGGATACCGCCGCAATTTCTCCCGAAGGCCGTTGCAGCGATTTCCACCTTCGTACCCACACGAAATTTCGGCGATATCGTATGGGCGGCCGTGACCCCACAGCCGTGGCCGATGCGGGCGCTCGGCGCCCTTACCGTCTATGCTGCATTCTTCGCCATACTGGCGTTTTGGGGGTACCGGCGCGACGAAGGCCAGCACTACACGTAGCAGCAGAAGCGATTGTAGTTCTTTTACGGAAGCGCGCGTCGGATACGGGAACCGCGCGATTCTCCGCAAAAACTATCCCCAACTTACGAGCGAAAGGATCGCGATGGCCGCACTTCGGCGCCTCCTTGCTGTGTGTGTGATGCTCTCAGCCGGCACGGTCTGCGGCCGCGCCGCCGGCACGCCGCGGCAGACGACTGAGGATGGCATTTGGTGGCAAGGCCTTTCGAGCGAACGCCAAGCATTCGCAGTCCAGGTCGAGATGAGCGCGATTCAGATGGCTTGGTCCGAAGCCGCGGTGAAGACCATCACCGTCATCGGCGACGAATTGCTCAGCGAAGAGAAACAGGCAAGTCTTAGCCGACAACAAGCCGTCCGCATCGATAGCAGCATCTACACGCGCATGCAGGCGCAAAAGCAACCCACATTCAGCAAGAGCGTGCAGACCTACGTGCGCGACATATCACGCTTCTATCGTGGCCATCCAGCCGCGATCCGATCGCCGATGAGCGCGGTCATGTTGTGTCTGGGCGATAGGCCGCTTCGCACGTGCGATTATCTAGCGCAGAACCCGTGACCGCGTTGTCAGGGGGCCGCTGGCTTTGCTATTTCAGGCGGCAGTCGTCGTGTCCGCATTTGCAGACCGCGTCCTGCCCGCTTTCCGTCTGGGTCTCACACTCTGGGGCGCAAAACTCGTGAGTGCCGGGCGTGTTGGAGATCAAGCAGCGACAAGCATCGTGCGCGCACTTCGTGACTTGAACCATGCCGGCCCTTACTCCGCCGAACGATCGTAGGCCTATGAAGCTGGACAAATTCACCCCGTCTTCGCCAAGGCGCTCTTCCGCCCGAAAGGTGAGCATGGGTACTGCCATCGCCGGTGCGGCGCAACTGTGCTCGGCAGGCGACATATTACTGAAATGTGGATGTAAGAACCCGTATCGCGCGATTTTGCGAGCGGCTGCCTGCGGCTTGGATCTAACCGGGATCCAGCAGGCCTACGCTGCGAGGCGCCGAGGTCGCTCGCTGACCGGCGATGACGAGTCGCTGCTGAAACGATTCGATCGGCTCGTCGAAGAGTCGAGCAGGCGAATCGACGCGATTCGATCAGCGGCGAAGAAAAACAAATCCGTCCGTCGGACGCTTAGGGACCGATAAAAAACAATCCGACGATGCCGATGATGTAGAGACCCAAGACTATGAGCGAGTCGATGCCTGCGCCCAGCAGCATGCGTTTGGAGCGCAAGACGACTCCGACGCAGTAGACCGCCGTCAACAGAGCGCCCAGCGCAGTGAGATAGAGATCGGGTCTTTGCGCATCGGGAAGAAGGGCTTGTCCGCTGACGAGCGTCCCGAACAAGAACAGAACCGGCAGGAACGCGTTTCCGCCTATGATGTCGCTCATCGCGAGTTCGTACTTTCCGGCGCGCACCGCGTACATTCCGGTCGTCACTTCAGGCAGTGCGGTGACGGCCGCCAAGAAGGTCGCGCCGAATAAGACGCCTTGGATGTGAAAGCGCGCGGCGATCTCCGCGCTGCTCAGCGCCAGCACGACCCCCGCCCCGAGCGTCGCAAGCGCGGCGATGCCGAAAAGGGCGACGATTTGCCCGAACGGTCGGCGCGATGACGCCACGATCTTGGACTCCGCTGCGATCTCCTCGCGTGCGATGCGCCACCCGGCATGATCTTGGTTGTGCTGCACGAGCCATAACCCGGCGATCCACGTCAACAGGATCGCGACTTCGGCGGGCGTCATCCGAGCGAATATCAATGACGGCGGCGACAGCGTTCCGAGGATGCAAAACATCAAAATCGCGATGAGCACCAGACCCTCGAGCGCGATCGTCAACGAAGAGACGACGTAGGTGAGCGGCATCTTGGAACGGAGTCCGGGGCCGTCCAACAAGACGAGGACGACCGTTTGGATGGCGATCCCGCCCAAGATATTTCCGACGGCCAAGCCTAGGCTGTGGCTGTACGCGCCGCCGGCGATGATCGCGACTTCGGGCAGGTTTGTGGCCACCGCCAAGAAGACCGCGCCGCCCATGCCTTCGCCCCAGCCGAACTTCGCATCGATGGCGTCGGTCGTGGAAGAAAGTACGCCGCCGGCCCACCAGATCAGCGCGCCCGCCGCGATGAAGAAGCTGACGAGCAGCGCCGTCGGCAGAGTGGCCATGGAGTCTCGCTACTACTGCGACTTTCCCTTGACCCCTTGAGTCGATGGCGATTTCGCGCAGATCGCACGGGCAAGTCCGCGCATCAAACGAACCAGGGCAAGTGCGAACTGCCGTTGCGGGGGCTCCGCCTTTTCGCCAGACCTTTACCGTTCGAAGGTGAACGCGCGGCTGCTTTGCCGGCGAAGAGAACTAAGTCATGGCCGGCTCTGGTCCGGTCGAGCGAACCCTCCCAGTAAAACGGTCCACGGTTCGATGCTGACGGTCCTGAGCAAGCGCATAGGCGTCCAGGGATCGTCGGCCATTTTCGCTTCCACGGCGTCGCCTGTCGACGCATTCACCACATGCAAGACGCGCGCAGCATCGTCCTCACCGCCGAGCGGGCCGCCCGCGATGATGAATCCTTCGTCCGTAAGGGCATCCATGAACGCGGCATGTGCCTCCCACTCAGCCTGCCGGCGCATCGGCACGGACCAATCCCACGCGGCGCTTCGTTCACGAACCACAGCAAAATACGGCATGACGTGCTATCGGATATTCCCTGGCAGGGTGGACTTCTTCTCCTGCGGATGCGGGTTCGAGCAGCTGGCGTTTTTGTTTTGGATTAGTCTCCCTTCTACTTTGAGGATCGATAAAGTTGACAACAGTGCTTGCTGTTGACATAGCCTCTGAGTCGCTATCCGCAGCAATCATCGTCATCAGGGCTGAAGCTGCTGCGCTTCGACGACTTGCGCCATAAGGCCGCAACGTTGAGCCTGGCGGGAGGCGTGCCCAGCAAAGGCGGTTAAAACAGTGCGTCCGGGCGAATAGCTCAGCGGTAGAGCACTCGCTTCACACGCGAGGGGTCGCAGGTTCGAAACCTGCTTCGCCCAAATGGGTCCCGACGGCCGATTCGATAAGGTTGTGCGCTTTATTTCGGTATCAACTGCGCGGGTCGGAATGCGAGAAACTTTCAGCCGTAATTCATAGAGTGTTTCCGCTCTGCGCAGGGACGTGATCACGACTCGAAGCGCCTGACCAAGCAGAGCACCGCAAGCCCGTTCAGCGGCCACAATAAATCGTTTGCCGCGGGTGACGTTTAACGTGGCAGCATGAACCCATCACGAGACGGTTCCAACAGTAGTCACGGCAATCGTGGCGAAAGCCCCGGCGTTTATGACCGGACGAGCGAAAAGTGGAGGAAATACCCGGCCGACGTGCTGCCGCTCTTCGTCGCGGAGATGGACTTCGAACTTGCGCCGGCGGTTTCTCAGGCGCTCTACGACGCAATCGAGCGGTCCGATACCGGGTACGCTTGGCCCCCTGCCTTACGCGAGATATTTTCGCGCTATGCCAAGAACTGCTTCGATTGGACGGTACCGGCCGAGCGCGTGTTTGTTGTCAACGATGTCATGGGCGGCGTCACGGAAACGCTACGGGCGCTCACCCAGCCGGGCGACGGCGTGGCGATCATGCCGCCGGTGTATCCTCCGTTCTTCGAGATCGTGCGCACGGCAGAGCGACACGTAGTCGAAGTAGAGTTGCTGCGCGACGGAATGCAGTATGCGATCAACTGGGATGGGCTCGAGCGAGCGTTCGCGCGCCATGCGAAGGCCCTATTGCTGTGCCACCCACATAACCCCGTCGGCCATGTATTCGCCCGCGCCGAACTAGAGCGCCTCGCCGCCCTAGCCCGCAGCTACGGCGTCTTGGTCATCTCAGACGAGATACACGCGCCGCTGGTCTATCCGGGCGCAGCGCACGTGCCATTCGTCATGGTCGCCGAGCCGCAAGGAATCGATTCCGTCACCTTGATGTCCGCCTCGAAGGGTTGGAATATCGCCGGCCTCAAGTGCGCTCAGATGATCGCCGGGAGCAGTCGCGTGCATGAGCGCTTCAAACAACTTCCTGCCGACGTGACCGATCGGATCGGCCATCTGGGCGTCATCGCAACCGCAGCAGCGTATGCCGACGGATCGTCCTGGCTGCGTACTACGCTGAATCGACTCGACGAGAACAGGCGCTTGCTCGCGACGTTGCTCGCACGGCAGCTGCCGCAGATCGGGTACGGAGTGCCCGACGCTACCTATCTCGCATGGCTCGATTGCCGAGCGTTGGATCTTGGCGACGATCCGGCGCAAGCGTTCATCGATCGCGGTAAGGTCGCGCTGTCACATGGGCCAGACTTTGGCGCAGCGGGTCGCGGATTCACCCGATTCAACTTCGCGACGACACCGGAGATCATCAGCGAGGCAGTTTCGCGCATGGCGCTAAGCGCGTGATCGGTTGAAGAAACCGTCGAGTCCTACTGTTTTGTACCGCGTACCGGTTGACCATGGTTTGCTTTAGGGCGGCGAGGCGGTCGCGCACAATACCTCGCCGCTGTGTTCGAGCTGAGCGTTCCTATTTCGACGTCAATCCCGAGCTTTGATTGTACAGGATGGACGCCCCGCCGCCGAGCGTCACGGCGGTGGTCGTTTGGTCGTGCCCGCCCGTGTCGCTGACCTGGTATGAACCGTAGGTGCCTGCCGTGGTGGTGACGCTGTAGCCTGCCGCGTTGACCGGATCTTTAGGCGTGACGCCCAGATAGGTCGACCCCAGCAGCGTGCTGGTGACGGCACCCCCTGCGCCATATGAGCCGCTGTTGTCGACGGCATACTCTTCCAGTGCGGTGGCGATCTGCTTTTCGTTGCCCTCGCAAGCAGCCGTCTGCGACTCGGAACGGGCGTGAAGGAAGTTCGGGATGAGAATAGCCGCGAGAATGGCGATGATGGCGATAACGATCATCAGCTCGATGAGCGTAAAGCCTTTCTGTAGCTCTTTCACGAAGAAAGGTCCTTTCGAATATAGCGGTGCCGTTTTCGCACCACGCCGAGATGGCGGCGCCGGTGCACTGGCAAAATGGGCGAGCAGTTTACGCTGCACGTTCCATTTAGGTGATGCCCCATAATTGTGCGCCAAGTCACACCAAGGTGCCTAAATCAGATGCGCCTCGAGACCCATCTGCGTCGCCGCTTTCGAAATCAGGCGCTTTTTGAAAGCCTAGCCACTTCGGTTTTTGGTCAGGGTGCCAACTTCTAGGTGATGAGCGAGCAGAACGACCCGCCGCTTTGGGTCGCTGGTCGTCCGATCGGGAAAGGAAGCGAGGCCGCCGGCTGTGGACGGCCTCGCCGTTGTCGCGTCGGATGACGTTGTTACTTCGACGTCAGCCCCGAGCTCTGATTGTAGAGGATGGATACCCCGCCGCCCAGAGTCACGCCGGTGGTCGTTTGGTCGTGGCCGCCCGTGTCGGTGATCTGGTATGAACCGTAGGTGCCCGCGGTGGTGGTGACGCTGTAGGTGCCCGCATTGACCGGATCCTTAGGGGTGACGCCAAGATAGGTCGATCCCAGCAGGGTGCTCGTGACGGCTCCTCCGGCTCCGTACGTTCCTCTGTTGTCGACGGCATATTCTTCCAGCGCGGTGGCGATCTGCTTTTCGTTGCCCTCGCAAGCAGCCGTCTGCGACTCGGAACGGGCGTGAAGGAAGTTCGGGATGAGAATAGCCGCGAGAATGGCGATGATGGCGATAACGATCATCAGCTCGATGAGCGTAAAGCCTTTCTGTAACTTTTTCACCAAAATAGGGTCCTTTCGGATAAGCGATGCTGTTTCGCCCCACGTCGGAGATGAGGGCACCAGTGCACTAGACAATGGGCGTGCAGCCTTACACTACCCGTTCCAATAAGTTGATGCCCTATAATTGTGCGCCAAGTCACACCAAGGTGCCTAAATCAGTGCGCCTTGAGACCTATTGGGGAGGGCTACGGGGCAGCGTTGATCATACGATGATCCACCATGCATCCACGCGGAGAGATCGCGTCGTCCTCCTCTTCGTTGGGTCCGCTTCGTTGAGACAATAGGAACAACGAACCTTGGTCTGAGTCGGCAAAGCAACTATGATGGTCACTGAGTTGTAGAGACTCTGTCTTCCCTAATGGGTCGATGTCCGGCGCTGAAGTGTTGTTAGGAACCTTATGAAGGTAAAGCGATATCACGCGTTCCCTTCAGCCAACGTACTCCTTCGTATGAAGATACGCCGGTGATTTTTCCTCTGCCTCGCTCACGGGGATTCGTGCTGATAGAAGTGATCATCGCCTTCGCGGTGTTTACCATAGCGATACTATACTTGATGAGCGCCTACTCCTACGCGTTCACTCGAGTCGGCGAACGCGATGACGAACTGCAAGCCGTGTCGTTCGGTCAGCAGTACATGGAACAAGTGCGCCACCAAATCCGCGCCGGCGCGACCTCCGTATCCTCAGTCACGCAGCCTATCGACGCGGGCTACCCGATGGTCGGCGGCGTGAAGAACTATTCATCGGCGTCGCCGCCCCCGCAACTACCTTCACCGGGCAATTTCACAGCGTCGGGCACGATGACGGGCCTAGGAACGGGCGGACTCGCACCCTACGACGTTTTGGTGACGGTCAGTTGGACTTGGGGCGGCAATCCGCGCCGCGTGACCTTAGAAAGCATCGTGCAGCTTGAATGACCGTAACCTAAGGCAGAGCGAGCTCATCGCCGGCGTTCCCGCGCAGGCGGGCTTTACGCTGATCGAACTGCTCGTCGGCATGACGCTCTTGACGCTCTTGCTTGTCATCGCCACGACGGTGCTCATCCCCGTGATGAACTACGTCAGCGCGGGTCAGGCCAAGGCCAACACGCAGTCGAACGCCGTCCCTCTGTTATACAAGCTGCAAAAGGATGTGCGGCAAAGCGACTATCGCGCGGTGTTTATCGACCAGTCCGGCGCTCAGCCGTTGCCCGGCCCGACCGCCACACCGGCGGACGTCACTGTGTTCGCCGTCGCGAGCGCTCGTCAGAACGCCGACGGCGATGCTTGCTTTCCCCGCGCTGCATTCACGACGGTTTCTGGATTCGGCAGCCCGAATTGGCACGGCTTCGAAGTCTTCGATCTGCGCAGCACCAACAACACGTTGACGTGCGTCTATGAGACGGCCAGCTTTTCGGGATGCGATCCTCCATCGCCGCCCGCACCCCCATGCCAAAGCGCCGCCAATACAGCCATCACTAAGGGCAAGGCCGTCACGACCGCCAGCGTGTATGGGGCGGCCGTCCTCGATATAAAGATGAAGGCAGACGCGACCTTACCCGTCGTCGACTTTACCATCAAGGCGCTTTCCACAGTCAACGGGCGCACCAATGCGACCACCTATACCAACGACATACTTTCGAGGAATTGAGTAATGAAACGACAGCGCGGAGTCGCCCTCATCGTCGCTCTCGGCATCGCCATGGTGTTCTTGGCGATCGCCGTCGTCATCTTGGACCTGGCCAGCGGGAACAGCAAAAACGTCGGCAATGCGTATCAAAAGCAGCAATATTACAACGTCGCCGAGGCGGGCATCGATCGCGGTTTGGCAGACATGGACAGCATCTTGCCGTCACCCGGAACCAGCGCATTTCTAAGCGCAACACCGGCACCACCGCCATCTCCTCCAAGTGCGGATCAAACGGCCCTGCCGAACATGCCGAACGTGGCCTATCACTATTCTTATTGGTACAACGCCAGCGGCTCGCCGACAAGCACCCCCGAGCCGCTGCCGGCCAAATTCGTCGGGGCTACGCCTCCTGCAGTGATGGTGCCGGCAAACGGCGCGGTGATCCGGTCCTACACGACTGTCGGCCTACGCGATGTCGGCGTGGAGGCTATCGTCTCGCGGGCGTCATCAAGCGGCGCCAACTGTGCTTTATGCGCCGGTAACAACGTCACCGTGTCGGGGGCCACCAATCGAGCGTCGGCGCTGAGCCAGTGTCACGATCCGTCGGGCAACGTGGTGAAGGTGTGCTGGGACCCCACGCCGCCATCGCCTGCGCCCACCCCGACGAGCGTCCCCATCGCGGCTGGGGGGATTTACCAAGTGAGCGGCGCCTGCACTGCGCCGTGCGCATACGGTGATGCGTCCCATACCCCGAATCCTATTCAAACAGGCGTATTAACTTCGCAACAATCAGGATTTCTTGCGTCTCAAGGATCGCTAGACCAGCTCGCCGATGCCGCAATGTGGCAAAGTCTAGCGGCTACCAGCGCAAACGTCCATTACCAGAACTGCTCCTCAACTTGTAGTTCCATCATCAGCCCGCCGTCCGCTGGACAAATAACTTTTTTGAACGGCAACTTGTCGATGTCGCGTGGCAGCACGAGCTATAGCGGCGTTGTCATCGTCAATGGGTGCGTCAGCGTCAGTGGTCAGGCGACGTACTCCGGGATCGGCACAAGCGCAGAGACCATCGCGCTCGGTACGGACGCTGCTTGCGGCGGCTATGCCATTTCGGTGCAGGGCAATCTCGCCTGGAACGGCGGCACGGCCGATGCCGCTAACGGCTCTGTATCGATTAGCGGAAGCGGTAACCAGCCTAGTCTTTTCTACGGTGGCGTCATAGCCGCATATAACATCGACATCGCCGGCAACGGCATCTATGCTATCGAAACGAACCTTAAGTCGCAAGTGTTCAACTTCGGCAACTTTGCCATCGACAGCTTCGCACAGTACTAGGAGGCCGTCCGAAAACCGTTAGTTGCCATCTTTGGGCCAGCGGTGGCAAACTAGAGAGCTTACTCGACGCGGTACACTTTCCCGGTTTGCGCTCCCTCGACGCTTTTGCTAAACGCCAGCGCAACACGCTTTGCGGGCACAGCATCCACTCCGCGAAAATATGGCCCGTAGCTTTCGATCGATTCCACGAGCAGCGAGGGGCTGACGACATTTATCCGTAAGCCGGGCGGCAGTTCGACGGCTGCTGCGATTGCGAAACTCTCGATAGCCCCATTCACCATCGACGCGCTCGATCCGTAGCGGATCGGATCCTCGCTCAACGTGCCGGCCACAAGCGTGATCGACCCCCCCGGGTTCAGATACTGCGGAGCGACCATGACAATGTTGACTTGGCCCATCAGCTTGTCGCGCAAGCCGACGTCGAAAAGCTCCGTCGTCATATCGGCAAGCGCCCCGAAGTGGACGCTGCCCGCTGCGCTGACCACCGCGTCGACCTTCGCTGTCTTTTGGAACAGATCGCGCACGCTTTGCAGATCTTTGATATCGACGCGGTAGTCGCCGCTTTTGCGGCTGGCCGAAACGATCTCATGGCGTTTGGAGAGCTCTTCGACGACGGCTTTTCCCATCGTGCCGTTGGCACCGATCGTTAATATTTTCATTCCACCATTTTACAAGTGCAGCAGAAAATCTCCCGCCGGCTGACATGACCTTGAGCCGTCGACGCCGCATTCGTGTCGCTGTGCGACAATTGTTTCGCGAGCGCGATTTCCTCGCGTTCTTCATCGCCCGGCAAAGCGTCATCCTCGCATACAGTATTGAATCGGCGGCCATCGGCTGGCAGATCTACTCATTGCGCCATCGTCCTTTCGATCTGGGCCTCGTCGGCCTCATATTATTCCTGCCTCAGTTGGTTCTCGCGCTGCCGGCGGGTATTTTGGCGGATCGTTGGGATCGGCGTCGCATTTGCGTTTACGGGGCGCTCGCTGAGACGTCAGGGTTGTGCCTCATCGGAGTGCTCTCCGCTTCAGGGAACTACCCGATAGCGGTCTATTTCTGGGCGGTTGCGTTTATCGGCATCGCCCACTCGGTGGGCACACCCGCGGAACGGTCCGTTCTTGCGGGCATCGTGCGATCGCATCAATTCGTTCGGGCCCAGGCCATCTCGTCGTCAGCTGGACAGCTGGTCATCATCGCGGGCCCGGCCATCGCCGGTGTGTTGATAGCGATCCGCACACCCATCGCGTTCGCCGTTTCGGCCGTGTGCTATTTGTCGGGGGCCGCAGCTTTCTCGTTTCTGAACCCGCGCGACGTGCGAGTCGACGACGACTCGCTGTGGAAATCGGCGATTCTTGGGTTGCGATTCATTTTCTCCCGCAAGGTACTGCTGGGCGCCATTTCGCTGGACCTGTTCGCGGTGCTCTTCGGCGGCGCGATCTCACTCCTGCCGATCTACGCGACGCAGATCTTGCATGTGGGACCACTGGGATTCGGAGCGCTGCGCAGCGCGCCCGCTGTGGGATCGGCTGTCGTCGCCGTTATCATCGCTCGTCATCCGATCGATCGCCGCGCCGGGCCGCTTCTGTTCTGGTGCGTCGCCGGCTTTGGTGTTTTCACCATCGTTTTCGGAATCTCCACGAACTTTGCACTCTCGCTGCTTGCCTTGGCGTTGAGCGGCGGATTCGATATGGTCAGCGTGGTCATTCGAAGCGTGCTCGTGCAACTACGCTCACCCGATGAGATGCGCGGGCGCGTGAGCGCTGTTGAAAACGTCTTTATCGGTGCGTCCAACCAGCTCGGGATGTTCGAATCAGGAACGCTCGCAGCTTTGCTGGGAACACAAGTCTCGGTCGTCGTGGGAGGCGCCGCGACTCTCGCGATCATCTCTCTGTGGGCGAAGCTCTTTCCGGCGCTTAGAAAATTCGATAGGCTCATGGCCGAGTACGGCGGCTGCTCGTCGCTGCCCGGCCGCACCCGAAGATGGGACGGACGGTTTGCGTGGATCACGGACCCCGAGGGAAACCGCGTCGAGCTCTGGGAGCCGCCACGCCGGTAGGAGGCCGGGATTAACGGGGACGACGCGTTCCAGTTCTGCTGACGCGCCGTAAAGCGCCGAGATATGCCCCGTTAGGCTCGCCCATGACAGCGCTGGCTGCCGGTATCGCTGAACGAACCTGCGCCGACCGGCACAAATCGCCAATCATAGCTGTGCGGATGCAGCGTTAGCTCCAAAATGCCGAACGTCGTGTTGTTGCGGACTTCGCTGTTCGGTTCTATTTTGGTGAACTGATAGTGGCTGCGGCCGCCTGTGCCGGCGATGATCTCCCTGATTCCGTTTGATGCGGGGCTGCCGCTTGGCGTCTGCGGCGCAAAGCGCTCGTAAAGATGGTCGTGTCCGTTGAGCACGAGATCCGCGTGCACGGCGTAGAGATCTTGCCAAAACGCATCGTACGTCGGATCGCTGTGGTGATGACCGGAAGAGAAACGCGGCTGATGCCAATATGCGAGCGTGCAGCTAGCCGGGTGGGCGCTCAAATCAGCGCGCAGCCAGCGCTCTTCGGCCGACCCTTTGTTGCAGCCGCCGATATCCGCGCAGTTAGCGTTGATGGCGATTACGTGCCATGCTCCCAGCCCGAAGCTATAGTAGCCTTTTTTCGGATCACCGGCTCGCGCACCATAGTAGGAGTAGTACCCGCTCGCCCCTGGAGTTTCGTATTCGTGGTTCCCGGGAATCGGATAGGTAATATCCTTGTACCGGCCCCATGTCTTGTCGTAGGAACTCATGAACTGCGGCAGAGTTCCGGAATCGTATTGTTCGTCGCCCAGCGTCAATATCGCGTCGAATTTACGACTGCTCAGGAGTTGTCCGGTCGAGGTCTGCTTGCAGCCGCCCGAGCCCTCATCGGCGTCGGGCGGCGGCGCGTTCGGCGTTTGGTCGCAGGCGATATCGCCGGCCGCAGCCACGACCGGATCGGTCGCCGGCATCTGAGCGGCCTCCGCTGACCTGCGCTGCTGCGCGTAGCTTAGGATCACGCACAGCACAAACGTGAGCAGCAGCATCACGAGAGGCATCGCCGATCCTGACGATCGATCTTTCAGGTCGTCCACTTTTGCTTTCCGGCGGCCCAGCGTTCCACTGGGCTTGGTTTGGCATCCGCGTTCGCCGGTATGAAGCCGGATATTACGGCTACATATGCGACGGCTTCCCAACACGACGACTCCCGCAACGCCGACGATGATGCCTCTAGCC
>JACRUD010000032.1 GCA_014304875.1 Vulcanimicrobiota bacterium
GGAATGCACTTCGACGGTATCCCCGTGAGTGTCGCCGTTCCGGCATTTTTAGCGGTAAATGTAACGAACTGGGTTGCCCCGGTGACATAAGCGTGGAGGCAATCCCGCAGCTCATTACCGCATTTTCGTTACAGGGCTTTGCGGCGACGGCCGGGGCGTCACTGCAGTCTCAAACTGCGTCGGCGAATAGTTGGGATCTCTGGGGCGCGGTAAGTCTTTCCACCACTCGCTATAGCGAGCGAGCCATTGGAAATTCTCAAAAAGATACGGGTTGCCGTTGTAAGCTCTCCAACGTTTGACGAAGGGTTCGATGGAAGTCCATCGGCTCCGAAGCATCCATCCGACCGCGTCCACGAGCAGCGAAGCATCAAGAACCCGGCGACGCGCTAAGCAGGCAACGGTCTCCACATACTGGCCCACCATCGCCAGCGCTTGCTCGTCTTCGGATCCGATGAACCTATTATCAATGTCGGCGTCGGTGGGATAGCGCTGATCGACGCCGCTCAGGGTAGCGAAGACCTTGACGACTTTCGGTTCGGTGAGCCGGTCGATAGCTGCGAGCAGCGCAAGAGCGTTACGCTCGTGCTCCAACTGCCGATTCTGGCGTGCCAGTAGGAGCGTGGTAAGAAGTACTGTCGCAAAGGCGATGATTATCGATATGAGTGGAAAGAGCTGCTCGAATGCGGACATAAAAAAGCCTCCGGCCGAGGACGAAATACGTCGCGCGGTTGCAAATTCGCTTTACATCGTCATGCAGCGTTCAAACACAGCCATTATAGCAGCGGGTTTAGGCTGCCTTCAGGAGCGCCAGACGTGTGTGCCTAGCGCGTTGTTGAGACGATGTTTGGACAACTGCCCGCGTGCTTCCATCAAGTAATGAGACGTACGTGATCCGAGTATTCACGCGCTTTGCTCCGCCGAACTGCCGAGCCCGTTGCCGACTCTGAGGGTTTTTTCAAGCTTAGTCGTGGAACGGCCGGGCGGAAAGTTACGGAAGCGCCCAGTCCAATAGGTAAGAAAGTGCCTCAAGACGCGGCTTTGACTCAAGTTCTCAATAGTGATAAACTGCTAATACGATGCCACGCAAGATATCCTCTCGTTGGGTTAATGCCTGAGCCCAGAACGCCCGGCACGCGGCTGCGCGTCCAGAGTATAGCGTTGCGGCAATCCAGGACGTAAATAGCGAACCAAGCGAAATGACCAAGACAGCTTTCGAGATCCGTTTCAAAGCGACACTCTTCCGGCCGCCAGCAATCGCGAAGGTCGGCTCTTCGACCCTTCTTCTCACCCTACCAAAGAAAGCCAGCGCGAAGCTCCCCTCGCGAGACATGACAATGGTTGAGGGCACGATCAACGGCTTCCCATTTCCTCGAGCCACGTTTGAGCCAGACGGTCAAGGAAACCACTGGCTTCGGGTGATCCGAAACATGCGCGAGCCCGCGGGCGCGGATGCTGGCGATGTCGTCACGGTGGAGATCGTACCGGCGGGAGAGGAGCCGGAGCCCAGGGTGCCGGCGGATCTGCGGCAGGCTCTCGCAGTCGCCCCGAAGGCGCGGCGTTGTGGTCAGCCATCGCGCCAATCGCGCGCAGGAATTGGATCCTCTGGATCGAGGCCGCTAAGCGGCCCGAGACTCGCACGCGTCGGGTTGACGGGGCCTGCGCGATGCTCGCCGCCGGAAAGCGACGAGTATGTTGCTTCGACTCTTACAAAGCGCGAATGGAGCAGCTCTGTCTTTCTAAGCCGGGACGTCGTAAAAATGGAAAAGCGTGCGTATCCCCATCAGCGTCATAAAGGACACGCTCTACGCGTATCCCAAGGGTTCGTCTGATCTGAAATACATGGTATAAGTCGCTCGGGTGAGGGACAGTGCACGCCTCTGAGCATGCCGAAGCTCGCCGTCGGCTTCCATTCGCCCTTGTTGCCAATGCATTGTTGCGGATCGCTTCCGGTGCAAGCGGAGTTGCGATCGGCCTCTATCTCGCGAGTCTGGCGAATCGCGGATTTCACGTTTCCACGGCCCTCGTCGGCGCAATCGGAGCGGTTGCCTTCGCAGCGGAGCTGATCAGCGTGGTACCAATGGGCGTCGCATCCGATGCCATCGCTCCCCGGGGCCTAATGTCGGCAGGGGCGCTGCTTGGTGCCGTGGGCACACAACTCTTAGGCATGAGTAGCCTGACGGGCCTGTTCTTTGTCGGCAGGGCGGTAGAAGGTCTGGGCGCGGCAGCGACTACCCCGGCGCTGCTTTCCCACTTCACCGATGTCACGGAAGGCAGCCATTCATTACGCGCGCGCGTGATGACCTACTTCGAGCTTTCATTGCTCGCCGGACTCGCCGTCGGCGGGCTCGCGGGAGCGGAACTTTGGCGCTCGCTGAACGCCTCGGCATTCACCGTCATCGCACTTTTCTACGTGGTGTCGGCCGCCATGCTGTTCTTCAGCGCGGTCGAAAGCCGCGGGTACGGTTCCGCGGCCGCCCTTATGGCCTTTCGCTCGGCGCTCGAAAATCCGTCGCTCCGAACGCTCGCACCGGTATGGTTGTGCGTGAACGCAATCGTGGGACTTTGGCTTGGCCCGACGTTGTCGTTTCTGCTAACCCGGAACTTCCACGACCACCAACTTCTGGCCGGGGTGTTTGCTAGCCACCCTGACAAGGTCGGCTGGTTGCTCTTTGGATATGCGCTCGTCTTCGGCGCTGGTTTGACCATGTGGAGCGTCATAATGCCCCGAACGGCGAAAACCTGGGTCATGCGGCTCGCTCTCGTCGCGATGATATGCGT
>JACRUD010000197.1 GCA_014304875.1 Vulcanimicrobiota bacterium
CTATGGCTTCGTCGAGCTTGTTTCCGGCAACGCGAATGGACTGGCTCACCACGATTCCGCCAAGCGAGATGACGGCGACGTCGGTCGTGCCGCCCCCGATATCGACGACCATGTTGCCGCTCGGCCCGTCGATCGGGAGTCCCGCCCCGATTGCGGCGGCCATGGGTTCCTCGATGATGTCGACGCTTTTCGCTCCGGCGAGTTTGGCGGCGTCGCGTACGGCGCGCTCTTCCACCGATGTGATTTCGGCGGGAACGCAGATGGTCACGGCCGGCTTCGGGCGCAGCAAGGAGAAAAAGCCGTTGTTTCGCGTGACCTTCTTGATGAAGTAGTTCAACATCGCTTCGGTCACTTCAAAGTCTGCGATGACGCCGTCGCGCAGGGGACGGATGGCTTGGATGTTGCTGGGCGTCTTGCCGAGCATCATGCGTGCTTCTTCACCCACGGCGATCGTTCTGCCCGAGCGCACATCCCGAGCCACAACCGACGGCTCCCGCAAGACGATTCCTTTGCCCCGCACGTATACCAAAACGTTTGCCGTGCCCAAGTCGATTCCGATTTCCAAAGTCCGCTCCCCGCCGGCTCGTTCTAGACCGGCGTCATCATGCCGAAAACGGCGTAACGACCTTCGGCATCTGCATCGTGTCGCCCATATCCGTGCGCGGCTGCACCGGCGCAACGACGCTGGCGCGCATGATCGAAGCGCCTAGAGAGGCCAGGCGCTCCTCGAAAAATTCGTACCCGCGGTCGATGTACTGCAGGCCGCCTATCTCCGACGTTCCCTGAGCCGCCAAAGCAGCCAACACCAGCGCGCCGCCGGCCCGAATGTCCGGCGCCTCCACGACCGCGTCCTTGAGTTTTTCAACGCCCTTGACGATGGCCTGCCTTCCCGAAACTTTAATGTCGGCCCCCATGCGCGCTAGTTCGCTGACGTACACGAACCGCGCGTCGAAGATCGACTCTTCCACGTGCGACGTGCCTTGGGCCAGGCTCAGATACGCCACAAGCGGCGGCTGCAGGTCTGTCGGGAAGCCGGGGTACGGCCCAGTCGACACATCGACCGGCCGGAAGCTCGCAACCCCGCGCGCGCGCACGCTCGCTCCTTCGGTCGTCAACTCGCAGCCGCAGGTCTTCAGGGTCCGGCACAAAGCATGCAGGCAGCCGGGATCGATCCCGGTGACAGTCACGTCCCCGGCGGTGATCGCGGCACCAAGCAGGTATGTCCCCGCGACCAGCCGGTCCGGGATTATCGTGTATTCGCAGCCATGCAGCTTGCGGACCCCGTCTATCCGAATCGTGGGCGTTCCCTGACCGCGCACGCACCCCCCCATGGCGTTGATGAAACCAGCGAGGTCGGCGACCTCCGGCTCTTTGGCCGCGTTGCGGATGATCGTCGTCCCCCGCGCGCGCGTCGCCGCCAACATGATGTTCTTGGTGGCCCCGACGCTGGGCTGGCCCAGCTCCACGTCCGCGCCCTCGAGCGTGGCTCCCGCGGCGACGACGGAACCGTGCTCTAAGCTGACCGCTGCGCCGAGTCTTTGGAAGCCCGCGAGGTGCAGATCGACAGCCCGCGGCCCCAGCACGCAGCCGCCGGGTTGGGGGACCTCCGCGCGATTGAAGCGGGCGAGCAGAGCACCCGTGACGTCAAACGAGGCGTTCAGCTTGCTCACCAGCGCGTATGGCGGGCAGTACGAGTCGAGCGATGACGTGTCGATGACCAGCGTTCCGCCGGAATGTTCGCGCACGCGCGCGCCAAGGCTTTCCAAGATTGCGGCCATGACGTCGACATCGGTGATGCGCGGGACATAATGCAGCACGACTTCGCCTGCGGCCAAGATAGATGCCGCCATGATCGGCAACGCGGCGTTTTTCGCGCCCGGCGCCGACACAGCACCCGTCAGGCTGCGGCCGCCTTCGATGACGAACCGCGTCCGTAACTCGTCCAGCGTATCCAGCATGGACTATCGTTGTTCGGCCGCCGACGAATCTCATGTAGGGCGCCCAATGTAACGCCGCCGCTTAAATGGCGGCTCCGTCGTAGCCGACGGACCTAAAGGTCCGTCGGCTACGGACGCTCTTTCGCGACCTCGAGCCTGGCCGACGCCCAGGCAACCGCGTCGCGCTCCGCGCGGTCGTCTTGGCCACGTTTTTGCGAGAGCGCTTCCTCGCCCCGCTTGAGATCGGCTGCGGCTTGGTCGACGTCGACTTCCCCAGCGGACAAAGCGACATCGGTCAGGACGACCACTTTTCTAGCGAGCACTTCCATAAAACCGCCATTGACGGCATAGGAGATGCGGGAAACGGCCGGCTTGCCTTCACCGCTTTGGACCCGTCGAACCGTCGCCCGCAAAACGCCGATCCGCAAAGTCGTCAGCAGCGGCGCATGATTCACCAAGGCCGCCAAGTCGCCGGCAGACCCCGGCGCAACGACGATGTCGGCCTCGCCTTCGTATTTCGTCTCGGCCGGCGTGACGATCGACAGCGCGGTCGTGCTCGGCATCGTTATCTCCGAGCCATCTTTTCGGCTTCGGCCTTGGCTTCATCGATATTGCCGACCATGTAGAACGCCTGCTCCGGCAGATCGTCGAGCTTGCCGTCGACCAGTTCTTTGAAACCGGCGATCGTCTCTTTGAGCGGCACGTACTTGCCGGGCCGGCCGGTGAAGGGCTCCGCAACAAAAAACGGCTGGCTGAGGAAACGCTGAATCCTGCGGGCGCGCCCGACGATGATCTTATCGTCTTCGGAAAGCTCTTCCACTCCGAGGATCGCTATGATATCCTGCAAGTCGCGGTAGCGCTGCAGCGTCTCCTGAACGCGCCGGGCGACGTCGTAATGCTCCTCCCCCACAAAGCGCGGCTCCAACAAGCGCGACGTCGAGCCGAGCGGATCGACCGCCGGATAGATGCCCTTGTCCGATATCGACCGCGATAGGACCGTCGTCGCATCCAGGTGCGCGAACGTCGTGGCCACCGCCGGATCGGTGAGGTCGTCCGCCGGCACGTACACCGCCTGCACGGACGTGATGGAACCTTTGCGCGTCGACGTAATGCGCTCTTCCAACGCCCCCATCTCCGACGCTAGCGTCGGCTGATAGCCGACTGCCGAGGGCATCCGGCCTAAGAGCGCAGAGACCTCGGATCCTGCCTGCATGAATCGGAAGATGTTATCGATGAACAGCAGCACGTCTTTGCCCTGCTCGTCCCGAAAGTATTCCGCCATCGTCACGCCGGCCAAACCTATGCGTAAGCGCACCCCGGGCGGCTCATCCATCTGGCCGAAGACGAGCGCCGTCTTGTCGATGACGCCGGAGTGCTTCATCTCGAGCCAAAGATCGTTGCCTTCGCGCGTGCGCTCGCCGATGCCGGTGAAAACGGAATAGCCGCCGTGCTCGGCGGCGATGTTGCGGATCAACTCTTGGATGAGGACCGTCTTTCCAACACCCGCTCCGCCGAACAGCCCGACTTTTCCGCCTCGCACGTATGGCGCGATGAGGTCGACGACCTTGATCCCAGTCTCGAACATCACCGTCGTCGGATCTTGCTCTTCGACGGTGGGTGCCTGGCGGTGAATGGGATGCCGCAGTGTCGCGTTGACCGGCTTGTCCGAGTCGATCGCGTTGCCCAAAACGTTGAAGATGCGGCCCAGAGTCGCTTCGCCGACCGGAACCGAAATCGGGGCGCCGGTGTCGCGGACGTCGGCACCCCTGACCATCCCGTCGGTGCCTCCCATCGCGAGAGCGCGCACCTGGTTGTTGCCCATCTCGCCCTGAACTTCCAACGTGAGCTCGCGTCCCCCGCCGTTCTTGCCTCCGACGTTGACCAGGAGCGCCCGGTTTATGGGCGGCAAGTCTTCCGGAAGGAACTCGACGTCGACGACGTTACCGAGGACTTGGACGACTTTTCCAGTTGAGGGCATGCGGTTCTCCATCTGCCTATTGGCGGCTGGCCGGGCTTTGCAGGCCCTCAGGGCGACCGCTTCCGTGCGATCCACCTATTGATGATGATCGAAAGCGAACAACGATGCTCACGTTCTTTGGGCTTCCGCGCCGCCGACGATCTCCAAGATCTCCTTGGTGATCGCGGCCTGGCGCGTTTTGTTCATCACCAGAGTCAAGTCATCGATCAGCTTGCCGGCGTTGTCCGTGGCGTTGGACATCGCCAGCAGCCGCGCCGCAAACTCCGACGCTTGCGTTTCCAGCAGGGCGGCGAAAATAGTGAACTCGAGGTACTTGGGCAAGAGCGATGCGAGCACGGCCCGGGCATCGGGTTCGAATTCGAACGGACTGCGGGGCGCCGTTCCGTCGAGGGACGCCAGCTCGGCCGCCCCATTCACGGGCAGCAAGCGCTGCGTCGTCGGTCTTTGCACGATCGTCGAGACGAATCGGCTGGACACCAGGGTCATCGCATCGATACTGCCGGCGAGGAAATCGGAGGACACGCGCCGCGAGATCTCCCGCGCCCTCTCGACAAAGGGACCGGCCCCCAGCGGCCATGACGCGGCGCTGCGATACCGCGATCGGCGCAACATGACGGCTCCCTTGGTCCCGACGGTGTAGAGCACGGTCCGGGCACCGCTGGTGTCCGCGAGGTTCTGCGCGGCGCGCGCCAAATTCGCGTTGAAGGCGCCGGCCAAACCCTTGTCGGCCGTCATGAGCAAGACCGCCGGCGTCGTGACGGGCCGGTCGCGCAACAGCGGATGGTCGACGCTGCTCGCGCCGCGGGATACTTCCCGCAGCATCTCGCCGATGGCGGCGGAATACGGGCGAGCCGCCCGCATCGCCAGTTCGGCTCGGCGAATCCTTGCCCCGGCGACCATCTTCATCGCGCGCGTGATCTGCTGCGTGTTCTTCAGCGACTTGACCCGATCGCGAAGCTGGCGCAGAGTCGCCATAAAGCGTCGTTAGCCGCCCTTGCCGAAGCGTTGCTTGAAGTCGTTGACCGCCGATTCGAGCTGGCGGGTGGTTTCGTCCGACAACGCGCTCGTGTCGGCGATCGAGCGCGGGATATCGGGATGAGCCGTCGTCAAGAACTCGTAGAACTGTTTTTGGAACTCGCGGATGCGCTCGGTCGGGACGTCGGATAAGAAGTCGCGCACGGCGATGTAGATCGCGACCACCTGCTGATCGAGACTACGCGGTTCGAATTGCGGCTGCTTGAGGGTTTCGGTCACCTTTTCGCCGCGATTCAGCTGCGCCTGGGTCGCTTTGTCCAGATCCGAGGCCAGCTTGGAAAACGCCGCCAAGTCGCGATATTGGGCGAGCTCCAGGCGCAACGGCCCCGCGACGGCCTTCATCGCTTTGGTCTGAGCGGCGCCGCCGACTCGCGAAACGGAGAGCCCGACGTCCACCGCCGGCCGAACGCCGTTGTAGAACAAACCGGTCTCCAGGTAGATCTGTCCGTCGGTGATCGAGATGAGATTCGTAGGGATGTAGGCCGAGACGTCGCCTTGCTGCGTCTCGATGACGGGCAACGCGGTGAGCGAGCCGCCGCCCAACTCGTCGGACAGCTTCGCGGCTCGTTCCAGCAGCCTCGAATGCAAGTAGAAGATGTCGCCCGGATACGCTTCCCGGCCGGGCGGCCGCCGCAACACGAGGGATATCTCGCGATAGGCTTGCGCGTGCTTGGAAAGATCGTCGTAGATGATCAGCACGTGTTTGCCGGCGTACATCAACTCTTCGCCCATGGCGCAGCCGGCGTACGGAGCGATGTAGCGCAAGCTGGCCGGATCGGCTGAGTTGGCAGCCACGATGGTCGTGTATTCCATAGCGCCGGCGTCGCTCAAAATCTTACGGATCTGAGCGACGGTCGACGTCTTCTGCCCGATGGCCACGTAGATGCAGAAGACGTCCTTGCCCCTTTGGTTGAGGATAGCGTCGATCGCGATGGCGGTCTTGCCGGTCTGGCGGTCCCCGATGATGAGCTCGCGTTGGCCTTTGCCGATGGGGATGAGCGCGTCGATCGCCTTGATCCCGGTCTGCAGCGGTTGGCTGACCGGCTGACGCTGGACGACCGAGGGAGCGACGCGTTCGATCGTCCGGGTCTTGGTCGTCGCGACCGGACCCTTGCCGTCGAGCGGTTGACCGAGCGCGTTGACCACGCGCCCGACCACTTCTGGCCCAACCGGAACGGAGACGATGCGCCCGGTCCGGCGCACGGTTTGGCCTTCCTGGATCTCCACGTCCGAGCCCATGATGACGACGCCGACATTGTCTTCTTCGAGATTGAAGACGATGCCGAACAGGCCGTTCGGGAATTCCACCAACTCGCCGGCTTGAGCCGAGGAAAGGCCGTAGACGCGGGCGATCGAGTCACCTACTTCGATGACGGTCCCGACTTCGTCTTCCCGCACGTCGCTGCGCGCGGTCTTGATCTGCTGCTTGAGTATACCGGCGATTTCGTCGACGTTGAGCATCGCTGTTATCCTTCGCTATCTAGCTTTCGCCTTGGGCCGTCCAGGCGTCGGCGCCTGCGAGCAGGTGGCGGCGCAGATTTTTCAGCCGCCCGGACACGCTGGCGTCGACGTACCGACCTCCCACCAGCAGCGTGATGCCGCCCAGTAGTTCCCGGTCGACTTGAGCCGAAGGCATCAGCGTCCGCCCGTACGCCGAGGAGAGTCTGCGGCGCAGCGCTTCCAAATCGGGCCCAGCCAAGGGGCGTGCCGTTTCGATTGCCGCCGGCCAACGCCCGGCCTCGCGGTCGTACAACTCGCGGAGCTGCGCCGCGATCAGAAAAACGAGGGTCTCTCGACGCTTGCGGACGAGCAGCGCCAAGAAATTGACGATGAGGTCGCTCGTGCGGCCTTGCAGAGATTCCCCGATGATCTTCAGTTTTAGGTCGCGCGGCACGACGGGCGAGCGGAAGAATTCGCGGACGGTTTCGTCGCGCTCCAGCAGCCCGACGAAGGCGTCCATGGCCGCGACGGATTCGGCGACGCAGTCGCCCTCCCGTGCCAGCGAGAAAAGGGCGGTCGAATAACGGCGCGCGATGCTGTCTTTAAGCATTCGCTCTGGCCTCGAGATCGTCGACGAACGCGGCGACCAGCCGCCGCTGCGCGTCGTCGTCCATGCTCGTGCGGACCGCTTCCCGCGCCAGCTGGTGCGCCCGGTCCACCGTATCCAGCAACAGCGTATGGCGCGCCCGATAGCGCTCGCGCTGGGTTTCGCCGGCTGCATACGCGACGACCCGCTGGGCGCGCTCGCGCGCCTTGGTCCGCTCGTCGACCACCATGTTTTCGGCTTGCTCTTGCGCGACGCTGAATATCCGCTCGGCATCGATCTTGGCTTTGACCAATGCCTCTTCGGCCGCGATCACGCCCGCCGCGGCTTGGACCCGTTTCGACTGCGCTTCTTCCACCGCTCGATTCTGAGCGTTCTGGTGGGCGACCAGAGCCGGCTGGATGTACGACCGGTACAGCCACACGATGAAACCCACGAAAAGAATAAAATCGACGGTCTTCGCGATGTAGGCGGGCGTGAAAAATTGCCCGCCCATCAACGGCGCGCCATCTCGGCCGGCCCCATCGCTTTTGTGACCATCTCCCGGGCCAGTTCGCCGATCAACGGAAGCGCGGCCGCCTGCGCCCGATCGCGCTCAGCCGCGACCGTCGCGCGAGCGTTTTCGGTCGCCGTCGCGGCTTGGGCGACGGCGTCTTTTTCGATGGCGGACGTCTCTTTGGCAGCCCGCCCCGCCGCCTCACGCATAAGCGCCTCGGCGCGCCGGGCCGCATCGCGGACGATCCCGCTCGCCTGCTCCATAATCGCAGCGGACTGAGCGGCGGATGCGTCGGCCTCCTCGTACTGGCGCGCGACGTGGCGCAGCCTTTCGTCGATCTTGCGCTGCGTCGGACGGATGAAAAAAAAGTTCAGCAGCATCCAAAACACGACGAAGTTGAGGATCTGGACGAAAAGCGTGCCGTCGGGAAGGATCAGCATGCGCGGTTATCGGCTATTTGGCGACCGACTGAAGCGCCTTCATGACGCCCAGGTTGCCGCCGCCGATCAGCAGGAAGAAAGCGAGCGCGATGGCGATGATGGGAAACGCCTCCAAAATACCGACGCCCAGAAGATAGAAAAAAAAGATATTCGGGCGGGCTTCCGGCTGCCGGGCGATCGATTCGACGGCCTTGCTGCCGATGATGCCGTCACCGATCGCGGAGCCGAAGCCGGCGAACCCCACCATGAGCGCGAAGCCGATGATGACCGAGGCGACGAGGATTGATTGTTCCACGTGTCGTTCTCCTTAGTGTTCGGTTTCAGCCGTCGGGGTGATCAAATAGGCGATGGAGAGCAGGGTGAACACGAGAGCCTGAATGAGCCCGATGGCGAGATTGAACAGCGTGACTCCTAACGGAAAGATCGTCGCGATCTTGGAGATCGGCACGATGCCGATGCTTAAGTGCGCGGCGATCACAGTCAGCACCACGATCATCAGCACCTCGCCCGCGAAGATGTTGCCGAAAAGCCGCATCGCAAGAGTGACCGGGCGCGCCAATTCATCAATGATATTTATCGGCGCCATCAGGACGCCGAGCCACCACGGATCGGCTTTGAAGAGATGCTTGTAGTACCCGATGAAGCCTTTATTCTTGATGCCCACGGCCTGGATCAGGAAAAACGTCGTCAGCGCCAAGGCCGCCGTCGTGTTTATGTCTGACGTCGGCGACTTCAGGCCGGGGAAGGGGAACAGCCCGATTTCGTCGAGCAAGAAGATGAACACGAAGATCGCGATGATGAAAGGCACGAACGGGCGCCCGTTCTTGCCCAGTATCCCGGTCGCCAGGTCCCCCAAAGTCGTGACGATCAACTCCAACAAGGTATAGCGCTTGGTCAGCCCGGTACGCGGATGCGATGCGGCCAGTACGCCGAGCACCAGCAGCGTGATGGCCATGACGAGCCAGGTGATGGCGACGGTATCGGCGTGCACCGCACCGAATAGCGGAAAGTGCCAGAGGGGATGCTCCCCGATGCGCTCCTGCATTAACTCCTCGTATCGGTCATGGCGTAGCGGTCCGGATGCATGTGTTGCCGGACGAGCACCGCGGCCACTGCGAGCGGTATGACGAATCCGACAATGTAGGCCAGATATGCCGACGCAGGTCCTTTGCCGACCAGCCAGACCGGCACCGCGCCGGCGATCAGGACGCGCAGCAGCGACTCCCCCATATAGAGCAAGAGTCTGCGAGACGGCCGATTCAACAGCCGATTGAAACTCGTCCCGATGTGGAAGATCGCGGCCAGGCCCACTGCGCTGCCGACGATGAAAGCCTCAGCCGATAAGCGCCGGTCTGTGAGAGCCAACAGCCCAGCAGCGAGGGCCGCCACTGCCAAGCTTCGCTGGGTCAGCGCAGCCTGAAAACGGCGGTAGCCATCCATGTAACGGCCGCACGTTCGCCCGGTCGCCGACACGGCCCTGCACCTTCAAGGGCGGGTGAGCTGACGGAACAACGAGACCATGCCGGTGATGAACCCGAGGATCAACCCGGCGGGAATCGCGAGCGGCCAGTTCAGGTATCTCGCTGCCCCGACGCCCACAAGCAGTCCGACCGCGATCGTGGCCACGACGGTCGCCCCCGCGCCGGCCAGGCGCAGAGCCGGCGCGGCTTCGGGACGTCTCGGGCTAGGGTCCGTCGGCGTTCCGACGCGCTCCTCGGTTTTGTTCGTCACTTTGCGATAATCGGCTCTGCGCTGCGCCTGGGCATGGGCACGGACTCATGTGGAGGCGCGAGGCTGCCTCGCACTCCTAGGGCGCCGAAACGGGCAGCAGCGGCGGCAGCGAAGGATCGAACTCCGCCGGAGGAGCCCCGCCGCGATAGTGCGCCCAAAGCGAGTCGGCTATGCGCCCGGAGGCGCGGCCGTCGCCGTACGGATTCGCGGCGCGGGCCATTTTGTCGTAGAAGTGGCTATCGTCGAGCAAACGCTCGAGCGCGGCTTTGATGTTTCCTTCGTCGGTGCCGACCAACTGCAAGGTTCCGGCGGCGACGCCTTCGGGCCGTTCGGTCACGCGCCGCAGCACCAACACCGGCTTGCCCAGGCAGGGACCTTCTTCTTGCAGACCGCCCGAATCCGTGACGATAATCGTGCTGCGGCCGAGCGTTCCGATGAGCTCGCGGTATCCGAGTGGAGGGACGAGCCGGACGCGTGCCTGGCCTTCCAGCTCGCGGCGTACCGTGTTGACCACTTCCGGATTGGGATGGACAGGCCAGATAAGGGAGAGGTCGGACCGCCCGGCCATGACGGTTTTCAGAGCGCGGCAGATCGCTTCCATCGGCGCACCCAGATTTTCGCGCCGGTGGGCCTCGACGAAGAGCAAGCGCGCAGTCTCGACGACCGGCACATCGGTAGGCGTCAAGCGCGCATGCACCCAGAGCAATGCGTCGATGACCGTGTTCCCTGTCACGACGATGGTGTCGGCCGCCTTCCCTTCCTTGAGCAGGTTCGCTCTGGCGGTCGGCGTCGGCGCGAAATGGTGAGTCGCGATGATCCCGGTGATGCGGCGATTCATCTCTTCGGGAAACGGCTCGTAGACGGTGTCTGTGCGCAGGCCCGCCTCGACGTGGCCGACCGGTATCTTTTGATAGAAGGCGGCGAGCGCGGCCGATGTGGACGTCGTCGTGTCGCCGTGGACCAGCACGACGTCGGGCTTGCGATCCGCCAAGACCGCCGCGATGCGTTCCAGCACGCGCGTCGTGATGTCGGTCAGCGTCTGCCCTTCGGTCATGACCTCTAAATCGTACTCCGCCTTCACTTCGAAGAGGCTGAGCACTTCATCGAGCATTTGGCGGTGCTGTGCCGTCGCGATCGGGACGCAGACGAAGCGCGGGTCGGAGGACAGCGCGTGCAGCACGGGGGCCATCTTGACCGCATCCGGGCGCGTCCCGAAGACGACTGCGACCGTCAGCGGCGTGCGGCCGGCGAGGGTCAAAAAACGTGCGGGCCGCCAGGCCGCGAAAGCGCGATCGCGACCGCGCCGAGTATCCCGCACACGACGTAGATGAGGCTGACCACTTGGCGCTGAGACAAACCCATGTCTAAGAGCTGGTGATGGACGTGACTGCGATCGGCGCTGAAAAGAGGGGAGCGCCTGCGCAGCCGGTTGATGATGACGCTCACCGTGTCCAGGATGGGAAGCGCAAGCACGATCAGCGGAACGACCAGCGAGATGGCGACGGCGCGCTTCTCCGTCGCCATGACCGCGGCGCTGGCCAGCACGAAGCCGATGAACAGCGACCCGCCGTCCCCCATAAAGATGCGGGCCGGATTGTAATTGTATGGCAAAAAACCCGCCGCCGAGCCCGCCAGCGCGCACATGGTTATAGCGACGAGGTATTGGCCTTTCCAAAGCGAGACGACGATCATCGTGATGGAGGCGATGATCGCCACTCCCGACACTAACCCGTCTAAGCCGTCCATGAAGTTCATCGCGTTCACCATTCCGAGGTACCAGAAGAGCGAGAACGGCACCGCGAACCAGGCCAGATCCAGATACCCCGACGGCAGCTTGACGCCGTAGATAGTGAAGCCGTACAGCAAAACCGCGATCAGCGCGACGCAGAACTGCGCCACGAACTTGTGGCGGGGCGCCATCGTCATGATATCGTCCCACAAGCCGACGCCCATCATAAGGGTGCCGCCGAAGAGCAGTCCGATGACGTGCGCCAGATCGCGGGTGCTCAGGTAGTGATGGATGACGTAGCTGTGGGTCAACGCGACGTTCAAAGTCGTGAACAAGGAGAGCATGAAGCCCAGATAGATCGCCACCCCGCCCAGCCGCGGCGTTGGATCGTTGTGGACGCGTCGGCCTCCGTCGGGCTGATCGAACACGCCGACGGCGAACGCCATGCGCCGGATGAGCGGCGTGAGGACGGCCGACGTGATGACGGCGAGCGCGAACGTGATCGCGCACAGCCAAGCGATACTGACGTTGAATGAGACGTGACCGTGGCTCATGGATGCAAACGCTCGACCGTGATCCCAGCTTCGGCAAGCATCTCCATGGCGGGTCCGTCGAGATACTCGTGTTCGAAGACGATCTTCTCGACGCCCGCATTTATCAACAGCTTGGCACACGTCAGACAAGATCGGTCCGTGCAGTAGACGGTCGATCCGGCGATGGGGATGCCGTATTTGGCCGCTTGAACGATGGCGTTTTGCTCCGCGTGCGTGGAGCGCAGGCAATGGCCGTTGAGCAGATCGCCGTCGCCGCTGTGATCGCAGTGGCGGGTATGAGCCGGCGCGCCGTTATAACCGGTCGCCAGAATACGCTTTCCTTTGACGATCACCGCGCCGACGGACCTGCGGCTGCAAGTAGACCGGGTTGAGACCGCTCGGCTGATGGCCATGAAGTACGCGTCCCACGATGGGCGACCGGCGGGCATGGTGACCTCCAGCATCGCGCCCAAGCGTTTAGGGAACGCCGAAGCGAGACGTCAGCTCGTGCACTCGGCCGCGCAGTTCTGCGCTCCTCGCGCGCCGCCCCACGTCGCCCATGGCTTCACCCATGATGGCCGCGATCTCGCCCATGTCGGACTCTTTCATACCCCGAGTCGTGATCGCGGCGGTGCCGACCCTTATTCCGCTTGCCACCATGGGCGGATTCTTGTCAAAGGGGATGGTGTTCTTGTTCACCGTGATGCCGATCTCGTCCAGATACGTCTCGACGTCCTTACCGGTCAGGCCGCGCACGGAGACGTCCACCAACATGAGGTGGTTGTCCGTGCCGCCGGTCACGATCCGCAAGCCCGCTTGCTCCAAAGCGCGCGCGAGGGCGCGAGCGTTGGCCACGATCTGTCGCGCGTAGTCGGAAAAATCCGGCCGCAGCGCTTCGCCGAAAGCGACCGCTTTGGCGGCGATCACGTGCATGAGCGGACCGCCCTGGATGCCGGGAAATACGGTCCTGGCG
>JACRUD010000114.1 GCA_014304875.1 Vulcanimicrobiota bacterium
GCCCAATACCAGAGCCGGCCGATGCCGTGGAAGAATCCTCCGAAAAACGCAGCTTCGAGCGCTCGGCCCTTCGGAAAAAGCGCGATAACGATGATGGCCGCGATGAGATAGGCGACCAGGCCAAGAGAATTCCAAAACTTCGTGCTCGGCGGCGGCTGCGCGCGGCCGCGAAGCGGGGCGGGATCGAAGTACGAGCGCTTGTCCGCCACCGTCACCTGGTAGTCGGTTCTCGTCGCTTCGTGCCCACGCTGGTAGACGGGCGCAAGGCCCATCTGGTCGCTTGCCAAACTGCGTCCTTGCGCCGGCTGCGGAGTGTCCTTGCTCCCCAAAAGCCGCTCCAGTTTTTCTCTGCCGTCTTCGTTCAGCTCGACGAATTCCGCGACGGTTTCGAAGCCGGCTCCTTCGCCCAAGCCGCGGGCGGAGATGACGCGGATCAGACCGCGTGCCGTGGCATTTATCGATCGCATATCGAGGGTCGTGAAGAGAACGACTCCGGGCGCGATCGCGACCGGAAAACATGCGACCAGGCCCGAGGTGTCGAGGCGCGCGACGGTGCCGCGCTCGTTGAGGCCAAGGTCCGAGTTGCGCACCGAGACATGGACCGGCAGTGAAAGAGACGCGGGCAGCTGCTTCATTGGACCTGCTTGGACCCGAGGGGGGATGATGCCGGACCGCGTGGTCGGGACGCCCTCTGCTTTTTATCTTCGGCGGGTCGAGGCGGCGACTTCAGTCCGACCGCCGTTGCTTCCGTTCACCGTCCGCAAAAGGTCGCGATTGGCCCCCTCGGCTTCGCTGACGGCGGCGTGCTCGCTCGTGATGGCGATGTGTGCCCGGGGATCGGAAAGCACGCGCTTCAGGTAGCGCCCGGTGTAGGAGGATTCGTGCGCGGCGAGAGCCTCGGGCGTGCCGCTCGCGACGACGGTGCCTCCTTTGTCACCCCCGTCGGGACCGAGATCGATGACGTGGTCCGCGGTCTTTATGACGTCGAGATTGTGCTCGATCACTAAAACGGTGTTGCCCGAGTCGACAAGGCGTGCCAGCACCTCGAGCAGCTGCGCGATGTCGGCGAAGTGCAAGCCGGTCGTCGGTTCGTCCAAGATATAGAACGTCCGGCCTGTGCTGCGGCGCGACAGCTCGGTGGCAAGTTTGACCCGTTGGGCCTCGCCGCCAGACAAAGTGGTGGCGGCCTGCCCCATGGCGATGTAGCCGAGCCCGACTTCGCAGATCGTCTTCAGCTTGTTGTGCACGCGCGGGATGTTGCTGAAGAAGTCCGATGCTTCATCGACGCGCATTTCGAGCACGTCGGCGATCGATTTTCCCTTGTAGCGCACTTCAAGCGTCTGCTGATTGTAGCGTTTGCCCTTGCAGACTTCGCACGGCACGTATACGTCCGGTAAAAAATGCATCTCGATCTTGATGATGCCGTCGCCCGAACACGTGTCGCAACGTCCGCCTTTGACGTTGAAAGAGAAGCGTCCCGGTGCGTATCCGCGCGCCCGGGCATCTGGTGTAAGCGAGAATAGCTCGCGAATTGGATCGAAAGCGCCGGTATAGGTCGCCGGATTGCTGCGCGGAGTTCTGCCGATCGGGGATTGATCGATGACGATGGCTTTGTCGAGCTGTTCCAGACCGACGACCCGACCGTACGTATCCTCCGGCGGCTGGCCGTGAAGATGGTGCGCCAGCGCCCGGAACAGCACCAGCTCCACTAGGGTTGATTTGCCCGAGCCCGACACGCCGGTGACAGCGCACAGGACGCCGAGCGGAAAGGTGACGTCGATACCGCGCAGATTGTTCGCGCGCGCGTTGCGGACGGTGAGGGCGCCTTTGGGTGGGCGCCTGCGCCCGGGAAGAGGGATGAAGTCTTGGCCCGAGAGGTAGCGGCCGGTCAGCGATTCGGGGCAGAGCACCAGATCCTCGATCGTTCCCGCGGCGACGACCCGCCCGCCGTCCTTGCCGGCGCGCGGGCCGATATCGACCAGGTAGTCGGCCTCGCGCATCGTCTCCTCGTCGTGCTCGACGATGATCAACGTGTTGCCGAGATCGCGCAGCGTTTTCAGCGTCGCGAGCAGCCGCGCGTTATCGCGCTGATGCAAGCCGATGGACGGCTCGTCAAGCACGTAGAGCACGCCGACGAGCGACGAGCCGATCTGGGTGGCCAGCCGGATGCGCTGAGCCTCACCTCCCGACAGCGTCGTGGCGCTGCGGTCGAGCGTGAGGTACTCGAGTCCGACGTTGACCAGGAAGCCGAGACGTGCGCGCAGCTCCTTGACGATCTGGCGGGCGATCTGTTCTTCCCGCGCGTTCAGCGCGAGCGACTCCACGAACGTCAGCGCCCGGTCCACGGACAGCGCGGTCAACTGCGCGATGGACAGCCCGCCGACCGTCACGGCCAGCGATTCGGGTTTGAGGCGCGCCCCCTTGCACGCCGCGCAGCGCACTTGGGTCATCAACTTTTCGATCGCTTCGCGGACGTAGTCGGACGAGGTCTCTTCGTAGCGCCGCTGCAGATTGGGGATGATGCCGCGATACTGCGCTTCGTAATTCCATTTCTTGCCTGTCTTTGTCTTAAACGTGAAGCGACGGCGGTCGTCGACCCCGTAGAGAATGACGTCGAGCAGGTCCTGCGGCAACTTCTTCACTTGGGTATCGAGACCGTAGCCCTCTTCTTTGAGCAGCGTCTCGACTTGCTGAACGTAGAAGGGGTTCATGCCGGCGGACAGGTTCTTGGTCCACGGCACGACCGCGGCTTCGCGAAAGGTCCGATTATGGTCGGGAATGACGAGGCGGGGATCGATTTCGATTTTGGACCCCAAACCGGTGCATTCGGGGCACGCCCCGTAGGGTGAGTTGAAGGAGAACATGCGCGGTGCCAGCTCTTCGAAAGAGAGACCGCAATCGACGCAGGCGAACTTTTCGGAGAAGTCGAGGACCTCTTCCTTGGCGGCCGGGCGCTGGACGACCGCGGACACAAGCCCTTGCGTCAGGCGCAACGCCGTCTCGACGGAATCGTTGAGGCGCCGGCGCAGATCGCTCTTCATCACCAGGCGGTCGATGACAATCTCCACGGTATGCTTACGCTTTTTGTCGAGGTCGATCTTCTCGCGCAAATCTCGGATCCGCCCGTCGACTCGCACGCGCGCGTAGCCGTCTTTTACGGCTTGCTCGAACAGCTTCTGATACTCGCCCTTGCGCCCGCGCACCATCGGCGCGATGATCTGCAGCCGCGTGCCTTCGGGCAGCACCATCATCTGATCGACGATCTGCTCGGCGCTTTGCGGCGTGATGCGCTTGCCGCACTTCGGGCAGTGCGGCGTGCCGATGCGCGCGTACGTCAGCCGCAGGTAGTCGTAGATCTCGGTGACCGTGCCGACCGTGGATCGCGGATTGCGGCTGGTCGACTTTTGGTCGATGGAGATCGCGGGCGACAAGCCGTCGATATAATCGACGTCCGGCTTTTCCATCTGACCGAGGAACTGGCGGGCGTACGAGGAGAGCGACTCGACGTAACGACGCTGGCCCTCCGCGTACACGGTGTCGAATGCCAGCGAGCTCTTTCCGGACCCTGACAAGCCGGTGATGACGATGAGCGCGTTGCGCGGCAGGGTCAGATCGATGTTCTTGAGGTTGTGTTCGCGCGCGCCTTTGATGACGATCGTCTCCAGCCCGTGGCGGACCGGAATGGAAACCGCCGCGGCCGCGTGGGGATCGATCGGAGTGCCGTTGGGGGACTTTGCCATAGGAGGGGAACCGGTTCGGCGTTTCCGCCCATGAGCCCCGCAACGTGAGGCCACCGCGCCGGCTTCGTCGTGGTTTCGTTGTCCGCTACCGGCCGCAAAGTATAAAAGAATATAAGGGTACTCCCAGGCCTCTCCTAGAGCCCGATGTTACGATTTGGTCCCAAAGGAGATGCTTCAATGAAGATGCTCAAACCGGTTCTTGCGACGGCGCTCGTCGCGACGACGCTCGGGATGGCCTAGCTGCAAGCGGCGAAGGCCGAAGCGCCGCCGTCACGCGCAATACGATCATCGGGGCGCTGCATTGGTCGCCGGTATCGCGATCGAGTCAAACGTCGGCCGTAAGAATCGGCTGGCCACGACGGTCGCCGGCTACTTGCAAAACGGCGGGACCGTCTACGAAGACGGCCGGGTCGTGCCTGACAATCACGTCTAGGGGCGGTCGATGGTGCCGCCACTAAAGCGGCGGTCGCTCTGCTCCTAACAGTTATGACGCTCGCGGCTTGCGGCAACGCGAGCTCCGGCGTGCTAGGGGGCGGCGGGTCGGCGATGTGCTATCCGGGGACGCAGACGCAATTGGCGAACCCCGTGCCGAATCAAGGCGGGGTGGCGTCGAACATCGGACAGATCGTCATCGTGGCCAATGGCAATAATAATGCGCTTTACAACAGCTACGGGCAGTTTCAGACTTCGCTGGTGGACAACTTCGGAAATTTGATCACGGGAGGTCCGCTCAGTCTCGTGGCTGACCCGTCCGGACCACACCCATTTCAGTCGGACTTTTACGCGTCCTCCATCCCGCAGCTGCCGGCCGGCAGCACGTGGCGCGCGTATTTGACCATGTCCAACGGCTCCTGTTCGCCGCTGCCCGTCGGGTCGTTCTCGACGTAGCGCTCCGTCAGTCCGAGGTTATGGCGGCTAGCCGAGCTCTATCCTCCGCAGGGCGGCCGGCAGTTCTGCCATAGAGCCGATGGTGGCGTCCGCCAAAGGCAAGCGTTCGGGCAGCGCTTCCTTGCGGATGTTGAACCAGACGGTTCTCATGCCGGCGCGCTGCGCGCCGCGGATGTCTCGTTCGAATCGATCGCCGACCATCACGCTTTGCTCCGGCTTCGAGCCGGCTAAATCCATGGCATGGCGGAAAATCTGGGGATCGGGTTTGGCGAGATCCATTTCGCCCGCGAGCAGCACGTGATCGAAAAATTTGCTCAATTCAAGCCGCGCCATTTTTTTGTCGTGCGTCTCGGCGAAGCCGTTGGTGATGATGCCGAGAGTGTAGCGCCGATGCAGCTCTTCGAGAACCGGCAACACCTCGGGGAAATAGGCGACGCTGGCCAGCCGCAGCGCATCGAAACGAGCGGCGAGCCGGCGGGCGAGGTCATCATCGCGAACGCCGTGGCGCGCCAGCGCTTCCCGCCACATGGTCGGGCGGATGTCGCCGCGCGGCGGCCCCGAGCTGCCCGGTCCAAGCGCTGTCCAAAAGCCGATGGCGGCTTCAACGTAGGCGGCCCCAAGGGCGGCCGGCGCGATTTTGAGGTCAGCGGCTAATTCGGCGGCCGCCGACTGCGCGCAGCTTTCCAACGATTCCGTGTCGTCGATCAGCGTATCGTCCAGATCGAAGAAGACGGCTTGGATCGAGCTCATCGCGATTCGCCGCTCCCGTGCTCGAGCCTCATGGCAAACCTCCGCCGCTCCACCGCCTTAGAATTCGGCATGCCTGATCCCTAAAGCCGGCGCTAAGCGAGAAGAGCGGTTGCGGCCGATCATTGCGCCACGGAACGGTACCGTCCTTCGCCTTCGATGTCGTGATGCCGGACAAGTCTTTTCGCGGAGCGAGTGAGAATTGTCGCTCCATGAATTGGGAGGCGCTGACAGCGCTTGCGACGCTGGGCACTTTTTTCGTGGTCGCGCTGTCGGCCTTCGCCGCCGTCAAGCAGCTGCGCCATCTGCAAGCCGGCAATCAAAGCGCTCAGGCGCTCGCGATGATGGAACGCTGGTCGAGCCAAGAATACCGATCGATCATGCGCTACATAAATACCGAACTCGACGGCAAGATGCAGGACCCTGACTTTCGCGCCGGCCTAGAAGAGGCGCGGGTGGACAACCAGACCCATCCGGAGCTGATGGTCTGTGGGTACTGGGAACAGATCGGATCGCTCGTAAAACTGGGAGCTATGACGGAAGCCGCATGTATGGATATGGCTTCTTATCAGGTGCTGAGCATGTGGAACAAGCTCTCCCCGACTATCGCGATCATGCGGCGCAAGCGCGGCCCAAGTTTGTTCGATAATTTTGAGTATCTCGCCGCGCGTGCTCAACTGTGGGAAGAGTCGCACGCGGATACCTATCCCAAGGATACGCCGCGAATGCCGATCGTCGATATTTGGGCGCCGGACAATACCTAGGAAGGTCGTCAACAAGCGCGACGGGGTCGTGTTTGACGCGCGCAAAAGCGCTCGCGGCGCGGATCTAAGCAACGCGGAGGCTCGCGCGACCGCATTGCACGCTCAGGGGTTCTTGGATCGTCCAAAAGCGCCGGGGCCGAGGGCGCTGGCGAAGGCATTCGAGCACATAGGCGTCGTGCAGATGGACAGCGTCAGTGCAGTCGCCCGAGCGCACTATCTGACGCTTTTCTCGCGGCTGGGACCATACCCGAACCGGCTGCTCGAAGAGGCCGCCTACGGAAGGCCGGCGAGGCGCACGCTTTTTGAATATTGGGGCCACGAGGCATCGCTGATCCCGCTGGCATTACATCGGCTGCTGCGCTGGCGGATGGCGCGGGCGCAAGACCCGGCGAACCTTTCGCAAAGTGGGGGCCAGTTCGTTCGCGAAAAGCGCGCGTTGATCGAGAACGTCTACCGCCGGATCGAAAGTGACGGGGCCGCGGCCGCGTCGGCCTTGGAAAGCCGCCAACGACCAGCTGCGTGGTGGGACTGGTCCGAGACGAAAAGGGCCCTCGAATATCTCTTCCTTTGCGGCCGCGTCACGACGGCTCGTCGCCAAGGCTTCGTGCGCGTCTACGACCTTCCGCAGCGCGTGTTCGCAGCGGACGTTTTGGCTAGGCCGACGCCGCTCGAGACGCAAGCGCAGCGCGAGCTGGTCCGCATTTCCATAGGCGCGATGGGCATCGCGACGGAACGCGACGTGCGCGACTATTTTCGCCTGAAGCAGGGCGATACGCGCGCCCGTTTGGCGGAGTTGGTGGAGAGCGGCCAAGTCATCCATCTGAAAGTGCAGGCGTGGAAGGGCGCTGCCTATGCGCTTGCGGATCTTCGAATACCGCGCGCCAGACCTGCCCGGGCGGCGATTCTGTCACCCTTTGATCCCCTGATCTGGAACCGGGAGCGAACTTCGCGCCTGTTCGGTTTCGATTTCCGGCTGGAGATTTACACGCCGGCCGCTCGGCGGACGTACGGCTATTACGTCTGTCCGCTGCTGCTGGGCGATCGGGTGGCGGCGCGGGTCGATCTGCGCGCGCAGCGCGCAGCGAGCATACTGCGGGTCGTCGCGGTTCACGTGGAGCCGGCGATGGACCCCAAGCTGGTCGCTTCGGCGCTGAGCGGACAGTTAGAGCGGATGCGCGAGTGGCTTGGGCTGAACGAGGTGCTTTTCCCCGCGGGCCGAGGGAGCACGACAGGGCGCGTTTGAGTGCAGCGACCGATGCAGGCTAAGGGCCGGTGAGACGGAACCTCGCCCGACCGCGTCTTCCATCAAAGAAAGGTATGAGACATGGAACTGGAGCCGTATCTGCATTTTAACGGGAACTGCGAGGAAGCGCTCAACTTCTACAAAGGGATCTTCGGCGGGGAGATCACGAGCTTGAACCGGTATGCAGGGTCGCCGATGGAAGCGAACATGCCGGCGGAACATCGACAACGGATCATGCACGCGAATTTCAAGTCGCCCACATTGAAGTTCATGGGAGCCGATGGAATGTCCGAGTCGCAAGCGGCCAAAGCTGCGGACAGCAGGATCTCGCTTTCTTTGGGGACGAGCGACGAAAAAGAGGCAGAACGGGTCTTTAACGCGCTCGCGGCGGGTGGTTCCGTCGACATGCCGCTCCAGGATACTTTTTGGGGTGCCAAGTTCGGCACGCTGACCGATAAGTATGGCATCGATTGGATGATAAACTGCCAGAAATCATAAGGCTGAGACGTCAGGGAATTAGATAAAGACGGACCCGCGATGGAGGGATGGCCACGCGCAGGTCGAGCTGCGAATTTTAAGGTAGTGGCTCATCGCTTTACACCTGACCGAGTGCCGTATCGGCTTCCAGCCATCGATCCGGCACCTTCTTGCGCGGCATATTCTTTGGGTACACCCCATCGGGATAGCGAGCGTTGTACAGCTCCGCGCGCACGACGAGGTACTCGAAGTTTTCCCCCGCGGCGATGTTCGTGCGTCGGATGATCCCGATCACGGGTTCGAGCAATTGCCACACCTGACACACCCTGTCGGCATAGATGTCCATAAAGGCTCCTTCAGGAATGAGCTTGTTCCTGACAAGGGAACCGACCCATTCGTAGGAGTTCGCAAGGTTGATCCATGGATTGTCCTCGCGCTCGATGGTGTTGTCTCTGATCCGACGGCGGTAGTCGGCATCGGGCATTTTTTCTTTAATGAGATCACGTGTCTCGTCGACCCAATAGTTTAATTTCGGGTCTTCAACGCGCGCGAACACGGTCAACAGGCCTTCGAGCTGATTGCTCTCGCGAAGGTGGCGTAGTTGAACCGCGGCCGCGACCGCTGTCGCCCCGATAACGATGAAGGTGCCGAAGGCCGCGATCGTGCTCCAAACCTCTATCGGCATGGCATCGCCTCCAATTCTGACAATGCAGTGATCCTTACTGATGACCGAATGTTGAAGAGGGGCCGTCCACTTTCCCCGATGGTGCGCAATCGATCTTTGGTCGCCGGCCCCCGGTTTAGCCGTGGAGTAGGCGGATAATAATCTCTCTGAGAGGTTCTCAAAAATACGACCGTACTAATGAAGAGCGCCGGCCCGAGGCCGACGCTCTTTGCCTTGTATCGTTCCAGCCGCAATGCTGAGGAGCAGTAGAAGAGAGGCCATGTCAGAAGTGCAGCAGTTGCGCGAGCCACTTGATGCGATCGCGCTGAGCGGCCGGATCGTTGAGCTCATGGCAGCCGACGTACCAGCGCAAGGATTTGGGTTCGTGCGCGTGGGCGAGATAGTCGAGCAGCATCGCCCTTGAGATAAAAGCATCTTGGTCTGGGTCTTGCATCAAAATCGGTGCGCGGGCGCCAGCGACGAATCGGTCAGGGTTCAAAGGCGCCAAGGCTTTGATGTAGGCGGCGACGACGGCCTTGGAAAAACCCGAACGAACGTGCTGGCTTCCCTGTTCGAGCATATATTTCTCCATTTGCCGGTGCAGAGGGACGGTCCCATAGTCCGGTCCCGGCTTAGGCGTGAAGAGCGGATATGATACCACACTGGCCGACGGTCCTTGTCTTGACGTTTATGTGGGTCCCCTTACGGCGGGTGCAGCGAGCTCGCGTCCCGTGCCCGTCTCAGATCATTAAAGAAGGAAGCGTCGCTTCGCCGCATCGCTAGAAGAGTTTGCCTTCGGATGAGCGTGGGAACACTATGCGTAGGCCTGGCTTTGGCCGGTACACTGTTAGGAGGAGCTGTGATGCGTCGAATCTTTAGCGTGTTGGGAGCCGTCGCTTTGTGCGCCTCAATGGCGGGCACGGCGCTTGGGCGGCCGCACGGGGATGTCACGCTGCGGATGCACGCTCAAAGCGGCTCGGGTGAGAGCGGCAGCGCAACGCTCACGCCCTTGCGCGGTGGGCGCACGAGGGTCGTGCTTGACATAAAAAACGAAAACACGACCGGAGACCAGCCGGTACACATCCACTACGGGAGTTGCGCACATCTAAATCCCGTCCCACGGTACCCGCTGAAAAACGTGGTCTTGGGCCATTCGAACACGATCGTGGACGCTCCGATGTCCAAGCTCATGAGCGGACACATGGCGATCAACGTTCACGAGTCAGCGGCACAATTGAAGAAATACGTCTCGTGCGGAGACCTCCGAAGTATGTAGCAGCGACCGCGCGCACCTTTCGATCGCCGGATTCGCTCCGGCGTTTTTTTTCACGAGTCCACCACAATAGTGGCGTAATTCCACCGCATTTTTGTTGGTAGAGGAGGCGCCCGCAAGTCGAAGACGTGACGGTCAGGGATGCGGTACGTTAGGCTTGGTCCGCCGTAGGGCGCGCCCCGAGCACGTCGACGCGATGACGTGCCATCGTCGCTTCGATTTCTTCACGCGTCGGATAATCATCATCATCGGGTAAGCGCCGCTCTTTGGCTGGCGTGCTGAGATCTCGAATGAAGTCTTCAATGCCCGCCGGGGTGCTGAGCGTCAGCATGCGGGCCGTTTCGGAGCGCACGAAAAACGTATGCGGCGTCCCGGCCGGGGCGAAAGCGACGCAGCCGGGGCCGCAGCGTCTTTTCTGCTCGCCGATCCAGACCGTTATTTCTCCCTCGAGCACGTAGAACGTCTCGTCTTGTCCGTGCGCATGCAGCTCGGGCGCCGCTTCTTGCGGGAGCAGACCCTCTATCAAAGCGAAGCGGCCGCCCGTGTGCTTCCCGTCGACTCTGACGATCGCTAAAGTCCCCAAAAACGACAGCGCTTCACCACCGTCGTAATCAACGATGGACGGCGTGGCATCTTGTCGAGCCAGGTTCATGCTGAACCCTCCTTTCCGCTTGGGATTCTCGGCGGGGTGAGGGAGGTTCTTGTTCGGTGCCCTGCGCCCTAGGCGACGGCCTGCCTTTGGGCCTCGTGTCGACACGCGCTTTGGGCAGCGGCAACGGAGCCGTGCAAGGACATGATGCGGTCGAATCCGGTGATGTTGAAGAAGCGGCTTAAGTGCGGCGATGTGATCACGAGGCTCAGCGCACCGCCCTTTTGGCGCAAGATTTTGGCGGTGGCGCAAAGCACCCCGAGGCCCGACGAATCGATGTGCTTGACCTCGCCCAGGTCGATAACGAGAAACGACGCGCCGCGCTTCAGCAGCCTCGTTATGGTTTTGGAGAGCTTTGAGGAGGTGTACGAGTCGATGTCCGCGCGCACCGTTATCGTTTGAAGTTTTTGGCTATCGTCGTAGATATCGAGATACATCGTCTGCAACTTTCTTCCGTCCTGCGTTATCATCAACGAATTTCGTCGTTCTGACATTCCGACCGCCGTCAGCGGTCCACGCGTGAATATAGCGCCGCAAAATGAAAAGTTAATGAACAAATACTGACAGAGGATTGCTGCGATGCTTCCGAATGATGAAAGGGAGATTAAAGCTTGCGCTCCGTGAACTGATATGGGCGAGGATCTCGGAAATCAGATCCACGATGCTTGCTCGTATCCTGGGCTAGCGGCAGTTGGGTATAGCACGCCGTAGGGCAAGATGGCCGCCCGGCGTGACGAATGAACGGGCGCATGGACAAACCTGAGCCGTTCCGCCAGCCGCTAAGGCGGCGCACGTTCATGGTGGCTACCTCGACGTCGCGTTGGCTTTAAGGCTCAAATCCTATGACGGCATTATAAATAGCAGCACGTCGCTTTGATTCAAAAGGAGATGCAGATGGGCAATCCGGTCGTACATTTTGAAGTCGTCGGCAAAGACGCAGCGGCGCTCCAGCGCTTTTACAAGCAAGCATTTGACTGGAAGATCGGCGACCCCATTCCCGCTACCGGAGTCCAGTATGCGATGGCTTTCCCGGAGGGCCAAAGCGGTATCAACGGCGGCATCGGCGGCGGCCGAGACGACTACGGCGGCCACGTCACGTTTTACGTCGAGGTTCCGGACCTCGAGGCCGCCCTGACCAAAATTCAAGGTCTCGGCGGCGACACCATGATGCCGCCGGATCAGGTGCCGGGCGGCCCCCGCATCGCGTTATTCCGCGACCCTGAGGGCCACGTCGTGGGCCTAGTCCAAAGCGGCACCGGCCGGCGTCCATGACGGACCTAAAGGTCGGTGGCGACATATGAGTGCGACCACGAGGCCCACGCTCGCTAACGGTAAGATATGCTACATCGAGATTCCCGCAACCTCAGTTCAGCGCTCGACTGAATTCTACGAGCGCGTCTTCGGCTGGCAGATCCGGCGTCGGGACGACGGGTCAGTCGCTTTCGACGACACCGTCAACGAGGTAAGCGGCACCTTCGTCCTTGGTCGCACGGCAGCTTCCCAGACAGGTCTCACGGTGCACATCATGGTCGCTGACGCGGCTGCCACTTCTGATGCGATCGTGAAGGCCGGCGGTGAGATCGTGCAGCCGGCCGATCCAAACGCGCCCGTGACCTACGCCCTGTTCCGCGACCCCGGGGGTAACGTCTTGGGGATCTATCAGCAACCCGGCTTGGCAGAATAAGGCGTAGAACGAGGTTTCATCACGTCGCTTTGGGATACCAATCGAGGAAGCTGCGTCGCCTGACGCGCTTGGCGACAGCCGTTGCGCGATCAAAAAGCGCCAACTCCTCGCCGGCCACAAAACGTAGAGGACTTCGGCCGCGGACCGACGGGTTTTGCTCACTCTAACTTTGTATCGCAACGTCGCCTGTTTGCCAATTCGGAATAAGGAATCAGGTGCTACCTAGGCGCGCACGGCGTTGCGGACGGTCTTCAAATCGTGGATGAATTTCGCCATCTCTTCGTGCCGCGACTTGTCGTCCGGCAGACGAAAGCTCCTCAACGACAAGTTTTCGGGGAAGTAGTCGGCCGCAGAACGTTGCGGGAGCCGATCGCGCGAGCTGCGTCCGGCGATCAAGCGTTACAAATCATTCATGGAAAGCAGGACGTCGCTGCCGGTCCACGCTTTATCGAAGAGCCGTTTTGCGTCGGCGGCCGCGCTTCGTCCCGAGGCTTGCAGGCTTTGCCACAACCCGTAGAGCGCGCGCCCGTTGCCCGGGTACATGCGCAGTTCATTCCGGAAAGCGTGGACGGCCTCCCCATATCGGTGCATTGCGTAATAGGCGTGACCAAGGGTCTGCAGCGCGGGCGAATAGGGAATCAACTCTGCTTTGTGGCCCCCTTCTTT
>JACRUD010000142.1 GCA_014304875.1 Vulcanimicrobiota bacterium
GTACGCCCGCTCGGCGCGCGTCCCGGGCTTCAGAGAGCAAGGGTACGCCCCCAGACGCATCGTGCCGCCCATGGTCGTCAGGTTGCGCTGGTTCTCCATAAAATCGATGACCGGATGAGGCGTCTCGGGCTCGACTTCGCGGGTATGCGCTGAGTCGAGGCCGCAGACGTTTCGAGCGAACTCGACGCACGCCAGCTGCATGCCGTAACAAATGCCGAGAAACGGGAGTCGCCGTTCGCGCGCGTAGCGGATGGCGAGCAGCTTTCCTTTTATTCCACGTCCGCCGAATCCGGGAGCGACCAGGATCCCGCTCGCGCTGCTCAGCACAGCGGCGCCTTGCTCTTCCAGCGATTCGGAGTCGATGCGCATGATGTCGACCGCGCTGTGCTGGGAAACGGCAGCGTGATAGAGGGCCTCCGTGATCGAAATGTACGCGTCTTTCAATTCGACGTACTTGCCGACCAACGCCACGCGAACGGTGTCTTTGGGCCGCTGGATTCCGCGGACCATCGAGCGCCATTCGCCCAGGTCGAGCGGGCGGTCTCCGAAGTCGAACTTCTCGCATACCTGCTCGGCCAGCCCCTCTGCCTCCAGATTCAGCGGCACTTGGTAGATGCTCTGCGCGTCGCGGCTTTGCACGACGGCGGACGGTTTTACATCGCAGAATAAAGCGATCTTTTCTTTGATTTCGGGCGTCAGCGGATACTGGGTGCGGCATAAGATCGCGTCAGGCGATATGCCGATGGCTCGGAGCTCGCGCACCGAATGCTGCGTCGGCTTGGTCTTCAGCTCGTCGGCCGCGCCCAGGTGCGGCACGAGGGTGAGGTGCACGTACATGACGTGGGCGTCGCCGACATCGTGTTTGAACTGGCGGATCGCTTCTAAAAACGGCAGCGACTCTATGTCGCCGACGGTGCCGCCCACCTCGACGATGCAGACCTGGGCGCCGCTCTCATCGGCGACTCTCTTGATGCGGCCTTTGATCTCGTTCGTGATATGCGGAATGACCTGGATCGTTCCCCCGAGGTAATCGCCTCTGCGCTCTTTGTCGAGCACGCTTCCGTAGATCTGGCCCGTCGTGACATTATGCAAACGGGTGAGGTTCTCGTCGATGAAGCGCTCGTAGTGCCCGAGGTCGAGGTCGGTCTCCGCTCCGTCGTCCGTGACGAAAACCTCACCGTGCTGGTAAGGGTTCATCGTCCCGGCATCCATATTGATATACGGATCGAGCTTTTGGATGCTGACAGAAATACCGCGGCTTTTCAGCAACCGCCCGAGCGATGCGGCGGCGATCCCTTTGCCAAGCGAAGAGACGACGCCGCCGGTGAAGAAAATGTACTTGCTCACAGGCCGGACCGCTGAAGCGACTCGCGTGTCAATCGCGAAAAGGCACAGGCCATGTACTTCGGCGTTCCTTTTCGATCCGTCGACGACCTCTCTTCATTATATCGGGAGGCCCGGCCCAGCGGTCATCGGTTCGACGGCCGGCTCAGTCACAAGGCGCCGACCGGGACCGGTGCGATGCCGGCACGCTCGAGTGCCGCGTTCAGGGCTGCCAGGTCCGTGCGACGGAACGCCTCGTAGTTCCCCATCGCGGCCGCGTAGCGCTGATCGACGGACTGCGCGTAGTCCAAAAGCGCGGCCAGCGGCGGGTTGGTGCCGCGCAGCAAGCCTTCCATATCTTCCCGCAGCGCTCCGGGACGCTGTATCGAGTCTTCGTCGTTGGCGTAGTTCGCAGTCAGCTCCGTAAAGATCGCCTCGCGCCGCTTTTCCGCGGCCTGAACTTGCGCCGCCAGTTGCGGCGCCCGGCCGGGCAGCGCTGTTCTGGCCGTCGCCAAGCCTTTCTTCGCGGCGTCCAACTCGTTGAGCGCAACGTCGATATTCGATAGGTCGGCGAAGTACTTCTTGGAAAAGTCGTACGCCGCTTGGTAGTCGGTCTGGGTCGACTTGACGCGCGGGTCCGGTCTGACTTCGACCGGCTGCGAAAACGTTTGGCCGTCCAGCGACAGACGCACGGTATACGTTCCCGGCACGACGGTCGGGCCGGACTTCGGCCCACGATATTCCTCCCGTAAGGCGCCCATCCACTGAACGGGACCGTCCTCCTTGAAATCCCACACGACGCGGTTCAGGCCGGCATCGTTGGTCACGTAAGGAACTTCTTTATCGTCCACTTTATGCGTGCCGGATATGGTGCGCACGGCTTTACCTCGGCTGTCGAGTATTTCCACGACCGGACTGCTCCGCTGCGGCTTGGCTTGGTAAAAATTGACGATCGCTCCATCGGGCGGGTTTTGGCCGCCGAACCTAGTGTACAGCCCCTCGTCGTTTGCGTGGTACGAGAACTGGTATGCCGCCCGCGGCGCAAAAAGCATGTCGCCGCGCGCTTGCGCCGACGGCAAATCCTGCAGCGGCCGAACGTCATCTAATATCCATAGCGCCCGGCCGTGCGTCGCGATCACGAGGTCGTCAAAATGAGGCTGCAGGCGGATGTCGCGAACCGAGACAGTCGGCAGGTTCAATTTAAGGCTCTGCCAGTGTGCGCCGTCATCGTACGACATCCAAATCCCTTGCTCCAGCCCGGCGTACAGCAGATGCGGGTTGCGGGTGTCCGGCCGGATCGTGCGGACGTACTGGTCGGGCGGCAGGTTGGCGACGATGGAGCGCCAGGTCTTTCCGTAATCGCGGGTGGCGAACAGATAGGGGCGGCGATCTCCCGACCGGTGGCGGTCGAATGCGGCGAACGCGCTACCGGCCTGGAGCAAAGATGGGGCGACCGTCTCCACCCGAGCATACGGCGGCACGCCGGGCGGCGTCACGTCGGTCCACTGGGCGCCGCCGTCGCGGGTCAGTTGCACGAGTCCGTCGTCGGTCCCGACCCAAATCTCTCCCGCAGCCGAGGGACTGCCCTCTATATCCAAAATCGTATCGGACGTCTCCGCACCCGATACGTCCAACGCAAGCGGCCCGCCCGACGGCTGCTGATGCGCTCTCAGGTTGAGCGTCAAGTCGGGACTTATCGGTCTCCAATGCACTCCGCGATCTTGAGTTTGAAAGACGACGTTGCCGCCGTACCAAACGGTTTTCGGATCCAGAGGCGCAAAAGCGATCGGCGAATCCCAGTTAAAGCGATACTTCCGCCGGTACAGATCGAAATCCAACGCCGAAGCCTCATAATCGGGCATGACGAAGGTGATGCGCTGGCTTTTCCGGTCGAATATGCCGACCCGGCCATCTTGCAGGTCGGTCCACACAGCGTCGGGATCGCCCGGATCAGGCACGGCCCACATCCCGTCGCCCCCGATGACGCGCGTCCACGCTTCATCGGGTATGCCTTCGTCGTTTAGACTGTTCGACGGACCGCAAAAGGCGTTGTTGTCTTGGAGTGGCGCGCAAACCGTGTAGGGCACGCGATCGTCTATGCCGACGTGATAGACTTGTCCGATCGCGAGATTTCGCGAAAACGACCACGTCTTGCCGCCGTCCAACGTCAGCGCGTAGCCACCATCCTCTCCGGTCATCATGCGGTTCGGGTCGTTTGGAGCTATCCACATGGCGTGATAGTCGACGTGGACGGCCTTGGCGATCTCTTTGAATTTCTTGCCGCCATCCTTGCTCTCCGTAAGCATCTCCGACACCGCGTAGACGTGGTCGCGATTTTTGTTATCGACGTTGAGGTGCGTGAAGTAAAAAGGGCGCTGGTCGACGAGCGTGTCTTTGGACACGAGCGACCAAGAATCGCCGCCGTCATCCGAGCGCCACAGGATGCCGCTTTTCGATTCGATGATCGCGTAGACGCGTTTGGAGTCGCTCGGCGCGACTGCAAGCCCGATGCGCCCCATGATCCCGGGCGGCAGACCGCGTCCGCTCAGCCGAGTCCAGCGCCGACCCCCATCCTTGGAGCGATACAACCCGTCTAGCTTGCCCCCGCTCGAGAAAGTCCAGGGCTGCCGTCGGAACTGCCAGATGCCGGCGAAAAGGACGTCTGGGTTTTTCGGGTCCATGGCAAGGTCGCTGACGCCGCTTGAGGGACCGACGTAGAGGGTATGGGCCCACGTCTTTCCGCCGTCCGTACTGCGATAGATGCCCCGCGCCGGGCTATCCGCGAAGAAATTTCCCATGGCGCCGACGACGATCGTTTTCGGATTGCGCGGGTCGACCGCGATACGGGATATCTGCATCGTATCCCGCAACCCCATGTTCGTCCAAGTCTTTCCGCCGTCGCCGGTCCGGTATATCCCGTCGCCGTACTCGATATCGTTTCTGGGATTCGTCTCCCCCGTGCCGACCCAGACGATATTCTCATCCCTTGGGTCGATGGCGATAGCCCCGATTGAAGAGACCGGCTCGCGCGCGAAGACTGGCTCCCAGGTCGCGCCGCCATTGACCGACTTCCAAACACCACCGCCGGCCGAACCGACGTAATACAGCTTTGGGTCGCTTTGGACTCCGACCACCGCCGTCACGCGACCTCCGCTCACGGCAGGCCCGACTTCTCGCCATTTCAGCCGGCCGAAAGGCGGAGTCGGCTGTTGGTCCGCCCCCGACGGCGGCGCCGTCGCAAAACAAACACAAACGCAAGTCAAAACGGCGGCGAATGTCGATTTCAATGCCTTCCCTTTCACGTTGGAATGAGGAACGAGAGGTTTGAAACGGGACGCACGTTCTCTTCTGCAAACAGCCACGCTGTAGCGCTATATTACTGGCAACGTCCGGCCGCTATCTCAGCCGATCCAACCCGGCGGCCGAGACCTTATGGTCCACGTTTCGCGTCCATATGACGCGAATAGTCTCCATGCTTTCGGCACAGGTTGGCCCGCAGTTGTTTGGCGGTTATCCGGCGCGGGTAGCGGACAAGAGTGAAGGTGTTTCAGCGGCATTTCTGCAGCGAATACGGAGCGGTCGGCGAGGCGCGACGCGCCATTGCCCATTTCGCCCGCGAGTGCGGGTTCGACAGCCATGAGATCAGCCACATAGCGCTCGCGGTCGGTGAAGCGTGCAACAACGCCGTCGAGCACGGTCATGTCGTGGGGGCGAGTTTTAAGGTCGAGGCCTTGTTCGACCGGCGCAAGTTCGAAGTCAAAATCGAAGACTCAGGGGGCGGTTTCGAGCTCAGCGGGAAGGGCAAACCCGTGGAACCGCAAGAACGCGGCACCCGGGGACTCGGCATATTTTTGATGCGGGCCATCATGGATGATGTCGATTTCGACTGCGGTCAAAACGGGACGACGGTGACCTTGACGAAGTGCCGCGATGCCAAAGTCCGACGCTTCGAGAATGCCGGCAAGGAAGGGTCCTGCAGCAACCAATCTTGCTGAGCGGTCAACGGACGATGGCGTGCAACAGCGCTATTCGAACCGGCTAGATCTTACAGGACGCTCTTCCTTGCTTCTCTAGGTAGCCCTGGTGGTAGTCTTCGGCTTTGTAAAAGTCCGAAGCCGGGGCTATTTCGGTCACTACGGGGGCACGCAGGCGACCCGAAGCATTCAGACGATCGCGCGAGGAGATGGCGGCCGCTTGCTGGGCGGCAGAGTGATAGAATATCGCGGACCGGTATTGCGTGCCGAAGTCCGGTCCTTGCCGATTCGGGGTGGTTGGATCGTGAATTTCCCAAAAGACGTCAAGCAGGCGGTCGAACGAAACCCGCGCCGGATCGAAAAGCACTTCGATCGCCTCAGCGTGACCCGTGCCGCCGCTGCAGACGTCCCGATAACTCGGATTTTTGGTCGTTCCACCGGCATATCCGACGATGGCGTCAAGCACTCCATCGACGTTGCGAAACTCGGCCTCCACTCCCCAGAAGCAGCCGGCCGCAAATGTCGCCTTTTCCATCGAATCCCCTTAATGTCGCGCTTTGGTCGCGATTCTCTTTTCAGTTAGACCGCACGCGTATTCCTTGTCCGTGGTCGTGGCTCCAGGGCTCTGGCGGTTTGGGCGACGTCCTTTTCTGCCACGCCTTAAGGCGCAGGCAGGATCAAATGAGAGTCCCCAAATTCGTGCCAAAGGTATCCGCCGTCTATGGCGGCTCCGTAAGCCCGACGAATCTCGTCTGATCCGGCCACGGCAGCAAGCATGGCCAAGTGGGTCGAGCGAGGCTCGTGGAAACCGGTCAGCAGACCATCGGCGAAGCGCACGGGATGCGCCGCACCGATGACGAGATCGGTCCAACCTCGGGATGCCACGAGCGTCCCGCTCGGATCGATGGAGCTTTCGAGAGCGCGGATGACGGTCGTTCCCACCGCGATAACGCTGTTGCCGCGAGCCCGCGCCTGGGCGACTTTCGCTGCAGTGTCGGCCGGCACTTCGTAGTACTCTTCGCACGGCGGCTCGTCATGCTCCATGCTCGCAACGCCGGCATGAAGCGTCAAGAAAGCGATGATGATCCCTCTTGCTCGAAGCCCTGCAAGCATCTGGGAGGTGATGGGCCGACCGGCAGAAGGCATCTCCGCCGATCCCGGCACGCGGGAGTACACGTTCTGGTACGCTTCGATCGGCCACTCGCGTCGCACGTACGGATAAGAGATCGGCTTCCCGTAACGGTTCAAATGGTGTCTGAGCGAACCGGTGAATGCGGCGATCCACAACCGCCGAGATGCGCGGTACGGCCCGATCAGCGTCGCGCCCTGAGAGCCGGCCAGCGTAACTTTTTCGCCCGCAAACACCGTGGCGCCGCGCGGCTCTACGATTGCAAGGCCGCCCGGGAGTTGGGTCGAGACGTGGAGCCGGAACGAGTCACCGCCGGCACTGCGAGCCTCGATAGCGGCGGGCAGCGTGGCCGACGCGTTCAAGACCAAAGCGTCGCCCGGACGGAGGAAATCCGCCAAGCGACGGAAGTGCGTATGGGTCAGCGATCCCCCAGCCGTCACGAGCAGCCGCACGTCATCGCGGCCGGCTCCTCGAACCTCCGGCGGCTCGCCCGCTTCAAGCTGGGACGGCAGCAGAAACGGCATGTCAAGCGCAGAAAGCAACACGATCGAACCTAGCGGGGCTGCAGGGGCGTCGGCTGCCATCGAGCTTGATAGCGGCCCGATGTTACCCGGTCGTCTTCCAATAGACCGATGATGGAGGGAGCGACCGACTCGGGTTTCGGCAAAGCAGAAAGGTCTGCGCCCGGCTCGGCAGCGCGATGCATCTCAGTGTCCATGTCGCCTGGATCCACGGTCAAGACTCGTATGCGGGGCTGGTTTAATTCCACCGCCAAAGTTCGCGACATGTGTTCGAGCGCGGCTTTGGACGCCCCGTATCCTCCCCATCCCGGATAGGCGTTCACCGCAGCGTCCGACGTGACGTTGACGATCGTGCCGGCGCCGCGCGACTTCATACCGGGCAGAACTAGTTGCATGAGATGAAGCGGCGCGGTGACGTTGACGCGCAAGATTCGCTCCATCGAAGTCCAGGGCAGCGTTTCTATCGAAGGCAGCGGACTTGGGCCAAGCTCGGACGCATTGTTGATCAAGATGTCGATGACGCCGAAGCGTTCCACGCCGACGGCGACGATCCGTTCCGCGTCTTCTGACACGTCGGCCGTCACGGCCAACACCGCCGCTTGCCCGCGTAACCGATCCGCCGCGGCTTCCAGGCTACGCCCTTCGCGTGCCGCGACGATGACGTTGACTCCGCGCTGCGCCAAAAGTGAGGCCAGCGCAAATCCGAGGCCGCGAGAAGCGCCGGTGACCAGGGCCGTTTGGCCGAGCAGTTCCATAGGCCTATGATAGCCGAGAGCCCGCAAGCAGCCGCCGACCGTTCGCACAGGCCTTGCGCTGTCCTTACGGTCAGGGCGCTGTTACAAAAGCTTCCGGCGCGCAGCCAGCGCGACCGCTTGAGCGCGATTGTCGGCGCCCAACCGATTCATGATCGAGCGCAAATGAAACTTTGCCGTCCGTTCGGTGATCCCAAGCGTGCCGGCGATCTTCTTGTTGGAAGCTCCAGCGCCCACCAGCCGCAGCACCTCGCGCTGGCGCTGCGTCAGGACGGGCACGGCCTGCAGGCTGACTGTTTTGGCGGCGATTTTCGCAGCAACTTCGGGAGCCAGGTAAGACCCGCCGGCATGAACCTGGCGAATAGCCTGAGCGATCTGCGAAGCAGGTGCGCCTTTGAGGACGTACCCCTTTGCACCGTTGCGCAGCGCGCCGCCGATGTTTTCATCGCTGTCGAAGGCGGTAAACACGACCACCCGCGTGCCCGCTTGGGCCCCCGTCAGCTCGGCGATGGCGTCGACGCCGCTCATTCCCGCGAGTTTCAGGTCGAGCAGAATGACGTCGGGCCGCAGCTCGCGTGCAAGCGCTAGCATTTTTTCGGCGGATCCTGCCGCAGCGACGACTTCCAGGTCCGCTTCGTCCTCAAGCACTGCCGCCAACCCTTTGCGTACGACCGGATGATCGTCGACGACCATGATGCGTATCATGGCGGAGCCTGGCTCAGCGGCACGGCGAGCATCACCGCGGTCCCAAAGCCGCGACGCGAGGTCACGCCCAAGCGTCCGGCCAGCAGCCGCGCACGTTCCTTCATCCCTGTGATGCCGTGCCCAACCTCGGCGGCCGCCCCAGGATCGAAGCCGATACCATTGTCGCGCACTTCCAAAACCAGCCTCGCGCCTCGCCGGCGCAGCGCTATTTGGACTTTGGTCGCCTTGGCATGCTTGCGCACGTTGGCCAGCGCCTCGCCGGCGATCCGATAGACTTCCGATTCGGCGGCGGACGACAACTCCGATCCGCCAAAGGCATGCACCCGAACGCGGATTCCGGTTTCGGACGTAAAGGCGCGCGCTAGGGCTCCCAGCGCTTGGGGCAGCGGTTTGCCTGCAGCCGGGTTGGCGCGCAGGCCGGTCATCGAGCGGCGCGCCTGAGCTACTCCGGCGCGCGCCGTTGACAGCGCGCGCCGTACGTGCTCTCACGCTTGCGGCGCCTCGTCGGCAAGATCGTTGAGCGCGCCTTCCAGCTGCAACGCGATGGCCGTAAAGCTTTGCGCCAGCGTGTCGTGGATCTCGCGGGCGATGCGTGCACGCTCTTCAGCGCGAGCTAATCGCGCCCCGTCCTCGGTCAAGCGGGCGCGCTCGATCGTCGCACCCACTTGAAAGGCGATGGTCGCCAGCACGCGCAGCTCGGGCACCGTCAGCTTGCGCCAGGAGGGGCCGGTGAGATTCATGATGCCAAGCGGCTTGGATTGGAAATAGAGAGGGATGGTGGCGTGATAGCGCAGGCCGGCCGTCAACTCGGTGGCGTTGTTCTTCACGGCCGGCGCCAACCGGCTGCATTCGATGACGTCGACGTTTTTCGGCTTTAGGTTTCCCGCTCTAAACGCATCCGTGCACTCGCACCAGCGATCCGACATGCGGACCGGCTCTTGCAGGTAGGGCGGCAAGTTGTACGAGGCCGCGTTGTACACGGCGTTCGTATCGGGATCGATGAGCCAAATCCAGCCCGTCGGCAAGCCGAGCAGATCGGCCACGAGCCGCAAGGTGCGCTCGAGTGCTTGCGGGACCTCGGCCGCGCCATTGAGCTCCTCCGCGATCGCGTTGAGAATCCGCAGCTCCCGACGGCTGGGGTCAGCGCTCATGCCATGGCCCGCGGATTGAATCGATCGGCGGTTTCGCGCCTCCTGCGGACGGCTCGGGACCAGAGCGCTCCCAGATCCAGCCCGGCAGTATCCCGCACGAGTCGTCCTTTGGCGATGCGCCAAGGTCGAAGGGCGCGCGGCGGGCGGCAAGAATTCGTCAGCCCCATGCCGATGCTGCCTCCCTGGATGCGCGCCTTGGCGTACCTCACCGTTGTGGCCGTTTTGGTCATCGCGTTGATGGCGGCCTTCGCGATATTGCACCTGCGCCCGGGTCCCGGCATGCCCGCGTTGGCGCTCGCTTTCGTCAGCGAGATTCTTCTTTGCATCATCGTCGTCGCGGTCGCGCTTTTGGCTCGCCGTTTCGTCGATCGGCGTGATTGCGGCTCGCTGGGCTTTTCCTTTCGCACGGCCTGGTTGCGCCTGTTGGGTTTCGGGATGCTGTTCGGCGCCGGCATGCAGTGCTTCGTCTTGGGGCTCGACGCAGCGCTGGGATTCTCCCACCTCGCCGGACACGCCGACACGGCCGGCGCCGCCAGGACCATCATGCTCGCTCTTCCGCTCTTTATCGTCGCTGCGCTCGCTGAAGAGATGTCTATTCGCGGCTACGTGTTCCAAAACTTATGGGAGCAATGGGGATTCCTGCCGGCGATGCTGGCGACCGCGACGCTGTTCGCGGCGTTGCACTTGTCAAACCCGAACGCACGCGCGCAGCTCGGGCTCACGCTGCTCGGGCTTGCGGCGTACGCGATCTGGGCCTGCTGGAGCATAGTGTGGACGAAATCGCTGTGGCTCGCCCTGGGATGCCACTTCACCTGGAATCTTTTCGAAGGCCCCGTCCTCGGATTTCCCGTGAGCGGCATAGATATGCCTGCGCCGACGGCGCTGACTCAAAAGCTGAGCGGGCCGGCCTGGTTCACGGGCGGCGCGTTCGGTCCTGAGGCGGGCTTGAGTTCGATCCTCGCTTTGTGCGCCGGTTTTGCCGTGCTCCGCGTTTTGTATCGCCGGGGAACGTTCGCGCGTCTCGTGGACACGCGCGGAGAGTACGCGCGCGACGCGCTGACTGGCTAGAAGATAAAGGAACGAAGCGCTTCGTGCGCAGCCCGTAGCTGCGATATGGCTGGCGCAGCGCGTCGACCAGCGCCCGCTCTTCGACGCGGGCGCGATACCCTTATCCCGCGGCAGCGGTCGCGACGATGCAAAAGGCGAGACGAGATTCGTGAGGCACAAGCCGACGCCGATGACCGCCAGCAATGATCCGGCATACGCGGGATGGCGAAAGTACTTGAACGGACCTCGATCGATGACCACCTGATCGGCGGCAAAGGAAACGTCCCGGATAAAAAAGCGCCCCAACATGCAATCGTCGGCCGTTCTTGGAGCGGCGGATGGCGATCCGGAGCGCGACGATGGGTTCAGTTTTCCTTGCGCGGTGCGACCTCACTGACGACAGGGATGCGTTTGCCGTTCACCAACCATATGCCGGGTGTCGAAGACCGTTTTGGTAGTCGATGACAGTGCCGTGCAAGCTATGAGCCTAAAGATGGCCTTAGAAAACGCCGGTTATCGCGTGCTGAGCGCTCACGACGGCAAGGCGGCTTTGGAATCGGTTTTGAACGAACGGCCGGACGTCGTCATCACCGATGTGATCATGCCGGTCATGGACGGCTACGAGCTGAGCCGCCAACTCAAGGACAACGAGCTCACGAAGAATATCCCGGTGATCATCATCAGCGGATTGGGGGAGACTTCCGATCCGTACTGGCGCAGGCATGCGGACGCTGACGCATATCTATCCAAGACCGTGGGCATCGAACGCTTGCTCAAGACAGTGCGTGAAACGCTGGAAAAACTCGAGACCTAGCGGACGTACAACGGACGGCCTCACGGCAAAGAAAAAAGGCGGGAGGCAGCGCATGCCCGCCGCGCAAATAACCTTCGCGGAACGCCCTCAAGACGCGGCCGTTCAGCGTCGCCAGTTGCACGCCGCGCGCGTCGTATTGCGCCAGCGCGTTGTGCAAGTACGTCGGGCGGCACTCGAGCAGCCACGCGTGCTGGTACAGCGCTCTGACTCGCGTCGCGGATTGTCTATTTGGGCTGCGATGCGGATGTGGACGGCGAACGGATCGGACCAGAACTGATAGTCCGAGGAATCGGACGGCGTGGTGGCCGTGTCGCTGTCGGCGCTGCGCAAGTCGTCGATGTCGCGGACAAGGCGCTGGGCGTCATCGCCGAAGAAAGCCCACGCAAAACGGTCGTGAAACCGGCGCTCTTGCGAAAAGCCGGACTGCCAGCAGGCTACGACGCCAAACAGCACCGGATACCAGGTCGCATTGAAAAGCGTTTCACCGTCATCGTTCCACACCGTGTCTAAGACGCCGATCACGCCGCTGGTACGCTGGCCATCGGCGACATAACGTCCGGTGTTCTTCACGGCCGTCGTGATGTCGGGGTAGATCTCGCCCCAATTGGAATCGCCTGGCGACACGAATTGGCACAATCCGGCCCGCGCGAACGGTTGCAGGTAGACGTCGTACGAGTCACGCACGCGGTAGTGCCAATTGGCGATGACGACGTCTTTAGGAAATAACGCCATGGCGCTTGGATGCTGCAGGAGAAATCTCCCCACATGACCGGTTGCATGCCGGCGTGGGCGACGGCCGACCAGATCGGCGAAAAGTAGTCCGCATAAAGTTTGCCGGGTCCTTCGCGCCAGCATCTTCTTGGCTTTGCCGGTTCCGAGTTCGAACGGTTCATCGCCGCCTATATGGAAAAAAGCGTGTCGCTGAAAACGGCTGCGGCTCCATCCGCGACCAGACGCGCAGCGTAGTCGGCCGACTGCGCGACGGCCGGACAAAGCACCGCACCGTTTTTCATCCCCCAGATCGGCGTACTTCTGCATCGCCAGAGCATGATGCATGTGGCCCAGCGTCTCTTGTTCCGGCATCAAGCCGACGTGAAAGCGAACTGCGTATCGTGAGAGCTCGCGCAACTGGAGCGCGTCCGCGACGGCTAGCGGACCGGCTTGAAAGATACGTGGCGGCGGGCGCTTCGCCGAGCGGCAGCCGCCGATGATGCAATCGCGACAAAAAGAAGCGGCCCGTAAAGACGGACCGCCCAATGGGCGCTGGCTTTAGCGGGGCGCTGTTTTGTTATTTTATGTTGCCGTTGAGCCCGTCTGGGAAGAAAGGCTTGACGATGGCG
>JACRUD010000059.1 GCA_014304875.1 Vulcanimicrobiota bacterium
GGGGCAAGCGGCGAAGAAACCGGTCGAATCATTCAAGGCTTCCATGACGTCGTTGCCGACCTCTGCCGTGGAGACTTCGGATTGGCCGTATGCCACGGTACCGTTGTGTGCGATGTCTTCCTGAGGATTGGCTGCGTCGACGTTGCCGTATTCCGTGACCGCGGGCAGGCCGCCGAAGATCGCGGCGTTGCCGGCTCGACCATTTTGCTGCGGACCAAAGCAGTATCCGTTAGCGCCGGCCGACGCATGAAGGGTGCCGTTTTGCAGCTTCTTGCAGAAGCCAACGCCCCGATTTATGCCGGGCTGGAAGTAGTTGGATCCGGTGGCTGCGTTCGAGATCGATGCCGCGCTGGTTGGCGCAGCAGACGCGACCACCGCGCTTGAAAAGAAAAACGCCGCGCCCAAAGCTATGGGGACGGCGACTCTTTTCAGGGCCGAATTTCCTTGAAAAGACCATACCATAAAGTGATACTCTCCTTCAGAATAGGTGGGGTCGATGCCAGCTAACCTCAGGCACCGCAGGCGTCAAATGCGTTCTCCTTTATCCAATGACCTTGGTACTTTGTTCCTAATGAAGCCTAGGGAGAGCCGTACACAAACGCCGTCCTTTGCTCGTCTGCTAGTTAATCAGCCGGCGGCCGCCGATGAACCGGCTCGCGTAGTACCCTTCGGAAAGCCGGTCCACCCGAACCCCGGACGATGAAGACGCGTGCACGAACCGGCCCTGCCCCAAATAGATGCCGACGTGCGACGCGCCGGCGGTATACGTCTCAAAAAACACTAAGTCCCCGCTGCGCAGGCTGGACGACGCGACTCTCGTCCCAACGCTGAACTGCGCGTCAGCCGTTCGAGGTAAGAAGATGCCGTGCTGATAGAAGACCGTCTGCACAAAACCGGAACAGTCTACTCCTGCCAAAGACGTGCCGCCCCAAGCATAGGGCACACCGATGTAGCGCAGCGCCGTCTTGGTTATGCTTATGTCCAACGCCGCCACGCGATGCACGATTCGCACCCGGCGCGCCGGCAGAGCAAGGGCATTTGCCGCCACATGAGTCGCCTGCCAGAGCGCTCTATTGATCGCGTATTGCAGCGGCCTAGCGGAATGTGGGATCCGGTAGGCGCGACCGTCTTTGACAGACAGCTGCTCCCCGATGCGCAGGACGCTGGAAGGGCTGAGCCCGTTCATGGTTTCGAGTATCTTGAGGGTGACGCCGTGGTGACGCGCGATGGAAATCAACGTGTCGCCGCGGGCGACCGTATACCTGGCGGACGACGCGAGACTGGGCGCTCCGGTGGATGTCAGCAAACAAAATGCGGTAGCCAAACAAACAGCGTACTTGAACACTGATTCCTTTCGACGCCGACGGGGTTAGCTGACGGGTTAGCGCCGAAAGATAGCGCTTCCGCGCACGTGCGCGGACTCACCCCAACTGATGGTTCCCCCGTTCCGCCACCTTGGTGCCTGCGGCGGACTAGGCGATAGGCTTATGAACCGGTAAATTGACCGACGGCCTCAGCAAGGCCGGGAATTCCTCCTCGGCTGCGTTGTGCAGCGATGTCACGGCGTTGAATGACGCGATGCTTCGGCCGCCGCACCCGGTGTCCTCTACGGCATCAACCCTTCAGGCTGCTGCGATTTTGTCCACGACCCGCTGCGCGAGGCGTCTCATCTCCACTTCGTCCGTTCCCTCGATCATGATTCTCACCAGCGGCTCCGTCCCAGACGGCCGCACGAGGATGCGGCCATGCCCCGCAAGCTGCTCTTCGATCGTCTTGACCTCGGCTCGGACGGCTTCATCTTCTTCCGCTCGTCGTTTGTCTACCACCCGTACGTTGACGAGAATCTGGGGATACGTCCGCATTTGCCCCGCAAGCGAACTCAAGCTCCCTTCACGGACCGCCAAGCTGAGCACCCGGGCAGCGGTCGCTATGCCGTCACCCGTGGTGTTGCTCTCTAAATCGATGATGTGGCCGGATTGCTCTCCTCCGATGCGATAGCCGCCCGCCTGCATCGCCTCGAGCACGTAGCGGTCTCCGACCGCTGTGCGCAGCAGCGTGGCGCCCATCTCCGCCACCGCGAGCTCCAGCCCCAGATTGCTCATGACGGTGGCGACGACCGTGTCTTTCGGCAAGCGTCCCTTCTGCATCAGCTCCTTCGCCAAGATCGCCAGCACGTGATCACCGGTGACTTCGTCACCCCGCTCATCGACGAACAGCGCGCGGTCGGCATCGCCGTCGAAGGCGACCCCCACGCTTTTCGGGCGGCTCAAGACGGCAGCGCGCAAAACGCCTAGATTCGTCGCACCGCTATCGACGTTGATGCGCCGTCCGTCCGCCGTGCAATGCAGGGGGACGACGTCCGCACCCAATGCCCGGAACACTTTCGGTGCGATATCGTAAGCCGCGCCATACGCGGCATCGACGACGATCGTGCGCCGCTCCAGCGGCGCTCCTAAAGAAACGCAATGGTCGCGATACAGTTTTGCGCTGCGCCGTCGGTCGAAAATCGTGCCGACCCGGTCGCCGACTGGGCGGGGCAAGTCGTTGTGCGCCTCTACCTGCGCCGCTATCTCGTCTTCCAGATCGTCCGCCAGCTTGCAACCCGACCCCGCGAACAGCTTTATGCCGTTGTCTTCGATCGGATTATGCGAGGCCGAGATCATGATCCCGGCCCCGGCTCCAAGGCGCCGCGTCAAGAAGGCGACGGCGGGAGTAGGAA
>JACRUD010000148.1 GCA_014304875.1 Vulcanimicrobiota bacterium
GGCTGTGGACTGCGTGGCTGCGCCGTTCGCTTGGCGATGCCGCCGCCCGAAGCGTTCGCCTGATCGGGTCGGCATGGCGCAACCCGCAGACGTACAGCGCAATCGTCGGGGCGCTGCGCGGCATCCCGTGGGTCCTGCGCGAGCGACGCTCCGTCCCGCCGGATTTGGAGTCGGCGCTGCGGTCGCTTCAACTCAAACCTGTGTGATCAAAGCCTATCCCAGACACCCCACCGTCGAAGCCGGCGCGACGTTGACTCTGTGCGTCTCGACCGACGCGCGCAGGTTCCGCGTCGCGATCTACCGTCACGGCGACGACCATCGGAGCGCCGCCCGGTGGAAGACGCGCTGGTTTGCCGGCGATCGGGCTCCGGCCCGCCCTGCTGAAGCGGACTGGGAATGGCCAGGCTACGACATCTCCGTCCCGGCGCATTGCCCGGCGGGCGTCTATCTCGCCGCCCTGGTGGAAGACGGTCCGGCGGCGCGCGGTGGTTCAGCACAGCCCGGTACGGCCGACGATTCCGGGGGCAACGCGCTTTTTGTGGTGCGGCCCAACGGGCGCCGTGTGGCGCCCGTGCTCTACAAGATTCCCTTGTTCACCTATCATGCCTACAACATCGCGGATACGGCCTATGCGGACAGGGAAGCGCAGCGCCGCCTGCGGCTGGCGCCTCCAATGGAGGGAGACGGACAGTGCTTGTACACGAGCGCCAAGGGGGCCAGCTGGCGGCGGCCGGGGGGCGGGACCGGCGGCCATCCTTGGGATTCTTTCAACCCCGATTTCTACGACCCCACCTCGCCGCGTCAAACGTTCGCGCACTGGGATCGTCCTTTTATCCTATGGCTGGAAAGCGCCGGCTGCGAGCTGGACTTTTGCACGGACCTCGACCTCCACGCGGGGAGCGTCGAATTAAATCGCTACGCTTTGATGATCAGCGCCGGACACGATGAATATTGGAGCGATGCGATGCGGCTGCATGCCGAGCGTTACCTGGTCGGCGGCGGGAACATCGCATTTTTTGGGGGGAACACATGCTATTTTCGCGTCGCCGTCCGCGAGGATATCAGCGCTATCGAACGGGCCGGCAAGTGGACGCCGGGAGCGGGCGCGACGAGGCCGGAGGTACGCCCCGAAAATGCCCTGACCGGTGTCAGTTATCGCAACGGCGGAGGGAAGTGGCGCGGTGCGCGGCCGCCGAGCGGTTATACCGTGCAAGGTGCAGATCATTGGATCTACGCTGGGACGGGCGCCCTTAATGGCGAGGTGTTCGGAGCGGCGGAACGACTAGTCGGCTATGAATGCGACGGCGCACACTTCGATCGCGAAACGGCCTCCCAAGCTTGCATCGAGCCCGACGGCACCGATGACACCCCGCCCAATTTCCGGATCTTGGGCGTGGGCGACGTAACCGGATGGCCCGTGTCCGATTGTTCCGGCGAAATAAACGGCAATGGCGCCGCCACTATGGGCCTTCACGAAAACGGCGGAACGGTTTTCACCGCCGCGACAGTCGATTGGCCGCGGGTCGTCGCGTTAAACAGCGAGCCGATCGCGATGCGCGTCACGCGCAACGTCGTAGAAAGACTGTCGCGCTGAGCGATAAAACCGGTCCGGCCGAATCGGATGCAAGCTCTGCGAGGCAGCTTCATCGGAAGACGGGCGCTACGTCTTTTGGCAGACGTCCAGACGGTAGCGCTCTTCCCGGCGGCCCTGCAGTTGCTTCAGCCGCCCGTCCGTCAGGAACGTCTCGTGAACCTCGTCGGCGCTGACCGGGTGGCCGCTGACCGGCGGAGTCCAGTGAACCAGAAGAACGATGCCTTGCGGCCGCAAAGCGGCGATCATCCTGTCGCGAGCAAGCGCGAGGTCGGGGCGCGACCAGAAATATCCGACCTCCGAGAGGACGATGAGGTCGAACGTGTCGCTCGGAAACTGCTTGGGAACGGCCATCGCGGCGAAACGAACGTGCGACGACGTAGAGCAGCGCAGCCGCGCAAGCTCCAGGGCTCGATCCGACACATCGACGGCTAGCAGAGCATCGCACCGCTTGGCCAGCATCGCGGTCAGGATGCCGATAGAACACCCTATCTCAAACGCGCTGCCGTAGCGCGCGGCGGGCAAGGCCGCGATTGTCGTGGCGTATTTGGCCGCCTCGTATCCGCTGCCGGCGAAGTTCCAGGGATCGTCGTTGTGGCGGTACAGCGCGACGAAGTATTCCGGGTCGATCGAGGACTGGTTACCGGGCATGCCCCGATTTGCCGCCCCCGAGATCACGGCCACGATGTTTCAGCGGAAGGGCAGACCACCAGTTCCCGGATCTCGCAGTTGGGGGGTTGGCGCAGCGCGAACAAAACGGCCGCGGCCACGTCGGCCGGCCGGTTGAGCACCGCGTCGGCAGCAGGCTTGTATCGCTCTTCGCGGCCGTCGAAGAAAGCAGTTTGCATACCGCCGGGAATCAGCAGCGTCACTCCGACGCTGTCCTTTACTTCCGCGGCCAGCGCGCGAGTGAATCCGATGACGCCAAACTTGCTCGCGCAATATGCGGTCGCGTCGGGCATCGCCCTCAAGCCGAGCGTGGACGCCACCGTGATGACGCGCCCGCGAACGGCGGCCAAGAAGGGCAGGGCGGCCCGCACAACTGCTGCCGTGCCGAAAAGATTGACCCGCACCACACGCTCCCAGTCTTGAGCGCTCACCTCGGCAAGAGGTCCGCAG
>JACRUD010000095.1 GCA_014304875.1 Vulcanimicrobiota bacterium
GCTATGGGATGAGGCCGAGTCAGACAACACCAACGGAGGCGGCCGTGTCGCCGTGCTGCTGACAGGACCCATGGTCAGTCCCGCCGCCTACGCGCAAAAGATCGACGACTACAGCGTGCTGCGCACCATCGAAGACATGAAACACTTGCCGCATTTAGGTCTCACCGGCGGCACGCTCCCCATCACCGGCATCTGGCACTAGCGCCGCCAATGTAGCGCCGCGGCTTTAGTCGCGGCCCAAGGTAGCCCACGGACCTTTAGGTCCGTCCGTCCGTATCCGCCCTACTAACTCGCCCGGTCGCTGAGCATCGCGGATTCATCGCCTCTGAGCGCGTTTTCCACTTTCGGCATCGGTCCGTCCGCATAGATGTCGTCGAGCCCGAACAAACTCAAAATCTCGACGGTGCGGCGAATTTCGTCAGCGCTCACGTGCGCCCGCCAGCCGTCGACCAGCTGTTCCGGCGATGCGGCTTTTTGGGTCTTGGCCTTGCCGGGACGGGTGGTGGCCGACGGTTTGTTTATCGCGTCCAATGCCGATCCGTCAAAAGGCCGGCGCAGCGTCGCAAAAAGTCGCGCCCATTCTGTCTGAGGATCCATGCAAAGCCGCTCGTAGAACAGCATGTGGGCGTCGCCGCTTCTGAGCAAGCTGAGCGGCACGTAGTTCTCGACGCACCAATCGAAGATGTGCGTCGAAAATGCGCTCTTGCTTTTTTCCATCGCTCCCCGAAACGGGATCAAAAAATCTTCGACCAACTGCGGCTGGCTGAAGAACATCTCCCGCAGTTTGGTGGTCCAGCCGAGTTTTACTCGCGAATGGGCCACGGCGCATGGATGACGCATCATAAAGATCAGCGGCATGCTCGGAAAATGCCGGCTTATCCATTTCAGCATGAGCGTCGAGCGGACGTCTTTTATCAGCCGCTTTGTGCCGATGGCCCGCCGGTTGTGAGAATCGGTCCAACCGTTTCGCAGTCTGCCGGTGAAGATCGCCCTGGCGGGCTCCAAAAAACGCGGATCGCGGTCGTCCGGCCGCAGGTATTGGCGTGTCGCGAAATGCTTGCACAACGGCACGTGGCCGCGGTTGAACGGCTCGTACACGTAGCGATAAGAGTTGTCGGAGTTTAGGGTCTCGGCCAACCACGTCGTGCCGCTGCGGCCCGAGCCTGCTAAGAGACAGGAAGCGCGATAATCCCGGTTGACATCGATGTAAAGCGCGTCGATGAGCGTGTTTCGCTTTCGTTTGAACCTCGCCAACAACGATGGATCGTCGAAGATGCTGATCATCGTTTTCGGGTTGCCACGCCGCATCATGAGTGCCTTATGTTAATACTCATTACACCTGTCATTCGCACGACCAAAGCCACACTCATCGGGACTATTGTACCCTAACCCGCTTAAACTCATATTAAATTTCCCGCCCAATCCAATGTAGCGGCCGCGACTTTAGTCGCGGCCGTCACCTTTCGACAACCCGCACTGCGACGCTGTACGCGAGCGTCAAAACGATTCCGAACGCTACATGTCCGACGACCGAACGAAAATTGGTTTGCCACGGATAGCGCGATGAGGGCGGCATCGCCCCGATCGCCGACAGGCCGAATTCGTCGAAGCACAACATCCCCGCGGTTGAGATCGCGGATGCGGCAATCGCGCCGCGCGCGTGTTTGCCTGACAGCGCACCCGCCATCATTCCAGCTCCAATACCGATCGTCCAATGAAGGACTGAGGCGGCCTTACCGGCGTCTTCTTCATCGGGTTCCAAGCCTAACGCCGTCAACATCCTCGTCGCAACTGCCGCGCCGGCGGATTGCGACGAAATCGCAGACTCGCGTTCTTTGATGTGGGCGGTGTAAAAAACGCCCGTGACGGCATCCATGACGAAGGTGGCCAAGGCGCCGGCGAACCCGCCCATGCCCAGCCGTGCCGCGGCTCCGACCCTCCCGTATGCATTATCAGCCAATTTCATGCCTCTCGTTTCAACAACAAGTAAGCCAGCGCAGTTATCCGCTCAGGCACGTGCGGCCTATAGCGCGAGCTAAAGGGAAACGTCTCGGCGGTGGTCCATGACACCAGCTCATATGACAAGTACGTACAACCAGCTTGTTGGGATTGCCTATGCCTTGTGTGCGGTGACGACCTTGAGCCTAGCGGCTTGCGGCGGCGGAAGCGCGGCCGCTCCGTTTCAATTTACGAGTGGCTCGGCCGCCCCGTCGCCGATCGGCAGTCCGTCTTCATCGCCCGGCGACTCTCCCTCCCCATCGCCGACCTTGAGCTCGACGCCGGCGCCAAGCGCGAGTCCGACCTCGTCGCCGATTTCAACTCCGCCACCCGGTCTGGGCGCGACCCCCACGCCGATCCAACTCGCGCAGGGCGGCGTTCTCGGAATCGATACGGTAGGAGAAGGCAACACGGCCACCGGCGGGCAGGGGCAAACGGTCGACGGCCTGACGTGCAACAATCTAGTCACGCCGTATCACGTGCACGCTCACGTCAGTCTGCTCGTGGACGGTCAGCGCTTTGCCGTCCCCGATGTGCTCGGGTTTTTCAAGCCGGGCGCTGAAGTCAACGGCTACACGGCCAACGCCCAGTGCTTTTATTTCCTCCATACGCACGACGCCGATGGCTACATCCACATCGAAGGCCTCGCCCCAACCGCATTTACGCTTGGCGAACTGTTCGACATTTGGGGCGAGCCGCTGTCATCGACCGCTGTGGCGATCTTCAGCGGTCAGGTCGTCGCCTACACGGCGACGGCGGCGCAAGGCTTTAACCAGACCACCGGCCCGTTCACCCAATATCAGGGCGACGTGCGCGCGTTGCAGCTCGTCTCCCACGAGGAGATCGTGCTCGAGATCGGGCCGGTCCTAATCACCCCGCCGAACTTGCCGGCCGTTATTTTCTACACCTCGAAATAATCAAGGCCGGACGTCCGCACGAAGCCCGTCGGCGTCGGCTAACGCATGCTCTTTAGATACGCCGCGATCGCCATGGCGTCGCTACGATTGAACCGGAACTGCGGCATTGGCGGCCGCGCCATGCTGCCGTTGGGCAAGCGGCCGGTCTGCAAGAAGCGCGCTGCCGCAGCTTGCGATAGCTGAGGTAAGCCGGCGATCTTGGGAGCGTCGTACTCGATCGGCATGTGCGGGGCCATAAAGCCGAGGTGCATCCCTTGCAGTTTCGCGCCATGGCAGTCGGTGCACTTGCCGGCGTTCATCACGAGATACCGTCCGTGCGAGACATCGGATCGTTCCGCCGACGCGCCTTGCGGCAACATGGCCAGCGCGCCGAACAGGGCCGCTACTCCCAGCAATATAGAAGAAAGCAACCGCATATGTCCCCTCCATAGTAGCGACGGCAGTGAGACGGGAAACCCGACGCTATTATAGTGGAAGGAGGGCCTCGCCGCAAGACGCCGGCGACATCATATGATTACGTCGTTGAAAACGTGCCGACCGTGTCGGGCGGCAGACAACCGACAGTCGGACTGAACAGCACCACTTGGTAGGCCGTCGCGCTGTGCAGCGGGGGCGCCGATGCGGCGACGTAGGCTGGATTGGGAAACGGCGGAATCGCCATCGGGCTGGGCAGCGGAAGGGGCGCGGGAGCCAGCAGCGATCCGTTGGCGGCTGACCCGTCAGAACCGATCAGCCGCACCCGAAAGCCGTATGCAGCATTTTGCATCTGGAGGTTGTTGGGAACCGCGAATACGAGGCTCGCAATGGTGGCCGGGACCCCGGTCGCCCCGCTGACCGGATAGGTCTCGAAAATCCTGGGAACCGGCGGCACGCAGATCGGCACGCTGACCGTGACCTTGGCCTTCACGACATTCGATTCCGATATGCTGACGGTCGCGGAGACCGGTGAGATCTGCGTGTCGGTTCCCGAAATCGCGCTGACGGTGAAGGTGGCGACAGGTCCCAAAGCCGTTGCGGGCGACACGTCGATGATGTGCGGGTCAGAGACCGTGGCGGAAAACACGCCCGAATAGCTCGCGTCGACGACTTTGATCGTCTGTGGCGGCGTACTGCCGATCGGAAAGGAGACGTTGGCCGGCGACACGTTCAAAGGCACTAGGTTGCGGCCGGTGCCCGGCCCGGAAGAGCTCGCTCCGCCGCATGCCGCTAACACGCAAGAAAGCACGACGACAATCGCTCCGTCCCGAATCTTTCGCATGACCGTGGACTCCTAACCTTATCTCTTTAATTCCTAAATGCGCTAACGCGAGTTCAGTCGCGCCCGTCTGCGCCGACCAGCAATCCCAAATCTCGGAACTGCGCCACCATGGCGTCCACGTCGGCGGCGACTTCTTCCGGCCGCGCGCCGGTTTCGGCCACCAGGGTCGCGGTGATGTCCCCAAGGCTGCGCGAACCGTCGCACATCCTCAAGATCTTGCCCGCGGTCGGGTTCAACACGTGAACTTTCCCGTTGGTCGAATCGTGGACCAGCGCTTCTTCGCCGACGGTGCGGATCTCCAGCGGCTCGATGGCGCGCGGTTTTTTAAGACCTTCCATCGAGGCGTGTTTTTGCGCCGCCGCGCCGACCGCCCTGCGGGGCCGCCGCGCGACGCGCTCTAGTACTGGCCAAGCGTTCCGTCCAGCTTCGCTCGCTGGACCGCGCGCCCAAACGAATAAAGGGAGATCGGCAAGAGGACGCAGGTCGCGACCGCCAGCCACAGCGCGTCCGGCGCCACCTGACCCAACGTCAGCCCGTGCACCGCTCCTCGGATGCCATTGAGCGCGTGGGTGATCGGCAAGAACCACGAGACGTACTGCAGCGCGACCGGTAAGGTGGCGACCGGAAAGAGAACTCCGCCCAACAGATTGGAGCCGCTACCCATGATGAACCCTGCCGGGCCCGCCTGTTTGAATGTCATGATGGTGGCTGCGCTCATGACGCCGATCGGCGACATGCAGGCGATGGTCAGCAAAACGAAGACCGCGCCGGTCAGCAAGTTGACGTGACTGAAGTCCGCGCCAAGCGGCACGGCGAGCAGCATGAAGACGCACACCTGAATGGCCGTCAGCGTGAATCCCCATAGCCCGGTCGACAGCACGATCAGCGGTAGACTCGTCGGCGTCGCCATCAAGACTTCCAGCGTTCCTGCCATCTGATCGTTGCGGATCGCCATCTGAAAACTGGCGATGGCCGTGGCTTGGAAGCGGACGAAGGCTAAGTTGATGACGATCCAGTCGAAATAACGCCCCGGGTGGCCGGGGGTGCCGAACGCGTCTTTGGGCGGCATCAGCTTGGAGATATAGTAAAAGCCCAAGACCGAAACCCCGATGCTGATCCACTGCAGCCAAAAATTTAAATCGTAGGATAGCGCCAGACGCGCGTCGCGTTTGAACATCGCGATCGCTTTGTACAGCGGTTCAAACGGATTGGGAGGGGCCAGCAGCCCGGACTTAACCATGGATCTGCTCGCGCGTCAAGTCGGTGAAGACCTCGAGCGGGCGGGCTTCTTGCGAAACCAAGTTGCGAACCGTGACGCCGTTGGCGCTCACCGCCCGCAGCAGTTCGGTCAGAGCGGGGCCGCTTTGCTCGACTTCGACATCGAGCACGAAGCCGTCCGCGCACGGCGCCGCGTCGAGGCGCGCCAAGCCCGCGATGGCACGCGTGCGAGCCATAATGGCATCGTCGATGCGATCGACCGTGATTTGGTAGCGAAGCAGCCGCATGCCCATAAAGCGCGCATCTAAAGACTTGGGGGGCCCGATCGCGGCGATGCGCCCGGCGCGCAGCACGGCGACGGTATCGCACAGGTTCCAGGCTTCGTCGAGCAGGTTCGTCGCCAAGACGACGGTCTTGCCGCGCCGCTGGACCAGTTCTTGCTTGATGAGCGTGCGCAGGCTTTCCGCATGAATGGGGTCGACCGCCCTGGTCGGCTCGTCCAAGAAAAGGATCTCGGGATCAGAGAGCAAGGCGCGAGCCAACGTCAGCCGCTGTCGCATGCCGGAAGAATAACCGTCGAACCGCCGGTCTAGGTCCGCCTCCAGATCGACGACTTCGACGACCTCTTTGATGCGGCGCTCCAGCGGTTTGCCGTGCAACCCGACCATAGCGCCGAAGAACGTCAGGTTCTCGCGGGCGCTGAGCCTGAAGTAGAAACTGCGTTCCTCGCTCGTGCAAAGACCGATCCTCGCCTTGACCCCCAGGGCGTCCGTCGCCGCGTCGATGCCGTCGACCACGATGGCGCCGCGGTCCGGGATGGCGAGCGTCGCCAAAACCTTCAGCAGAGTCGTCTTGCCGGCGCCGTTGGGCCCCAGCAGCCCGAACAACTCTCCGCGCCGCACCGACAAGCAGATGTCGTGCAGCACCGTGCGGCGCGGCGGAGCCCCACGATGCTTGATCCAGGCGCTGATCCGGTACGATATGGGAAACGATTTCTCGAGGTGCTCGACCGAGATCATCGTCGCCGACGGTTGCATACTGATGTTATCGGTATGCCGCATCAGCCGCGGCTGACACCCGAAGCCGTCGCGCTAACGCGCGTTGCCGCAGCAAATGGCGGCCATAGGCTCTGTTCGTGGCCAGCTTCACGGCGATCTGAGTCGCAAAGAAAAACTTCCGTCCCTGCAAGGCCTGCTGGAACAATAGGCTGTCGCGCAGACCCAGGGCCGTCTTCCAGCGAGCCGCTGACACGCTCGTGCGGTGCTTCTCCAAGATGCGCAGCCGGCTGGCCGCCATGCTGACGTCAGGCCTCGTCGTGGTCGCACCGGGTCGATACAGCCGGTAAACCGCTAGCGGCTCGGGGACCAGCCTAACCGGCATGCCGGCCTCCAAGCAGCGCAGCTCGAAATCCCAGTCGTCCCCGAACGTCAAGCTTTTGTCGAACAAGCCGACTCGCGCGAATACGTCCCGCGGGACCATGATCATGTAGTTCAGGAAGTTAGCTTTTAACGCCGCGACGTATTGATCGCGGGCGTTTAAGTCAAAGAGCGGCGTCAACCCTTTGGCTTCGCAATTTCCCTGGGTCTCCAACTCGCCGCTCCTTTCATTGAGGACGAAAACGTCGGTCATCACCATGCAGTCCGGTGAAGCTACGGCACGTTTCAGCATCAGCGCTAGCCGCTCCGGCAGCCAATAGTCGTCCGCGTCCAGAAAAGCGACGTAGTCGCCTGTCGCGACCTTCACGCCGCCGTTGCGGCCCCCTGAGATCCCACGATTCGGCTGAGTGATATAAGTCATGCGCGACCGGTAAGGCCGGATGACTTCGTCCGTGTCGTCCGTCGATCCGTCATTCACGACGATCAACTCGACATACTTTGCCGCATACGTCTGGTTCAGCACGCTTTCGATCGCTTGGCCAAGATAGCGCGCGCAATTATACGTTGGAATGATAACCGAAACGCGCGGCAAACCGCTATCGCCTCGAATCGTTTTACGCACTTCGGACCGCCAGGCCGGCGGCCATCTTCAGCGCCTCTTCCGGCGACTTGGCGAAATGCGCTAGTGGGGACTGGCTCGTCCAACTTTCGTACAAATTGCGGATCTTGCCGTAACGGTCGCCGACCACTACGTGCGGTATATCGCTCATCAATGACAGGATGTGGCCGTGAAGCCGATTGGTGACGATGATACGGCCGCGCCGCAATAGACTTAAGCCGCGTTCCACATGACGCCAGGAGATCGCGTCGAAGAGAGACAGTTGCGCGGTGAGCACCGCGCTGCCCCACAGCGGGTAGAGGTGGTTGAGCTTACCGGCGGCAAAGCGGCGAACTAAGGTAGCCCGGCTGTTGTCGTGCGCGATCCAATCCGCCGCCTGATGGCCATCGGGCAACTGGCTCGGCATAGGCTCGCGGCATTCTTTGTCGGTTCTATATAACCATAAGACGGCGGCGCGGGGAAGTCCCGGCGGGGACAGCGTCCCCATCCCCATCGCCAAATCAGGGCAGATCTCGCTTCGGACGTCGAAATGTCTGCGCGCCGTGATGAGGCTTTGGCCGTCCCGCACTAGCAAAGTGAAATGGCGGTGTCGTCCGACTATTTCTTTGGCACGTTCCCTGTTGGCGTCCCCTGTGAACTGTATAGATTGCGGGAGCTGGACGATGCGATTGTTGGGAAAGCTGGCGATGATGGTTTCGCGAAATTTTTGGTGACGGGGCCACAAATCGCCGAAGTTGCCTCCGCCTTGCAGCAAAATCACTCCATCGCCCAGCACGCGGCGCATCGCGGTTTGCGAAAACGTGAATTGGCTGGCCGTGTAAACGATCTCCACTCCGAGCTTGCGGAGCAATCGTCGTTGCCCCAGCCAGACGGCGTGATCGCCCACGTTGGAGTAGTCGGGAAAATCGAGCAACGCGCAGCGCGTGCCCGGCTTCAGTAGCGTCGCGAGCACCGCCGTGGCGCGGTCATTCAAGTCCTCGACAAGTGTAGAACCAGGCCGTGCAGCGGCAGGCGGCGCTTCGACGACTGCCCTGCCGCTGAAGTGCATCTAGCTGACCTCGGTCGGCGCGTGGTTCTTGCTGCTGCACCCCTGAGCTGCCACTCGCCTGCGCATGCGATTTTGCAGCATCGACTGGCCGTACGTCTTGATTCGCTGCCGTGCGCCTTTGGCGAAGGCCCACATCCCGCGTTCGTATTTTGCCGCCAAACCGTTCCGCAGGGCCTTCAGCAAAGCTGGATCGCGTCCGGATGCGGCGAGGTGATCGGCGGCGTGTTCCATGGATAGCACGAAGTTGCGCGATGGAACGGCCGGATCGATGACGTGCCCTCCGAACTCCCAGGCCACCGATCGTAAGGGCAAAGGTCTGTCGAAGGTCCGCACTGACTCCAGCGCGCCGACCGCCCGCAGGAGAGCCATCGTATGCAGGCACTTAAGGCAGCTGCCACAATTGTAAGCCCCGTCGGTGTTGTGCCAACAAACGCGCAGCGTCTTGCGGACGACCTCGGATTGGGCGATCGCTCCTACCTTTTGGAAGCGGCTCGCTTCGCAGCCGTCGTGAATGATCTGGACCGCCTCCGTGCTCCACAAGGGGTCTAAGAGCGGATGGGAACCGAACGGCACGAGTACCTTATAGCCCGCAGACGCCGCCACATAGACGGTATGGAATAAAGGCGAAAGCAGCAGGGCGACGCTGGCGATGGCCGCGCCGCAATAGTGATCCGGCCAGGAGACGAACGAGTCGAAGCACTGGCGCAGATTAGTCTCGACGACGATCAGCGGTTTGCCGAGTTCGGCCGCCGCTGCCCGCACCGCTGTCAGGACGTCAGCCTGCAGCCGCTCATCGTCCAAACGGATGTCGAAGCCCGTGACGAAGATCAAGTGCGTGATCTCGTCGCGGTGCTTCAGCAGCGTGTAAAAGGAGTCCACACCGCCGGAGAAAAAACCCGCGGTGGTTCGGCCGCTATGCGCTGTTCGTTCCGCTGGTGTCGCATCGATTTCAACGCTATGAAAGCGCTCGGGCTCCCAACAGACGAACAGCTCGGTGATGCGCTGGAGATTTCGGAGCAGCCGCGCCGACATGGGGGCTTCCACCGCGAATCGAGACGCGATTGTCAGAGCTGGAAGGAAAGCCGCGGCCACGAACGGTTCGATTCCCTCGCTGACGAAGGGCGTCGAGGCTTTGAAGTAAAGTTCCCGAGTACGGCCGTCGATCGTGATGGGCGCCGTCACGACCGCGAACTTGTTGTCCCGGATTACAACCGGGCTCCCAACGACCGCATGCATGGGACCATTATAGGCCCTCGAGCGAGGGCTCGCATGTGCCGACTTTCCCTCATTCACTCGCCCTAGGTCCGTCGGTCGTCCCCGCCGTCCTCCGCCTTCGGCGCCCCGCCATCCGCATTGACCCGCGCGATCGCCGCGTCGCTCCCCATCCGCAAGAACGTCTCCACGTCACCGGCCGCGCGCTCGATCACTTCGGGCAGCGCCTTTTCTTCTTCGGGCCAAAACGCGCCCAGCACGACGCTGATCGCGTCGGCGCTGTGGCGCCCCACTCCCACGCGCAGCCGCGGGAACTCGTCCGTCCCCAAGGCGCCGATGATCGACTTCAAGCCGTTGTGCCCGCCCGAGCTGCCGCCGCGGCGCATGCGCAGATGCGCAAAGGGCAACGCTATGTCATCGCACACCACCAGCACGTCGGGCAGCGCTATTTTGTACGCAGCCATCAGCGGCCTGACCGCGTCGCCGGATGCGTTCATAAAAGTCTGCGGCAGCGCCAGCACGGCGTCGAGCTGCACGCTTCGTGAGAAGCGGGCCTCGAAGCGCGTGCGCCATTGCGAGACATCGTGCCGCCGGGCCAATGCGTCGACGATCCGAAAGCCGATATTGTGGCGCATGCGGACGTAGCGTGGTCCGGGATTGCCCAACCCCACCACGAGCTTCACGGCGGGCAGCCCCATAAGAAACGGGCGCTCGACATAAGCCGCGCGCCCAACATCATCTGCAATCGAAATCCGGCTGCTTGCGCCTCTAGGACGCTTGCTCTTCCTCTTCCGATTTCTTGGCGCCGATAAGTTCCGGTACCGCCGCGGTTGCCTCGGCCACCGGCGCTTCCTCCACCTTCGACGGCGGCAATAGCGACACAACCATCTCGCCGCCGCTATCGACGATGCGCACGCCTTCCGGCACGGTCAGATCGCGCACGTGAATGCTGCCGCCGATCTGCAGTTCGCCGACGTTGACCTCGATGCGCTCGGGAATATTGCCGGGCAGACACGCGACTTCGACTTCGCGCAGCACGAAGTCCAAAATGCCGCCTTCTTTGACGCCCGGAGCAGTGCCGACGGGCACGAGCTGCACCGAGGACTCGATCTCTTCATCGAGACTCACCGCGTGCAGGTCGACGTGGATCAGGTGTTTGGTCAAGATGTCGACCTGATGATCGTGCACTAGCACGGGTGTCGATGGGCGGCCGTCCAGCGACAGGTTGATGATCGAATGAAGCCCGTGTCCGTGAAGCGCGGCTCGCAGCTCGCGCCCGTCGATCTCGATCGGCATGGCATCGCCGAACTCGCGTCCGTAGACGACGCCCGGAACCTTCCCCGCTTGCCGCATTTTCTTGACCGTCCGGCTTCCGATACCGGTGCGCGCCCGCGCCGCTAAAGTGACCTGTTCCATTCTATCCTCTCAATTAGCGCCGCGGCTTTAGTCGCGGCTAAATGTCCACCCCTTATGTAGCGCCGCGACTTTAGTCGCGGCTAAATGTCCACCCCTTATGTAGCGCCGCGACTTTAGTCGCGGCTCAATGTAGCCACGGACCTTTAGGGACGTCCGTCATCCCCCGTCCGTCGTTTCCCGCCGTCCGTCTCCTAATGCGCCAACCCCACTGGTTCAGGCTCCGCCATCGGCGGCAGGTCGAACAAAGGCGTCTCGCTGTCCATCTGATTGCGCTCCAACGCTTCTTCTTGTTCGCTGTACAACTCGGAGACGGACCGGTTGGCGCCGATGCGGCGAATCGCGTCGGCGATCATGGGCGCGACCGAGAGCACTTTTATTTTGTCGCCGCAGATCTCGGCCGGCACGGGGATGGTGTTGGTCACGATGATCTCGTCGATCGGCGAATCGATGAGCTTTTGTGCCGCCTTGTCAGCGAAGATCCCGTGCGTCGCACAGGTGATCACCGATGTGGCGCCCCTGGCGATCAAGGCCTCCGCCGCCTTCACTAGCGTGCCGCCGGTGGAGATCATGTCGTCGATGATGATCGCGACCTTGCCTTCCATCTCGCCGACCACTTCGCTCACTTCGTTGACGTCCGGTTTCGGGCGGCGCTTGAACACGATCGCCACCGAGGTCTGCAACTTGCGCGCAAATGCTTCGGCGCGAGCCACGCCGCCGGCATCGGGCGACACCACCACTGTGCCCGCTCCGCGCAGCTTCTTGGTGTTGATGAGATAGTTCGCCAAGATGTAGCTGGCGGTCAGGTTGTCCACGGGATCATCGAAGAAGCCTTGGATCTGCGCCGCGTGCAGATCGACGGTGACGATGCGCTGAACCCCGACGGTGGTCAGCAGATTGGCGACCAGCTTGGCTGAGATAGGCTCGCGGCCTTTGGTCTTCTTATCCTGCTTCGCGTAGCCGTAATAGGGGATCACGGCCGTGATGCGTGATGCCGATGCGCGCCGCAATGCATCGCTCATCAGTAGCATTTCCATCAGCGAATCGTTGACTGATCGCCCCAGGTCCGGCTGCTTGCAGATCGATTGCACGACGAAAGCGTCCGCGCCCCGGACGTTCTCGTGGATTTCGACGCGCGACTCTTCGTTGGCAAACGTGGTGACGAGCGATTTTCCGACGTGGAGGCCCATTTTTTGGGCGATCTCCTTCGCCAGGCCACGATTGGAATTGCCGGAGAAGAGGACCGGTTTTGCCGTAGCCATAACTGACGGTTCCTTCAGCGAGCAGGCCGCGCGCACTCTCGTGAGGAGAGGCGCCCCCTTGCTTTCTCCACTCGCCCCCTC
>JACRUD010000091.1 GCA_014304875.1 Vulcanimicrobiota bacterium
CACGACGACCGAATCGACCCGCACCGGCTTGTAACCATCGTACTCGACGGTGACCTGCGATTTTCCGTCCGGGCGCAAGAAGTCAAGTATCTTGTTCTTGCGCGCCGCCGAAAGAGTGCGGCTTATGCGATGAGCCAAGACGATGGGCAGCGGCATCAATTCTTCGGTCTCGCGGCAAGCGAAACCGAACATCATGCCTTGATCGCCGGCGCCCAGCGCCTCGCGGTCCGACTTCGCGCTCGAGGCGCCTTCTTTTACCTCAAGCGCGCGGTCCACGCCCTGGGCGATGTCCGGCGACTGCTCGTCGACCGACACCGAAATGCCGCACGTGTCCGCATCGAAGCCGTATTTCGCCCGCGTGTAGCCGATGTCGCGCAGCGTTCGGCGGACGACTTTTGGGATATCCACGTAGCAAGACGTGGAGATCTCGCCGGCGACGTGGACCTGCCCCGTGATCACGAAAGTTTCCACCGCCACGCGACCGTTGGGGTCTTGGGCCAAGATGGCGTCGAGGATGCCATCGGATATCTGGTCGGCCACCTTGTCGGGATGGCCCTCGGTGACGCTTTCGGACGTAAACAACCGCTTGTAAGACATCTTGAATCTCCTAGAAACCTTGCGGGGCCCGATGCGCTGCGAACCCGACGTCCCGGCGCGCAGGCGGCGAGACCCTGACGGGACGAAGCCGGCATGCGACGACTACGATCTCATGACTTTACGTTCCCTCGTGCCAGGATGCGAGATAGTCGCTCTGCTGAGATGTCAATGTGTCGATCGTGACGCCCAGCGCGGCGAGCTTCAGACGCGCGACCTCCTCATCGATTTCAGCCGGCACCGAAATCACCTCAGCCGGCAGAGTACCGCGGTGACGGGCTAGGTACTCAGCGGACAACGCTTGATTGGCAAACGACATATCCATGACCGCAGCAGGATGGCCTTCTGCCGCCGCTAGATTGATCAGCCGGCCTTCGCCCAACAAACAAATCGTCCGGCCGTCACCGAGGTGATACTCGTCGACGAACTCCCTGGGTTTGCTCTTCTCCCCTTCAGCGAGCCGCTCGAGCGCCGGGATGTCGATCTCGACGTTGAAGTGTCCGCTGTTGGCGACCAGCGCCCCGTTTTTCATCGACGCAAAGTGCTCTTCGCGCAGCACCTGCGTATTGCCGGTGACGGTGATGAAGATGTCGCCGCGCTGCGCCGCTTCGCTCATCGGCATCACGGCGAATCCTTCCATCGCCGCCTCAAGGGCTTTGGTGGCGTCGATCTCGGTGACGATGACCTGGGCCCCCATGCCGCGTGCTCGCTGCGCGATGCCTCTTCCGCACCACCCGAAGCCCGCGACGACGATGGATTTGCCCGCGAGCAACACGTTCGTAGCACGTACGATGCCGTCGAGCGTCGACTGGCCGGTGCCGTAGCGGTTATCGAAAAGGTGTTTGGTCAACGCGTCGTTCACCGCGATGATCGGAAACCGCAAGGCGCCATCCTTTTGCATGCTGCGCAGACGGATGACGCCGGTCGTCGTCTCTTCGGTGCCTCCGATGACGCCCGCGAGCTTCTCCGGAAATTTGGTGAGAAGCGTCGAGACGAGATCGCAGCCGTCGTCCATCGTCATGCTGGGGCTTGTCGCGATGACCGATTCGATGTGGGAGTAGTAGCGGGGGTGGTCTTCTCCTTTTACCGCGTAGACCCGCATCCCGTGATCGACCAAAAGCGTCGCCGCGACGTCGTCCTGTGTCGAAAGCGGGTTGCTCGCGCAAAGCGCGATATCGGCGCCGCCGGCCGCCAGCGCGATCATGAGGTTGGCGGTTTCGGTGGTCACATGAAGACAGCCGCCGATGCGCAGATCCGCAAACGGGCGCTCCTTGGAAAAACGCTCCTTGATCGCTTGCAGGACCGGCATGCTCTGGGCCGACCATGCCACGCGCTTGCGGCCGAGATCGGCCAGTTTGACGTCTCTGATATCGTGCGCGGCGACGGACGGGCTCAACTGCATGGTGGACAAAGTGTGATCTCCTTCACGATCCGGCCTCGGTCGCTTTCCCACGTTATCCGCGACCAGGCCCGATCGCGGCAATACTGTAAAGGGTGATATGAGGGCGAAGACACAAAAAACGCCGCGAACTCCCTGCGGCGCGAGCGTATCAAACCACCTCAGCCTCTCAAGGCATAACCATGGGTTCGGGCGCGACGTTTCAATTCCTATACTCGTTCATATGGCCAAGGGGGTTATTGCTCTATGAAATTTTCTCACCGATTATTCATTGCGGCGCTATCGGCCGCGATCACCAGTGCGTTAGCAGCGGTCTCGGCGCAACCTGCGCTGTCGGCCGGCGTCACCGTCATCGTCAACGGGAACCAGGTTCAATTCGATCAGCCGCCGGTGGAACGCGCCGGGCGCGTCTTCGTGCCGTTGCGTGGAGTTTTCGAGAAGTTGGGCGCCAGCGTGGTGTACGATAACGGCACGATCAACGCGACCGGCAACGGCCGCGCGATTTCTCTGAAGATCGGTTCGACCGCTGCATCGGTCAATGGCAGCGCCAAGACGATCGACGTCGCGCCGTTTCTGATCGGCTCGCGAACCCTCGTTCCGCTGCGATTCATCTCGCAGGCGCTGGGCGCCAACGTCGATTATAACAATGGCAGCAATACGGTCAACGTTTCGCTTGGCGGGGGCGGAGCGGCTGCCCCGACTTCGGCCGTCAGCTTGACCGATCTAAAGCCGGGATCGGACGCCGTCGTCGCCGCCCAAAGCCCGTCGGTCTCCGGATCGTTCAGCGAACCCGTCGATCCGAACGGCGTGAAGATCACTCTGGACGGCCGCGACGTCTCAAGCACCACGGCCATCTCGCCGAATAACTTCCTTTTCTCGCCGTCGTATCCGCTGACAGCCGACAAACACGTCGTGCGCGTCACCGGCAAGTCAGCCGGCGGGACGTCGTTCGATCGTAGCTGGTCGTTCACTTCAGGAACGAGCATCGTCAAGAACTACATCAACGTCTTGACGCCGGCCAAGGGCGCGACGGTCGGCAGCAGCTTCACGATCACCGGAACGACGTTGCCCAATTCAAAGGTCCATATCGTCGCGATTCCATCCTACGTGCTGGGCGGCATCTTTCCGGTCACCGCCGGGACGTACACCGCCGATCTGACTGCCGACGCCGGGGGCCGCTTTTCGCAGCAGGTCTCCGTGAATACCGCAAGCGGCGGCAACGTGGCGGTGAGGATAACGTCGACCGCCCCGACGACAGCGGCGGGCGCGACCATGACGCTCGAGCTCAAGAGCTGACGGACAAGGACAGCGGCGCCCTCGCGCTAAAGCGCAGGGCGTCTTTTTTTTGTCTTTGAGGATAGCTTTGTGCCCGTGCGATTGCCCGGACTGACGCTCGACGATTTCGCCGGAAAAGTGGCCTCGGCCGATCCCACGCCCGGCGGCGGCAGTGTCTGCGCTCTGCTCGGTTCGCTATCGGCCGGCCTCATCCAAATGGTCGCGCGACTGACCAGCGGCTCACCGAAGTTCGCGGAGGTCTCGCAATGCGCGCAAGACATAGGCGAAGACGCCGGCCGGCTGCGAAGCGCTTTCTTGACATGCATCGATGACGACGCCGCGGCATTCGACCGCGTCAGCCAGGCGTACCGGATGCCGAAGGCGTCCGATGCGGAAAAGGCCGCGAGATCGGCGCAAATCCAAACCACCTTGCTCGCCGCCGCGCTCCCGCCGCTGCGCGTCATCGAGATGGCACACCAGACGGCGGCCTTGGCGGCCTCTCTCATCGATATAGGCAACCCTAGCGCGACCAGCGATATCGGCTGCGCGGCTTTGTGCGCGCATGCCGCCGCTCAAGGCGCCGCTTTCAACGTCAGAATCAATCTTCAGGGCGTGAAGGACGCGGCCCAGGCGCGCGTTCCCCTCGAACGGACCGCGGCTGCTTTGGCTCAGATCGATATACTGACCGAAGTCGTCACCTCTAAGGTACAAGCCGCCGTCGGCGTCTGAGGCGCGATGGCGATCATGATCGATGGCCGATCCGTTGCGGCCGATATCACCGCGGACGTCAGAGCGCGAGTCGACCGCCTTTTGGGGGGTGGGATCGTTCCCCGCTGCACGATCATCGTCGCACAAGGTGATGACGCCGGTCTGCTGTACGCGCGGGCGACGCAACGCAACGGGGACAAGATCGGCATCGGCTGCGACATCGTCGAACTCGCCGAAGATTCGCCTTCAGCGGCGGCAGAGTCGACCGTGCGGCGCGCGTCGTGCGATCCGCAAACTCACGGCATACTCATCCAGCGCCCCCTGCCGACGCGATTCGACGAGCCTCGACTGAGCGCCGCTATCGCTCCGCGTAAGGATGTCGACGGAGCTAATCCGCTGACCTGCGGGTTGCTGATGAGCGGCAGCCCGACGTTCGTCCCGGCGACGGCGGCCGCCGTCATGGAACTCTTGCGCCGTCCCTTCTTACCGCCGATCAGGAGCGCACACGCCGTTGTAGTGGGTCGCTCGCACGTCGCTGGACGTCCGATCGCCGCTTTACTGACGGCCGCAGACGCCACGGTCACGCTGTGTCATTCCTTCAGCCGAGATATCCATGCTCTATGCCGTCTGGCGGATATCGTGATCGTCGCCGTCGGCAGACCCGGCTTCCTCACGTCGGATATGGTCAAGCCTGGGGCGACCGTCATCGACGTCGGCACAAACGTGGAGAATGGGCGCGTGAGAGGAGACGTCGATGCAGCCGTATCACAAGTCGCAAGCGCTTTGACTCCGGTGCCGGGCGGCGTCGGACCGGTCACGGCCGCGATGCTGCTGCGCAACGTGGTGGAAGCGGCGGAGGGCTACGATCCGAAATAGATGAGCACGCGCCGTTCGTCGCGGAAGCCCACCAGACTCTTCTTCTGCGAGCCGCGCCGCCAAGCGTCGATCGCGCTGCCCACGAATTCCTTGCGCGCGAGCGGCTCGTCTTCTCCCGGCTCCTCAGCCGGCGGGTTCACCACCAGCGCCCGCTCCAATTCCTGACGAACCAGGGCCACGATCAACGAAATCTCAGCCCCGCTGATCGTTCGCGTGTCTCTCCCGATCGACAAAAACGTCAGTCCGCGCATGGTGGACGTCTTGATTTCAGGGGCGGCTGCCGATACGTTTTCAAGAGCGTAGTAGGCGCTGAGATGCTCGCGCAGCCGGGTCCGGAATTTCGCGCCCACCGAACCGCGCACGATGAAGGTCAAAGTGATGGTTCCCAGCCGAGGCTCGACGTTGATGCGCGACAGTTCCGGATGTCCGACCAACAAGGATAGGATGAGGTCGACGTTTTCGCCCGAGCGCTGAGATAGAGGTTTTTGGGCCAAACCATGAGCCTTTCAAAGTCGCCAAGGTCGCTCGGCCCGCGCGCCGCCGATGCTGAACTTCAAACGCTTATCCGCCGGATACGCAACGGTCCTTCATAACGATGAAAGAGATTGACGGCCACCCACAAAAGGAAGGCCAGCGTGTTGCGACAAGGCAGGGCCGCGTGACCGGGCGCGCCCGCGGTCCGGCATCGGCCCCGACTCCCGAGCAATCGGAGTTCGTCGAACGAGCGATTACGCAGTTCGGTCGACAAGCCTATAACTATGCATATCGCCTGACGAACAACGAATCGGATGCGCGCGACATCACTCAGGAAGCGTTTATTCGAGTGTTCCGCGCTTGGCGCTCCTTCCAAGAAGGGACCTCGTTCCTTTCGTGGATTTACCGCATCATCACGAATCTTTACCGCGACGAGTTGCGCAGACGCAAGGGCGTCTTCACGCAACCGCTGCCTGAAGACAATCAGCCTCGAGAGCGTTCGGCCGAGCGTGATTCGCACGACCCGATCGCCGCCATCCACGAACACCAGTTGTCGTCCATCATGGAGCGAGCCCTTGCGCAGTTAACGGCCGACCAGCGAGCGGTCGTCGTCTTGGCCGACGTTGAGCAATATTCGTACCAAGAGATCGCGGATACGATCGGCTGCTCCATCGGGACCGTGCGTTCTCGGTTGCACAGGGCTCGCGCGCAACTCCGCAAAGTCGTCAACCGCGAGCGCCAAAGAGAAGGCGAGGTCGCAAGCTCATGACCCGCATCACGGTACGAGAAACCGTTGACGCCCGTCAACGCGTGGAAACTCTTTGCTTGCCGGTTGCGTTTCATCTATAGAGACGCGCCGGCAATGGATGCATTGCTCGACGCTAACCGGATGAAGGAATAACGATGAACTGCCCCGACTGCCAAGCGCTGATCATCGACTATCAGCACGGGGAATTAGAGCCGGCGTTAGACGGCGCGGTGCACGCGCACGTGCAGTCTTGCAAAGACTGCCATGACGCGCTGGACCTCGAACGGACGCTGAGCGATTCCTTGCGCACGGCCCTGCATAGCGACCGCGAGTTGCCTATGACGGTGGTCGCGGCCGTCCGTCAAGCGATGCACGGCCAAGCCGCGCCGTCATTTGGCGACCGGCTTGCCGCCCTGCTGCGGCCGGCCATTTTAGCGCCCATGGCAGTGATCGTCGCAGTGGTCGCATTCGGGTCTTTGCACAACGGCCAAAACCGACCCACCGGCCCGACGCTGTCGGCGACTTATTTCGTCCGCCAGCATGTCGCGAGAACGCTCGGGTCACCGTCGAGCGACCGGGCTTGGGCAGCGTACTTGCTGACCACCGCTAACGCTGAACGGGTGTCGGATGGCGCCGTCTCGCAAAGCATTTAGCGTCGCAGCAGCGCTCGTCGCTCTGCTTGGCCTGATCGCGGGTCGTCCAGATGCCGCGACGTCGGCGCAACGAAGCTCCGCAACTCCGCAGCCAAAAGAGCTTCTGGCCGCAGCGGTGGAGGCCGACGATCACGTTTCGTACACGGGAACGCTGACGACCGTTCTATATGGCCGCGATCGCGCGGATTCGACGGTGGTCCGGGTCGACCACAAAGCGCCCCAGTCATGGCGTATCTGGTACGTTGCCCCTGCAGACGCCTACGGCCGCATGATCATCAGCAACGAATCACTCACGTACCAGTACGAAGCCCAGACCGCGAAGGTCTTTCGCAATCAGTGGGTTCAGTCGGCTCCAGCGATCATCGAGTCGGTCAACGTGGCCCAGGTGGATAAGAACTACTCCTTTCGACTTGGCGCCCTGACGATGGTGGCCGGCCGCCCCGCGCGCGTTTTGGAACTCGTCTCCAAGCATACCGGCGCACTGGCCGAACGCATGTGGACGGACGAAAAGACGAAACTACCGCTGCGGCGCGAGAACTACCACGCGGACGGAACCATCGCCTCAAAGACCGGCTTCGATAATATCAAGATCGTCACCAATCTTCCCAAAGAGCTCTTCGACTTAGCGGTGCCGTCTGGCATGACGCTCGTGCCCGGCGCCGCATACGGCCGGTCGACCAGCGACGTCAATACCCTTATCTCGAGCGCTAAGTTCAAGTTTGCCAATCCGACATATCTGCCGTACGGTTTCACGTTGCAGAAGGGAAGCGTCGACACCCACGAAGGCGTCGAAACCGTTCAGCTCGTCTACAGCGACGGCATTCAGTCGTTCTCGCTTTTCGAGAACCCGACCGGGCAGTTGCCCAGCTTCGACCAATCCGCTCCGAAGCAGATAAAGATCGGCGATAAGGACGGCGAATCCGCCTACGTCGGAGGCGACGCGCTGATCTCGTGGAACGCGAACGGATTGAATCTCACCATGGTCGGCGACTTGACGCCCAAAGAACTCGCGACGATCGGCGCGAGCATCGCACCCTAGCTTCGGTTCCTGCGGCGCGATCGACGCAGGCCGTCGACACGGCTTCGTGCGATGCCCCGCCGCCTTCCGCCACAGCTACCGCAGCGATGAAAGTATCTGCGCGGCCATCTCAGCCAGTTGAGGATCGTTCGGCATCGTGGCCTGGGGCACGTGCAAATCCGGGCTATGCTTGCCGAAGTCGTACCCGAGGGAACATCCGCTGCGCCGCATGTTGTCGAGCGAGTATCCGCCTTCGAGGACGAAGACCAAGCGGGCGCGCCGATCAGCGGCGAGCTGCGCGAGCAAGCTGCACAAGGCATCGACTGCCCGGTGAGCGATCGGCAGTCCCGCGATGGGGTCTTTTGCCAGGAAATCAAACCCTGCCGACACGAGGATGACGCGCGGAGCCAGCCGAGCGGCCAGCGGTGAAAGCAGCGATGCCCACAGCGCGAGGAGTCGTGCGTCTCGGTGGAGTGCGCCAAAGGAACGTCGAAAACAAAGCCCTGAGAGGTTATTCGCGACTCGGCAAAACGGCCGGTTCCGGGGTATGCCGGGAACGCGTGCGTTGAAACGAAGCCGATGGGAGCCTTGCCGTCTCCTAGGGCGCGCTCAATCCAGGCTTGGGTCCCGTTCCCATGGTGGTAATCAAAGTCGAGGACCAACGTCGAACCGATGTGCTCGCGAGCCCAGGCCGCAGCGATCGCCACGTTGTTGAAAATGCAAAATCCCATCCCTCGGTCCGGCATGGCGTGATGACCCGGGGGGCGCACGGCTGCCAGTGCCGGCGCGCCTTCGCGTGCGGCGGCGACCGCTTGGAGCGCTGTGCCGGCCGCAAGACATGCGATGTCGTAGGAAGCGTCGCAAACGTTGGTGTCGCCGGTCGGCAGTTGCGCGATCTCGTCAGGCGCAAGCTCGGCGCAGAATTCCCGCACTTGGTTGACGTACTGCGGATCGTGAACCGCTGCCAGGACCGATGCCTCGGCCGGCGACCAACCACCCGCCGCTCTTGTCGAATGGCCTCCGGCGTCGATGCCTGCCATGAAGGCCTCCAGCCGTGCGGGGCTTTCCGGGTGATGCGAGCCCGTCTGGTGGGCCAAAAAATGTGGATCGAAGAAGACCTGAAGCGTTACCGACTCCTGCGGGCTTGCCCGCTCAATTGTTTGATGTAGCCGCGGGCTTTATCGGCTGCCGCTCCGCTGGGCACGTAAGCGAGAAAGCGTTTGTAGGCCAAGATCGCTGCCTTCCGTGCTCCAAGCCGACGTTCGGTCTCTCCAAGCGCGAACCAGACTTGTCCGTCGGGATGGTTGCGGTCCTGATGCGCGGCCAACGCCACAAAGGCGTCGCGAGCGCTCTTGAGGTCGTTCAGGTGATAGAACGCGACGCCGAGCCCGAAAAGCGCTTGGTACCCATGGGATACCTGAAACGCGTGCCGGTATTGGTCCCGAGCCTGAGGCCACTGGTTTTCCGCCGCATAGGTCTCGGCCAACCAGAATGTCGCTTCCGGATCGTTGGGCTGCTGGCGCAAGATCTTGGAAAAAGCGTCTTGGGCCTTAAAGTTTTGTTTTACCAGCAGCTGCAGCCTGCCGTAGTCGAATAGCAGCCGTGGATTCGTCGGGTCTATCGCAAGGGCCGCTTCGAATTCCTTTGCGGCATCGGCGAAGCTGCGCCGCTTGGCATCGTATTCGGCTTGCACCGCGTATGGCTCCGGAGATTTAGGATGGTCCTTGATCGCCTGCGCGAAAGCGGCGCGCGCCTGGGAGGTCATATTCTTCGAAAGGTACAGCGTCGCGATATTATCTTCGGGCTCGACTCGATCCGGTTCGAGCTTGACGATCTGTCCCAACACCGCCACCGCACCGGCGACGTCGTTTTTCTGACCTAAGGCGTCGGCTTTGGCGGCCAGCGCATCGACGTTCTTGGGATCGCTTGCCAAGATGGAATCGAATTGCGCTATGGCTTGATCCGGGTTCGACTTCGGGTCTCCGAGATAGGAGCGGCCTAAGAGAATTCTCGCGCGCGCATCTTTCGGGTCGATCGCCAGCGCCTGCTGCAGCGACCTGCGAGCGTCGCTGAGCTTGCCCTCCTCCAGCTGAACGGCGGCAAGCGCTTCGTATCCGAATGCGTCTTTCGGGTGCAGTTGGATCGCTCTGTTTGCCACCCGCTTAGCGTCTTGGTTGCGGCCCAATTGCAGGTACGTGTCCGTCAAATTGCTGAGGACCGCTTGGTTAGCCGGATCGAGGTTTTCCGCGCGCTCAAGAGCGTTCACGGAATCGGGTGCGTCGCCAAGTTGCCGGTCGGCTACGCCGATGAAAAACCATACCTGAGCATCGTCGGCCCCCAGGCGGACAGCGTTCTCAAGTTGACCCCGTCCTTCCGTTGCCTGGTTGGTCTGGACGAGCAGGACGCCCAGTTCCTCGCGGGCGCCGCGGTCGTTGGGATTGTCGCGCACGGTCTGCGTCAAGGTCGCGATACGCTCTTGCGGCGTGGGAGTCGGCGACGTGCTGGGGGATGGACTCGGCGCCGGGGTTCCGTGAGGCCGCCCCTGGGCGGCCGGCCGCGTGAGCGCGATGGACGCGATCAAGACCGCGCAAAAGAATAAAGCGAAACGAAGACGGCGCACCAAGTTCTCCTGTCGTAATGCCGGCTGTAGCGAAAACGCTACGCCGCACCCTTGCGTTCCTTGACGAGTTTCGTCAACTCGGGAACGATCGCGAAAAGGTCTCCGACCACGCCTAGATCGCAAAAATCGTAGATGGGAGCCGACGCGTCCTTGTTGATGGCGACGATGGTGCCGGCGCTGCGCATACCAACCTTGTGTTGTATCGCCCCCGAGATACCGCATGCGATGTAGAGCTGCGGGGATACGGATTTTCCAGTCTGACCGACCTGATGACCGTGGGCGATCCAGCCCGCGTCGACCGCTGCGCGCGACGCTCCCACGGCGCCGCCCAGCGCGTCGGCTAATCCCTCGATGATATCGAAGTGCTCGGGACCACCCAAGCCGCGGCCGCCGGAAACGACGATCGTCGCTTCTTCCACCCCTAACTTCCCTGCCTCTTCGCTGCGACGCTCGTGGACCGTTGCGCGGTATCCTGCGCCCCCGGGGGCAGGCAGCGACACGATTTCGCCCTTGCCGGGTTCTTCGCGCGCCGCGAAACTGTTCGATCGGCACACGATGACGGCGTTCTCCGCGTTCTTGATCGCCACCGTCGTTATGACGGAGCCTCCGAACTTCGGCGATTGCACCGATAGCGAGCCGTCCTTGACCGCTATCTCATTCGCTTCGGTGATGATGCCGGCCCGCAGCCGTACGGCGATTCTCGCCGCGATGTCCTTGGATGCGTTCGTCGATGCGAAAAGGACGATCGCCGGTCCTGCCTGTTCCAGAGCGCTCTGCAGCGCGTCGACCGCCGGATCGAGCAGGTACCGTTCGAAGATCGGGTCTTCGCAGGCGGCGATCTTATCGACCGGCGTTGCTTTCAGTCTGTCCGCAGCCGCGTTCGCGCCCGTTCCCACGACGACGGCCATCGAGGCCGTATTCAGCTCTTTGGCCAGGTCCGCAGCTTTCGTGCACATCTCGAGGGCCGTGCGCCGAACGGCGCCGCTATCTTGTTCGACGAAGACGGCAACCGAGCGCACGCCTTTAGATCACTTTCTTCGCGATGAGAAAGTCGACGATGGCCTTGGCGCCTTCGCCCGGGTCGGCGGCCTTGATGACGCGGCCTTTTTCGCGTGCCGGCGCGGCGGCCCAGCCTTGCACCCGCGTGAAACTGCCCGCATCTCCGACCCGCCCGGCTTCCGCGCCGACTGCGGCTGCACTCAGCACCTCGATGCTCTTTTTCTTCGCCCCCATGATGCCCTTAAGCGAGGGATAGCGCGGCTCGTTGATCCCTTTGACGACCGAAACCACCGCAGGCAGAGGAGCGGTCACGCGAGCGTAGCCGCCCTCGATGTCGCGCTGAATCTCAACCTCGCCGCCCGCCACGGTGACCTTTCGCGCGTACGTGAGGCATGAGACGCCCAAATGCTCGGCCAGGGCCGCTGGGATAGCGCAGCAGATGGCGTCGGTGCTCTGGGTGCCAGCCAAGATAAGGTCGAAGCCGATGTGCTTGAGAGCCTGGGCCAAGGCGTACGAGGTGGCCATCGCATCGCTGCCCTGGAAAGCCGGATCGGAAAGAATCGCCGCATCGTCGGCGCCCATCGCCAGCGCTTTGCGAATCACTTCCCGCCCGCTCTCCGGGGCCATGGTCAAAACGGTGACCGTGCTGCCGTCGCCCGCACCTTCTTTTATCTTGAGAGCCTCTTCGATCGCATACTCGTCGAACGGGTTCAGCACGTTCTCGATGCTGGTACGATTGAGACGGTTCGTCGTTGAATCGAACACCTTTTCGGCGTTTGTATCGGGTACTTGCTTGACGGTGACGACGATCTTCAACGGTAGAAGGTGCTCCGCAATGACGGCGACCGTTGGCGGTCGCCGTGGGACATTCCGAGGGTGCGAGCTTCTCGGACAAGCCGCCCCCGACCCTTCACGTTCGCGCCGCCGTTTGGCTGGTTAGCTGGCAAGACGGTTGGGTATAATGG
>JACRUD010000202.1 GCA_014304875.1 Vulcanimicrobiota bacterium
GTTTGGATGCCGCGGCGTGCAGGTATGCGGTGACACCCGACGAACACTTCGTCATCGGCCCGCACCCCGACTATGCCAACGTAATTTTGGCCGGCGGCTTTTCGGGCCACGGCTTCAAGTTTTGCCCGGTCATCGGAGAGATCGTTGCGAACCTGCTCGCGGGCGCAGACCCCGGCCCGGTCGACATGTTTTCTCCGAAGCGTTTTACGTCGCAGCTAACAAAGGAGACCAGATGAAACCAATGACTTCAAAGTTCGCCATAGCGCTGGGAGGCACGATCATCGCGGGAACGGCCGCCGCGATGGCATACAGCGGACAGAACCTGGAAAGGTACGCCCACGTCAGCCTCAAGCAAGCCGAAGCGATCGCGATCAGAGCGACGCACGGGCGGATCGTCGATGAGGAGCTTGAAAAGGAAGCCGGGGGCACGGGCTTACGCTACAGCTTCGGCGTTATCGCGAGCGGTCACAAGCGCGAAGTCGGAGTCGACGCGAAGACGGGGAAGGTCCTCGAAAACATGAAGGAGGGCGCTAATCCCGACTGACCCGGAGCGCGTATGTCGGCGCCGGGGGCCGCCGCTAAAGCGGCGGCACTACATTTGCGAAAGAGTATGTAGCCACCGACCTTTAGGTTTGTCCGTTTCAGTCGAATAAAGCCGCACCTTCGAGGCGCAGCAGGGCGCGTTTGATCGGGAGACCGCCGGCGTATCCGCCCAGGTCTCCTCCGGTCCGCAGAACGCGATGGCAAGGCACGATAATGCAGATCGGGTTTCGGCCGAGCGCGCCGCCGACGGCCCGCGCCGCGTTGGAATTCCCTATCCGCCGAGCCAGCGACGCATAGCTCGTCGTCGCGCCGTACGGCACTTGCTCCAGCGACTCCAAAACGGCGCGGCCGAAAGGTGCAGCGCACGAAAGGTCGACCCGAACGCTGAACTTGCGCAGCCTTCCTTCGAAGTAGGCGTCAAGTTCGCGGCGCGCTTCTTCCAGCCGGCCCGGCGAACGCAGTAGACGCGGAGATATCGCCTTGGCGATGCGCTCGGTCACCTCCGCCTCATTGCCGTACGCGCAGGTCACGAGACCGGCATCCGTCGCGGCGAGTACGAGGGGACCGACCGGCGATTCCGTCACCGCATAGGAGACGTCGGTTTCGGGAAAGATCGGCGGCCGGACTTCCGGGCTGAACGCGGTTAAACGTTTTTCGAGCGATTGCATGATTCCTTAACACTCCTTTAGCTGTGGGTCTTTGCGAAGAGCCACGAGCGCATCGCTCACGAGACGGCGCGTGGCTGCAGAGGTCGTCCCAAGTACCGCCGCAACTTCTTTATGCGGGAGCCGCAAGATGTAATGCAGCGCGACCGCCGTCCGCTGGCGGGCCGGCAAAGCGCGGACGCGTTGCCAAAGGACGCCGTCATCCGCAACGGTGTCATCCCGCCTTAGGGAAGGATCGGGGGCGTCGGCCAGCGGCGTCGGACGGCGTGCTCTTTCCCGATGCTGCTCGGTGGCGACGCGTGCCGCGATCGTCAACAACCACCCCCGCAGATTGGCGCCATGTCTTATCTTGGGATATGCTCGCAACGCAAGCAGCCAGGCGCGTTGCGCCGCGTCATCGGCTTCATCGGCCCAAGACAGAGCGTGGCACAGCCGGGCGACTTCAGCCCAATGAGCGTCGACGAGTTTTTGAAATGGCGGTAATGTCACGTACTTGTAACGGAGCGCAGGCGCATTGTGTGAGGGCAAGCCGGGAACTCACACATCACCTCAGCCAACCGTTGTAGCGGTGAAAGGAGTTGCGTTCATGAATGAGTTGAAGATTCGGTCAATATCTGACGAGGTCGCCGCCGAAGTACGCGCCACCTTGAAGGCTCCCGTTTATGGTCACCCGGTTTATCTGGAAACGGCGACCGGATATGGCCCTTGTCGCGTGTGCCTGCGTAAATTCGTGCCTGGTGTCGAGCGCCGGATTTTGTTTACCCACGATCCGTTTTACGGCATCGAAGCTTTCCCGCTGCCCGGTCCGGTGTACATCCACGAAGTCAGGTGCGAGCCGTATACTGCCGATGGCGGATTCCCCCACGAATTGCGCGATCTCGGGCTGACCCTGAACGCGTACGGCTGCGGCCGAATCTTACGCGCGCAAGCGCACGTGCCGCCAGCCGGCCTGCGGTTCGACGCGGACCAAAGAATGCGTGTCGACCTTGACGATGCGATCGCCGAACTATTGGATCGTCCTGATGTCGCCTACATACACGTGCGCAACACGGAAGCGGGCTGTTATCTATTTACCGCCCAAAGACAGGCCTAGAGTTTCGTCCGCTGCGTTGCGTGCAAAAAAACGACGGGGACCGGGCGAACGGAGCGCGATGACTTGGTCGGACGTCATATCGTCTTGGGCTTTCGGCCCCCTGGCCGTCTGCCTTATGGTCGCGGTCACATGTTCTGCACATCTGCTGGTGCATCGTTATCGTAAACCGGGAACTTTGCCCGAGCGAAACGCGACCGTCGGCTTGATCATCGGCGTGGTTGGGGGCATCTACGCCGTGCTCCTTTCCTTCGTGGTCATCGTCGTGTGGCAGCAGTTCAACGCGGCAGAGGCAAATGCTCAGAACGAGGCCAGTGCGATCGCCGACTTGCACCACCTGTCATTTGCATACCCGCAACCCTTGCGCCG
>JACRUD010000176.1:0-4115 GCA_014304875.1 Vulcanimicrobiota bacterium
ATTCCGAAGTGCGCCATCGCCGGGTCGGTGTTGACCCGCGAAGAAGTCATTCACAAGTACCTGCACCTAGTCAAGTACGTCGCCGGACGGATCTCGATCAACTTGCCGCCGCACGTCGATATCAACGACTTGATCAACGAAGGCATCCTGGGCCTCATCGATGCGATCGGCAAGTACGACGACGCACGGGGCGTCAAGTTCGAGACGTACGCGATCACCCGCATCAACGGCGCGATTTTGGATGCGCTTAGGGCGATGGATTGGGTGCCGCGCGCGGTCAGGCAAAAAGCTCGTGAGATGGAGAAGGCGTTCGCCGACCTCGAAGCGGCTTTGGGTCGGGTTCCCGACGACACCGAAGTCGCGGTCGCGCTCGGGCTGACGGTCAAAGAGTACCATACTTTTCTGCTGAAAGTGCGCGGCACGTCCATCCTCTCGCTTGAAGAGTTCATGCCGAACGAGCGCGGTCACGACGTGTCCCTGCTCGACACCCTGAAAGATGGCGGCCCGGGCCCGACGCATTTGCTCGAATCGAGCGAGGTGAAGGTCGGGCTATCGTCGGCCGTGGACGGGCTGCCCCCGCAAGAGCGCACCGTGATCTCCTTATACTATTTCGAAAACCTCACCCTAAAGGAAATTAAGAGCGTGCTCGACGTCTCGGAATCGCGCGTCTCGCAGATCCACGCTCAGGCCGTGATTCGTCTGCGCGGCAAATTGAAAGCGATGCACATCGATCTCGGTTACCGCGAAGGCGATCCGAACGTCAAGCAAAAGTACTTGCGCAAGAAGGCCCAGTCTCCGCCGTTGCCTCAAGCAGCAAGTTAAACGCCTGACGCCGCCGAAAAGGCGGCGTCCATGAAGTGGTTGTCATCATTTCGCGCCGGTCTGAGCAAGACGCGCGACGAACTGGCGGGCCATTTCAACGCCCTGCTCGGCCGGCAACTCGTCGATGACGCCTTTTGGGAACAGCTCGAGGAGACCCTCATCGGCGCCGACTTCGGCGTTGAGACGAGCGAAAAAATAATCAGCCAGCTCAAGATCGCCACGCAACAGCAGAATCTGCGGGCGGCGAACGACGTGATCCGAGTTTTTCGTGGGGACGTCGGAGACTACCTGACTCATCCCAAGATGGCTTTGGCGACGGCGCGCGGCAAGCCGCATGTCGTGCTCGTGGTCGGCGTCAACGGTTCGGGAAAGACCACGACCATCGGCAAGCTCGCCGCGCAAGAGCGAGCTCGCGGGCAGTCCGTGCTGCTGGTCGCGGGCGATACGTTTCGCGCGGCTGCCGTCGAACAGCTGGAGATCTGGGCCAAGCGCAGCGGTGCCGACATCGTGCGCCGCAAGGAGGGTGCAGACCCGGCGGCTGTGGTGTTCGACGGTTTGGCGGCAGCCCGAGCGCGCGGCACGGACGTTGTTTTCATCGACACGGCAGGACGGCTGCAAACCAAGCACAATCTGATGGAAGAGTTGAAAAAGATCCGGCGCGTCATCGGGCGCGAGATCGAGGGCGCCCCCCACGAGACGCTTTTGGTGCTCGACGCGACGACCGGCCAAAACGCCCTCTCGCAAGCCAAGCTGTTCCATGAGGCGACCGACGTCAGCGGCATTGTCTTGACGAAGCTGGACAGCACGGCCAAGGGAGGGATAATCGTCGCGATCATGGACCAAGTCGACTTGCCGATCAAATACGTCGGTTTCGGCGAGAAAGTCGATCAGCTCAACGTATTTGACGCGGCTTCGTACGTCGAAGCCCTTTTTTGACGCCTCACCACTCGTCGCGATAGGAGAACGCAGTGTCCGACAAGGAGAAAGCTCTCGACAACGCGGTCGCGCAGATCGAGCGCCAGTTCGGCAAGGGTTCGATCATGAAGCTCGGGGAAGCGGCGGCCGCGATGCAGATCGAGACGATTTCAACCGGAAGCATCGCGCTCGACATCGCGCTGGGCGTCGGCGGTCTGCCCCGGGGCCGGGTCGTAGAGATATACGGCCCGGAATCATCCGGCAAGACTACCCTGGCGCAGCACTGCATCGCCGAAGCGCAAAAGGCCGGCGGAATCGCCGCGTTCATCGATGTCGAGCACTCTTTGGACCCTGCCTACGCGCGCAATCTCGGGATAAACTTAGACGACCTGCTCGTCTCGCAGCCCGATACCGGCGAGCAGGCGCTCGACATCGCGGAGATGCTCGTGCGTTCCAATTCGGTCGACGTGGTCGTGGTTGATTCGGTCGCCGCGCTCGTGCCGAAAGCCGAGATCGAAGGCGACATGGGAGACGCGCACGTCGGGCTGCAGGCCCGCCTCATGTCCCAGGCGTTGCGCAAACTCACGGCCGCCATCAGTAAGTCGCGGACGACGATGATCTTCATCAACCAGATCCGCGAGAAGGTCGGCGTGATGTTCGGCAGCCCGGAGACCACAAGCGGCGGCCGGGCGCTGAAGTTCTATTCGTCCGTTCGGCTCGACATCCGGCGCTTGGAATCGATCAAAATCGGCACCGACGTCGTCGGATCCCGAACGCGTGTGAAAGTTGTCAAGAACAAAGTCGCGCCGCCGTTTAAGATGGCCGAGTTCGATATCACCTACGGCAAGGGGATCAGCAAGACCGGCTCGCTCATCGACGTCGGTCTGGATCGCAACATCGTCGGCAAGAGCGGATCATGGTATACCTACGGCGATCTGCGCATCGGGCAGGGTCGGGAGAACGCCAAAGCCTATCTCGAAGAGCACCCCGAGATCGCGCTTGAGATCGAAGAGAAGATCCGAGCGCTGTTCGTCAAGGCTCCGGCCGGCGTCGAAAACGGCGCCGCAAGGTATGCAGTCGTTTCGGAATAGCCGCCTCCGCATGCCTGAATCCACCGCCGATGCGACTGACGGCAAGCTAGCGACGGTCGCCGCGGTTCGTCTATTGTCCAGCCGCCGGCTGACGAAAGCTCAGCTTCGGCAAAAGCTCCGCGAGCGTGGCTACGCTTCTGAGGCGATCGACGCCGCCGTCGACGAATGCGAGCGCCGGCGCTATCTCGATGATCGGACCTTCGCGCAACTCCATATCAAGAATGCGCTCGATCGCAAGTCCGTAGGCCGACTGCGGCTGTTGCGCGAGCTTTTGCACTACGGCGTCGAGAGCCAACTGGCGCGCGAAGTCCTCGACGAGCTGGACGACGATGAGGAAAGCCGCATCGATCGCGCTCTCGCAAAGCTGGAAGCTATGCGTCCGCAGGACCGTTACGGGCAGCTCGCGCGGCGTTTGGAGCGGCTGGGTTTCTCCGCCCCGGACATCGCCAGAGCGTTGCGACGGCGGGCTGCGCGCGGTGTGGTAGGCGAGCGATTGGACGAGCTTCGTTGAAAAATGTTCCCGCGCACATATCGGCGGGCCGCGTCACCGACTTGGGCGGTGGCTTCCTGCTCGTGAAGAGACCTGACGGGCCGGCGGCCACCATCGTCGTGTCCGCGCTCCATGATACCCGCGCTTGGGGAATGATGAGCGCCGCGTCTTTGGATGCCCGCCGCGACTGCGATGTACGATCGTGGCTTGAGAGCTGGGGCGTGTCGCCCCAGGCCATCGTGCGCCGCGTCAATCAGGTGCATGGCGCTCATCTAGTGCGGGCGCTGGATATCGGGCCGTCCCAGTCGGTCGACGCGGATGGAGTATGGACGCAGCAGCCCGGCCAAGCCCTGGTGGTGGTGAGTGCCGATTGCGCTCCTGTCTGGATCGCCGCACGCGAGCGGCAGGCGGTGGCTTTGCTCCATGCCGGCTGGCGTGGTGTCGCGGCCGGCATCATCGCAAACGCGGTGGCGACGCTTGCAAGCGCCGGCGAATCGCCGCCTTCCCTGCGCGTCGCCATCGGGCCTCATCTGCGCCCGTGCTGCTTCGAGGTCGGCCCCGAGGTTGCGTCGCAATTCGCCGGCTATGCGGGAGCGTTGCGCCGGCCCGAAACGTTGTCGGCTCCACGGCGGCGCGACGACAGTTTCGCGCTTGATCTGGCAGCCGTCATCGCGAGCCAGGCGGCGGCGCAGGGCGTGCCACGGAGTGAAATCACCGCCGCGACGACATGCACGCTATGCGGCGGAGACGTTCTCCATTCGTATCGCCGCAACGGCGTCGGCGGCCCGGTGGTGGCC
>JACRUD010000176.1:4125-12288 GCA_014304875.1 Vulcanimicrobiota bacterium
GTCCAAGCGTGAAGAGCGGCGCGCCGGCGCACGGCCGCGGGTGCGCGCTCGTCGTCGATGATGAGCCGCACATCGCAGAACTGGTCCGCGATACGCTCGCCGCAGACGGCTTCGTCGTCACCATCGCAACCGACGGCATGGCGGCGCTTAGAAATGCCCGGCGCCACGCGCCCGATGTCATCATTTTAGACATCTCGCTGCCCGGACTAGACGGGTTCGAGGTGTGTCGGGAGCTTCGCAAGCAGAGTGCAGCACCGATCATCTTTCTGACCGGCCGCGGACAGGAGGTCGACCGGATCGTGGGCCTAGAGTTGGGCGCCGATGATTACGTCAGCAAGCCTTTTTCGCCGCGCGAACTCATGGCACGCGTGAGGGCTGTCATGCGCCGCTCGGGAGTTGCCGCGCCGGCCGTCGGCCAAGCTCGTACAGTCGGCGAGATCACGGTCGATGCGGAGCGGCGCGAAGTGACGGTCGCCGGGATCGCGCTGAATTTGAAACCGCGGGAGTTCGATGTGCTCTGGCTGCTGGTGCGCAACGAAGGCCACGTTTTCACGCGCGATCAGCTCATCGAAACCATCTGGGGATACGATTTCGAAGGCGATCCGCGGACCGTGGACGTGCACGTGCGCCGCATCCGGCGCGCGATTGGGGATCGCGCCCAAAACCCTCGTTACTTGCACACCGTCCACGGCCTGGGCTATAAGTTCACAGCACCGGCTTGTTGACGATGGGCTCTGAGGAAAGGCGCGCTCTTGCGGCGCGCATGCCGGAGCTTCGCTCCCTCGGGTCGCCATTGCGCCGGCTGGCCGAGATGCAACTCACGGCACCGTTGCTTTACGTCGAACTCGGCGGTCTGAAGAAAGCCGGCGCAGCCGAAGGCAACCGAATACGCGCCGCCTGCAAAAGGGCCGTCGGATCGGCCATGCTCGCCTGCGTCGGGAACGCGTTGCGCCGGCACGATCTCATAGCGGCGGGCCCCAGTGCGTCGTGGTTCGTGGCCCTTTTGCTCGATCGCGCGGCCGTCCAGCGCCGTGCCGGAGTCCTTTTCGATGCCGACTTGGGGGTGGCTGCGGCACGCGTCAGGGTGGCAGTGCAGACCGCGCTTGACGATCTGGAGCGTGCTCGTATCGTGCCTGCTCACGTTGTAGCGCGAGCAGGATGGACCGTCATCGAACCGGTCGATCCGAAGAGGCCGCTGGAGGGTCTTCGTCACGCCGTGCGCGGCGCGGCCGTGCTTGCCCGCGTCGAGCACCGGCGCGCCGTCGTCTTAGCGTCGGTCACGCACGAACTTCGTGCCCCGCTGACTTCCATCGTCGGCTACATCGAGTGTCTGCAAGACGGCGCGGAGCTGACGAAGGCGCAGCAGCGCCGCTACTTGCGCGTCGTGGCGGACGAAGCTCGGCGCCTGAACCACCTCGTGGGTGGGCTGATCGACATCGGCGCGTATACGACGGGTAACTTGAAGCTGCGCCGGGAGCGGGCCCCGATCCGGGTCCTAATACGTGACGCATGGCGCATCGTCGCCGCAAGGGCAGGCCAGCGGGGCGTCCGGCTGCGCATTGAAGGCGTCGGCGCGGCGCGATTGGATCGCGATCGGATGCTCGAAGTAATGATCAACGTACTCGACAACGCCGTACGCCACGCCCGCAAAGGCGGCGTCGTCGAAGTGCGCATCAGTGCAGGATCCAGTGGCTGTCAACTTCGGGTTTGCGATGACGGAGCCGGTTTCGATCCGCTGACCGTCCGGACGCTAGGCCGGCCTTTTTCGGCAGGACCGCGTGGCCAAGCCGGGTTGGGATTGGCGATCGCCCAGTTACTGGTTGAGGCTCACGGCGGTTCAATCGGCGTCAGCGGCGGCTCCAAGACAGGTGGTCGCGTCATTATTCGGCTCCCGTCCTGATCGTCGCCGTCAGCGCATCGCAAGCCCACCCGTCGACGCGGTACTGATGGCCGACTAGAGGGCCGCGTCTCGGGCGGACAAAAAGAGGCGCGGGGCGACCGGACGAAGAGCCGAGGATGCGCGGATTCAATGCGCGTGATGCCATCGTCCTATGCATCCTCGCTTGTACGACGGCTGTCGCTTCGGCGCTGCTTCCTGCGGGTGCGGACGCCGACGAGATCGATGCCATTTCGCGGGGCGCAGTCGAGTATTACGGGGGATCGACGGCGACCGGAGAGATCTATTCCCAATGCCTCTTGTCTACCATGCGTTACGATGTCACGCTGGCACCGGACGAGACGTCCTACGTGATCACTGGGGACATCGGAGCGATGTGGCTGCGCGATTCCAGCGCCCAGATGAGGCCATACCTTTTCTTCTCGCGCGACTCCAAGGTGGGATCGATGTTGCGAGGACTGATCGCCCGGCAAGCCGAGGACATGTCTGTCGATCCATACGCGAACGCTTTCAACCGCGACTACAAAGTAACGGAAGAAAAGTACGAGCTCGATTCTTTGATCTATCCGATAACATTGGCGTGGACGTATTGGAAGGAGACCGGAGATGCGGCGGCCTTTAGGCCTGCCGTGAAAGCGGGTTACGAGCGTGCCGTCAGCTTGATGGAACTAGAACGCGACCATAGTAAGTCCCGCTACCGCCATCGAGAATTGCCGCAAGGCGGAGCCGGAAGCCCCGTCGGGTATACAGGGATGGTGTGGACCGGATTCCGTGCAAGCGACGACCGCACCAAATATGGTTACCACATACCCGAAGAGATGTTCGCCGCGGTCGGATTGGGCGAACTTGCGCAATTGGAAGATGTCGTGTGGCACGACCCGGCCCAAGTCAGTCGCGTGGAAGCGCTGAGAGCCGGCATCATCGGCGGCATCAACACCTATGGAATCGTCTACGTGCCGGGATTCGGTTACATTTCCGCATACGAGGTCGACGGCTTGGGGCATGCCAACCTCATGGACGATGCGAATATCCCAAGTCTGCTCTCGATTCCCTACTTCGGGTACGTGCCGGCCGGCGATCCGATCTATAAAAACACAAGGCGCTTCGTTTTATCTCCCCAGAATCCGTACTATTTTGCCGGCACGGCCGCGAGCGGCGTGGGCAGTCCCCATACCCCCCACGGTTACGTCTGGCCGCTGTCTTTGATCGTCCAAGGGTTGACGTCCGAAGAGGACGCGGAGCTGGCCGGCATCCTGAGCGAGCTCGAGCGATCTGACACCGGCGAGCATTTATTGCACGAGTCCTTCGACGCGAACGATCCGGCCAAATATACCCGATCGAATTTCGGTTGGGCTTGCGCTCTGTACGCCGAGCTGATCCGGGATCGGGTGATGCGCGAAGTGCCGCTGCCGATGTGGGAAGCGGCCGGCGAGTGAGCAGTTCATGCCGGTAACCGTTGTCGTCGGCCTTCAATGGGGGGATGAGGGCAAAGGGCGCATCGTCGACTATCTGTCGCGCGGAGCCGATGCAGTGGCGCGTTTTGGAGGCGGTGCGAATGCCGGGCACACGGTGCGGGTTGGCGAAGAGACGTACAAGCTGCGCATCGTGCCAAGCGGCGTCGTCGCGGGAGTTTCCCAGTGCATAATCGGTCCCGGCGCCGTCGTGTCGCCGAGCGGTTTGCTGGCCGAGCTCGCTACTCTGAATCGCTGCGGAGTCGACACGTCGGGCGTGTGGCTCTCAGACCTTGCTCATTTGATCATGCCGTACCATGTTGAAATGGACCGGGCGCTCGAAAAGGACCGTGCCGAAGGAGCGTTGGGTACGACAGGCAACGGGATCGGCCCGGCTTACGCTGACCGCGTGGCGCGCTGTGGCATGCGAGCCGGAGATCTGCGCGATCTCGCCTCTTGTCAAGCGATTCTCGAGCGCCGCAAGGTGCCCTTGCAGCAGATCGGGATCAGCTTGGATCTCAATAGCATCGCGATGCAGTTGGCCGCGCTTGCCGATTCGCTCTTGCCGCACGTGTGCGATACGATAGCGCTCCTGCATCAAACGCTGCGGGGCGGCGGGCGCATCCTGGCCGAGGGCGCGCAGGGCACCATGCTCGATGTCGGCCTGGGAACGTATCCGTACGTGACGTCCTCGGTCACCGTTGCGGGCGGCGCGAGCGCCGGCTTGGGCTTCGGGCCTAAGCACGTCGAGCACGTGGTCGGGGTGGTCAAAGCGTACAGCACGCGCGTGGGAAGTGGGCCGCTTCCCACCGAGCTCGCGGGCACCGAAGGGGAGACGCTGCGGACGCGGGGCGCCGAGGTCGGGGTCGTGACGGGTCGGCCTCGCCGCTGCGGCTGGCTCGACCTCCCGGCGCTAAAGTACGCCGCGCAGATCAACGGCGCCACGCATTTGGCGTTGACTAAACTCGATGTCCTTGACGATCTAGAACGTATCCCAGTATGCACGGCGTACCGAACCGGCAGCCCGGCGTCGCTCCCGTTTGCCATTGAGGCTGGAGCGCAGCCGCAGTGCGAGTCGCTCCCCGGGTGGAACGGCACGATTGGCTCGGTTCGGACGTGGAGCGAACTTCCGCACAACGCTCGGTCCTACGTCGCGTATCTCGAACAATATATCGGACTTCCGGTGTCTTATATCTCCGTCGGGCCCGAGCGCTCGCAGATCATCGTGCGCGGCGGTGCCCCGCTTGTGCCAAGGGTAGCGGCTTCGGCATGATGCAGCCTGGCGCCGTGCAGGCCATGCGCCTGCTTGAAAATCGCTCCCAAGCTGCGGCTGTTCGAGCGAGCCGGACGGTAGAGAACAACCGGCTGCTGCATCGCCGGCTCGTCGGGGATGCCGTAGCAGCTGCGACCTACGTCAAGAGCTTGCCGGCCTGGTCCCGGTTTCTGTGTGCGGCCTTTCAAATGCGCCTAGAGCGGTCCGCCTTCGAAGCGGCTGCCGCTCTAGCGTCGATGAATCGCGCCCGGATCGTACAGGAGTCAGCGGCGGCGACGGCTTTGCGCTGGTCCCGGCTGCGGCGGGGCTTGGAACGGCGCTATAGTCGCCGTGCCCTGAAGCCACGGCTTTGAAGCGACTTGGCGAGGCCGATATCCACCGGCTGGTCAATGCTCTGTCCGGCTCGAGCGAGCATGAGCTCGAAAGCGCCGCCGGCGATGCGATAGATTCCGCAAGCACGGCTTTACGCGCGGGGTCAGCGGAGAACTTCCTCGGCGCACAGCTTGGGCGGACATTGACTTCATACTTGAAGCGACCGATAGAGTGCACGTCCGCTCTAGCGGGAGACGGGGCGCTTGATTCCGGGGCCTGGCGTTACGAAGGCGAGCGATCCGGCCGCTGCTTTTGGCTTGAAGTAGAACCGGCTCTGGGTGCCGCTCTAGCGGACGCAGCGATCGGCGGCCCGGGCGATGGTGAGAAAGTGGGCCGCGGCTGGCGCGTGCGCGAACTCGGGCAATTGACCGCGCTGCGCTTTTTTCGCTGCTTCGCCGAGGTCGCGGGCATCGACGCGCCGGCAGAAGCGGCGTTCTCGGGGTTCGTCGACGGGGAGACGCCGCCGGCAGGCTGCGCCGGGACATGCGCGTTTGGGTCGCAGCCGCTCCGCTGGCGTGCCGGCGTGATGGAAACCGCAAAGCCGGCTGCCGCACGACCGTTTGTGGCACAGTCGTCGGGCGGCGTGCCCGGACTCATGCAGACGCGCAGAATGCCTGCCGATAGGGAGAACCGCGCGAGCGAGGCGCCCCCGGGCGAGGCCACTAGCACGGACGGAGCGCAACGCTTGGCAGCAGGCAATCCCACGCCGCCGAACGGCAACCAGGCCGATGCAACGCTTGCCCCATCGCTGGCGGACGATGCCCATGGATCTCAAAGCCCCATGACCCTTCTCAATGCCGCGCTCGCCGCGGCGTGCAGGCGAATCGGCGATCTCACCGGCCGCGAGAGCACAGCGGGTCTCGCCACGGCGAGTGCCGTGGAATCGCCGGCGCTTCCGTCGGGTTTACTACGTTTGGCCTTGGCGACGGGTGGGCGCGGTGCTGTCATGGTGTCGGCCGACAACGACTCGGTGACGGCGCTAGCTGCCGCCGCACTCGGATCGACTTTGCGCGCAAGCGCGGATAAAAGCAGCGTCCTGATGGCGGCGTCCGAGTCGATACTGAGGGCCGCGCTTCATGCTTTCGGGGACGTTTTGCGAACCGAGCCTAATCGCGACCAAACCCCAGCCCAGATCGTCCGTCTTCCTGAAGGCGCCATGCCTGCGCAAGCTCGCAATCATGCCGTCTCCGTGAACTTTTTGGTCGGCGCAAATGACGTTTCGCTTCAGTTCCTCGTACCCGTTTGGATGACCGAAAGGCCGGCTCCGTCGCTGCCGGGCTCAAGCACTTCATCGTGATCGCCGACATCAGGCTTTGGTGGCAGGCTTGGCGCGAGCGCCGCAAGACGCCGCTGAAGGTCGTCGCTGCGGCCGCGCTCGGCGCCGGCGCGACCGTGCATGTGATCGATATCGATGGTCGGCGGATCGTTTTCGCGTCCACCCAGCATGCCGTCGGTCTTCTGGCTCGCTATCGGTACGGTCACCGATCCGAATCTGATTGCGCTCCGCCGTGGGACGGGAGGAACCTGTGCGCAGCCGAGTGTAAATCGGAACAGTTGTGAAGTCCGCACGAAGCGCCTTTGAACCGGGCATGCGTGAGATGCCGGATGGTCGACCGGACTCAACCGTCCGTGTCTATCTGTTGCCGCAGAGCGTGGCAAGCCTGTCGGGGCCATAGAAATGCGGCGAGCGTATCCGTACATCTGGACTGCTACATTCATCGCAGCCGGCCTGGGGTCGTATCTACTCGTGCGCTTGCTCGTCGAGCCTGAACCAGACGATCCGACGCGCGGGCGCATACGGGCGCTCATCGACGAAGCCGATCAGCTATTGCGGACCCTTGACGAACAAAGGCGCGATTAAGACAGACACCGGTTTCACTCGCGATTCGATCGTGCTTGATGACCTGCTGGAAAACGGGCAGGGAGTCGGGCGAGTCGATGGTCTGGTTGCGTTCGTCAGCGGCGGTCTGCCTGGGGAACGCGTCTCGATTGCGGTCGACTCGCTCAAGCGCAATTATGCGACCGCGCACGTTGCGCGCATCGAGAAGCCGTCGCCGGATCGGGTCGCGCCCAACTGCCCCGTCTTCGGCCGCTGCGGCGGCTGTCAGACGCTGCATTACCGGCGGGAAGCAGAGCTGAATTGGAAACGTCGCCTCGTCGCCGATGCCATGGCGCGCATCGGAGGCCTGGGCGATTGCCACGTCGACCCCGTCATCTCAGCGCAACACGATGCCACCGACGGTTACCGCAACAAGGTCAGCCTGGTGGCGCGCTTTATCGGCGGCCGGGCGAGGCTTGGTTTTTTCGAGGCCCGGTCGCACAGGATCGTCCCGATCGAGCGTTGCCCGGTCGCGATTCCGCCGCTGAGCGCCGCCATCGAAGCGCTTGTGGGCGTGGCGGAATCATCACCGGACGTCTTTCGCGATGTCCGCCACGTGGTCGCGCGCGCGAGCAGCACTTGTGGCGATCTAGTGATTTCCTTCAACGGCCAGAGGCCGAATGCGGCTCTGCACCGCCATGCCGACGACCTGCGGCGGCGGATACCCGGTCTGACAGGCCTGCTGGCTAACTGGGAGCCGTCTGGGGAAAATGTGATATTCGGCCGCCGGTCTGCGGTGCTTTGGGGCTCGCCGAATACCCGCGAAGAGGTCGGCGCGGCCATTCTAAGCGCCGGCATCACGTCGTTCTTCCAGATCAACACGCCGATACTGCAGCTCTTGTCCCAGCGCGTCATCGAGATGCTGCAAGAAGCCGTGCGCGTGGTGGATTTGTACTGCGGGATCGGCACGTTCGGCGTGCTCTTGGGCAAGCGCGGCGTCGCAAGCACCGGGGTTGAGTCTTTCAAAACATCCGTCGACGATGCGACCGCTAATGCGGCGGAAAACGGAGTCGCCTGCGCGGCCTTTGAGTGCGCCGATGTCGCAGCCGCGTTGGCCGGCGAGCGAGGCAATGCGCTGTTGCTGGGTGCAAACGCGGTCGTTCTGGACCCTCCGCGCAAAGGCTGCGATGCTGAGGTGCTGAGCTCGCTCGCTCGAATGCACCCCGAGCGCATCGCATACGTCTCCTGCAATCCCGCGACGCTGGCACGCGATGCGATAGCTTTGTTTGAAGTGGGATATCGCGTTGTCAATCTTTCCCCGTTAGATATCTTTACCGTGACGGGACATGTC
>JACRUD010000164.1 GCA_014304875.1 Vulcanimicrobiota bacterium
GTGCTTCTTTCTCGATCAAAAAAAGCCGGTCGTTTTGGCGGGCGACACGCTTTTTGCCGGCAGCATCGGGCGCACCGACTTGTGGGGCGGGTCCTTTCAAAACCTCCTTGCGTCCATAGAGAGCAAGCTGCTGACGCTTCCCGATGATGTCATAGTCATACCGGGCCACGGACCCTCGACGACCATCGGGGCTGAAAGGCGCAGCAACCCCTTCCTGCTCGCCTCTTGAAAACGTCCCGCGCGCGGCGCTGGCTGTGGTGGCTCGCCGCGCTGAGCTTTTTTTGCCTGGCCTTTGATCTGGCCATGAGCCAGGACGTTGAAGAGGCCGGTGTGGATGCTTTGCATGCCCTTCCCAGGCCCGAAATCCGCCGCGTCATACCACTGGGCGCGATTCAAATCGCTATCCGCATCCGGCGCCGTTTGCCCGTCGTCGGCGCACCGTCGGCTTGGGTTGCACGCAAGCTCGTCAGCGTCGTCCTTTTCGGCATGGCCGGCTGGTTCGGGATCATGCTGACGCGGGCAGCCGGCGAGCGGGTCGGGAGCAAGCATTTCGCGGCATCCTTGATCGCAGCGACGTTGCTCTCGGCGCTCATCGAGTGGGCCCAGGCTCCGGAGCCGGCGGATGACGTGGCGCTCGACATCGCGTGCGGAATCGCCGGAGGCCTGCTCGCCGCGGCTGTGGCCCGTGGCCTTGACAGCGCCCGGCTGAAACGCGCCCAAGGGGCCCGGGGCGCCTAAGATGGAGACGCCGCAAGGGCCGGAAACTGTCAACCCATACCACTATCAGAGCGACGAATCGCTCGAAGTGCTCGCGCGCGGAGCGATCGACGAAGCGATCGCCCGGAGCGCGGCGTCACCGCGGTCCTTCGAATACTATTCGATGATGGCGGCCAAACAGATCGCACGCTACGTGTTGGATAATTTTGAGCGCAAGAAAGGATGAGCCCAGCGCCATGAGCAGGTCGATAGGCGATTCCATGCCTGCACCTCTTTTGGTCCAACTCGCACGCAGCGATGAAACGGACGATGAAGCGTCGGCTCTGTTGCTGGTGACCGTCGATGACGATGGAGCTCCGCGTGTCAGCTTTTTATCGGCGCGCGAGGTCGACGTTTTCGATGAAAGACGCTTGTCGATCGAAGTCCGCAGAGGGACGGCGACATCCCAGAACCTGCGCCGCGGGCAAACCGCCGCTTTGTGGTGCGTTCTTGACGCAGCTGCCTACTCGATCCGCCTGAAGCCGTCCGAAGCCGAGGCGTCGCCGGAAGATCCGGCATACGAACGCTTCCCGTTTCGCGTTCAAGATGTTCTGCGCGACTTCGAAGCAGGTGCCCCGCTTATCGCGGGACCCACCTATCGAGTACTGTCTTAAGCGGCGGCCCGCAGCGCATCGACTGCGGCCCAGCGCGATCGGTGGACCTTGAAGACTCGCGTCAGCGCGGTTATCTCCAAGATTCGATGGACCTGCGGCGACGGAACGATCAGGCTCACCGATGCGCCGACTTCACGGGCGCTGCGCAGAGCCCTGATGAGCGCCCCGAGCGCCGCTGAATCGAGTGTCGCCAGGCGCGACAGATCCAAAAAATGGTCGAACATCCCCGCTGCGAGCCGTTGATGCAGTGCGGCGGACATGGCCGTCACCGATTCTCCGTTGAGCGGAGCAGCGACATCGATAATCCTGTCATGCATAGTGAACACCTCGCAGTTATGACGGCTGCGGAGGGTCGCCGTGACGTTGAGGAAGGGTTCGCGGATGAGGTGTGACGGCGGTTACGGAGTGGATGTCTGAAGATCGGGCTTTTTGGGAAGAACGATGGCCAGCGCGAGCTGCGTGCCGTTGTCGCGACGCACGAGGTAGCCGTCGGCGGTGCGCTCGTAGATCTTGTAGCCTGCGGCCAGTGCCTCTTCCAGCGAGGTGAACACTTTGATGCCGGGCATTATCTTGAAGCCTGCGGCCTCGGGGCCGCTTGGCTTTCGGTCCCGCCGGTGGTCGGAAGGGACTGAGATGGGTGCCGGTCGATTGTGTTATGCATTGCTGAAGTAACAACGAAGCGGAGCTCCAAATGGTTGCCGTGATCGCTCGTTGAGGCAGGGCTCAAATGTAGTTCCGCCGCTTTAGTGGCGGCCGTATTCCGCCCGATATTTAGGAAAGTTTCGCGAAGCTTTCCGCCGCCGAAGCCGGCCGCTCCGACTTGCGATAATTTGCGATCGCCACGCGCAGCGCCTCGAGGACCCGCATGGGATAGTCTTTCTTGCGTTCGGGGAAGCCGCCTAAGGACGCCTCGATATCCGCCGGCGTGATCTGCTCGGCTTGTTCGATGGTTTTCCCCTTGGCGATCTCGGTGAGTATGGCGCATGTCGCAACCCCGAAACCGCAACCGGTCGTGAAGTACGAGATGTCTTCGATCTTTTCGTCAGCGATCTTCAAATAGAACGTATACATGTCGCCGCACGAATCAGAGAAGTACTCACCGGTCGCCGTCGGGTTCTCCATGGTCGCAAAGCCGTACCGGTTGGTCACGAGCTGCTGAAATTTCGGGAAATCCATCAATGCCCTCCGGAGTTGCCGGCGTTTTGGCCGGCGGGGATATAAAATTCGCAGATGCTGTCGCCGCGCGCGATCGACGTGCGCTGCTCGGGTTTGGCGACGAGCGCTTGCTCCATCAACGCATGCACCATGCTGCAGACCTGCGGGTGCGTTTTGACGGCGGACTTATAAGGACAATTGTGCTCCCGCAGGATGAAGCCGCCCGGCGCAGGCTGCGTATCGGCCGTAACGCCTTTCTCGCACAGCAACTTCGCCAGCGCCTCGACACGCTGAGCCGCCGTCTTTCCCGCGAAACGATCCGCATGCTTGAGCGCAGCCCGCTCGCCGATCTTGCGAAAAATGGCCGTCACACGACCCTCATCACTGTCGCGGCCGATCTCGTCCAAAATGGCGTTGAGGAGCAGGTGATAGCGCTGCGGAAACAGCGCTTCGCCTTGGGTCGTCAGCGAGTACACGAAGCTCGGCTTGGTGGATCCGCGCCTTTTTGGCTGTTGCGCGACGAGCCCATCGCGCTCGAGCCGCGCCAGATGTCTGCGCACGGCGTTGGTCGTCAGTCCGCGCTCCAACGCCAAGTCCGTAGCGGTGGCGGCCCCTCGCCGGTATAAGGCCTGGACGACGTTCCCGCGGGTGCTTTGGAAAAAGCTTGTTTCTCTCATATATTTGCAACTCTGCAGGGTAAGTATACCGAAAGTCGAAAAGAATATCAACTTTAATATTGACTATCTCGTCATCTGTGCCTAAAATGGAAGCAGCCCTCCTCATCTGACCCGCCCCTCTACCTCGATAAGGAAAGCATGGCTCACACGATACTCGAAACGCGCGACCTGCACGTCAGCGTCGGCGACACGGAAATCATCCGCGGCATCGACCTCTTGATCGAGCGCGGGACAGTTCATGCTCTCATGGGGCCTAACGGCTCCGGGAAGAGTACGCTGTCGCTCGCTCTTATGGGCCATCCGAAGTACGTCGTGACGAAGGGCGACATTTTGTTCGAGGGGCGCAGCGTCCGGGACATGTCGCCGACCGACAGATCTTTGGCCGGCATGTTCCTGTGCTTTCAGTATCCGTCGGCTGTCCCCGGGGTGAGCGTCGCGAACTTTATGCGCAACACGCTGATGGCGCGGCACAAGGGAGCAGCGCCCCTGACCCCCGCCCATTTCAAAAAACTGCTCGACGATGCCACCGCGAAGCTGCACATCGACCCAACCGTCTTGCGGCGCTACGTCAACGATGGGTTCTCGGGCGGCGAGAAAAAACGTCTTGAGATGCTGCAAGCCCTAGTGCTGGCGCCGAGCCTGGCTATCCTCGACGAAACGGATTCGGGCTTGGACATCGACGCGCTGCGGATCATCGCCGAAGGCATAGAAGCGCAACGCTCGCCGGAGCGATCCATTTTGCTCATCACCCACTATCAAAGGATTTTGAACTACGTGCGCCCGGATGTGGTTCACGTGTTGGTCAAAGGCAGAATCGTCAAAGAGGGCGGCCCCGAGCTTGCCAAGGAACTGGAAGCTCAAGGGTACGACCCGCTCATCAAAGATCTCGTGGAGGCGTAGAAACAACCGTGGCCGTCAAACAAGAGATGCTCGTCGACAAAGACTATAAGTACGGGTTCCGCGATGAGACTCAAAACTATTCTTTCAAGTCGCGCAAGGGCATCGATCACGATATCGTCGAGCAGATCTCCGTGATGAAGAAGGAGCCGAAGTGGATGCGGGATGCCCGTCACCGGGCGCTGGACATCTTTTTCGCCAAGCCGATGCCGCCGTGGGCGAACCTGGAACTGCTCGGCCAGATCAACTTCGATGACATCTTCTACTACATGCGCGCTTCCGATGTCGAAGGCAAGACATGGGAAGAAGTGCCCGAGGACATCAAGCGGACCTTCGACCGGTTGGGCGTGCCGGAAGCCGAGCGCAAGTTCCTCGGCGGCGTCACCGCGCAGTACGATTCGGAGGTCGTCTACCATAGCATGCGTCGCGACCTCGAGGCGCAGGGCGTGTTGTTTTCCGACATGGATTCCGGGTTGCGGGAGCACGAGGATATCGTGCGCAAATATTTCGGCACCGTCATACCGGCGGCCGACAACAAGTTCTCCGCGCTCAACACGTCGGTCTGGTCGGGCGGCTCGTTCGTCTGGGTCCCGGCGGGCGTCCACGTCTCGGTCCCGCTGCAAGCCTACTTCCGCATCAACGCCGAGAGCATGGGCCAATTCGAGCGCACGCTCATCATCGCCGAGCCCGGCTCGTTCGTTCACTACATCGAAGGCTGCACCGCGCCGACCTACTCGAGCAATTCGCTGCACTCGGCGGTCGTGGAGCTGGTCGCGATGGAAGGCGCCCACATTCGCTACACGACGATCCAGAATTGGTACAAGAACATCTTCAATCTGGTGACCAAGCGCGCGGTGGCGCACAAGAATTCGCACGTCGAATGGGTCGACGGCAATCTCGGCTCCAAACTGACTATGAAGTACCCCTCCGTGTACCTCGTGGGCGAAGGGGCTCGCGGCGACGTTCTGTCGGTGGCGTATGCGAGCGCCGGCATGCACCAAGATGCCGGCTCCAAGATGGTGCATGCGGCGCCGAACACCACGTCGTTGATCACCAGCAAGTCGGTCAGCAAAGGCGGCGGCCGCACGACCTACCGGGGCCTGGTCAAAGTGTACGAAGGCTGCGACGGTGTCAAATCAAACGTGCGCTGCGATGCCCTGCTGATGGACGAGGATTCAAGGTCGGACACCTATCCCACCATGGAGATCGACGCGAAAAACGTGCGCATCGAGCATGAAGCGACGGTTTCAAAAGTGGGCGAGGAGCAGCTCTTCTACGTCATGAGCCGCGGCCTCACCGAGGTGGAAGCGACCACGATGATCGTCAACGGTTTCTTCGAACCCTTCGTCAAGGAGCTGCCTATGGAGTACGCCGTCGAGCTCAATCGCTTGATCGCGCTCGAAATGGAAGGCTCCGTCGGATAAGCGCGCCCGCTTGCGCGTCATGGGATGAACGTGATCGACACACTGAACGAGCCGCGCGAGATCGACGCAGCTGAGATAGACCGCGCCGCCTCGGCCGCGAATGAACCGGGCTGGGTGCGCGAGTCGCGGCGGGCGGCATTCGAACGCTACGCGGCGATGCCGCAACCGACGGAACGGACGCCAGGATGGCGCCGCGCCGACCTGACGGGCATCGATTTCTCGCCCGCACCCATGGGAGCTTCGGCCTTCGCCGTTGAGGCGGCGGCGGCCGATCTCGAGCGTGGCGTCGTGGCTTGTTCGTTGTCCGAGGCGCTGGCGATGCACGAGCGAGTCGTGCGCGGCGCCTTGGAGCGCGTCCATCGCGCTCAAACTTTGGGTAAATTTTCAGCCCTGGCCGAAAGCGCGTGGCGGGAGGGCGCATTCGTGTACGTCCCTGACGGCGTTGAGCTGTCCTCCCCCATACATCTGACCAGCAGCGCCGGTTCGTATCCGCGCCTGCTCGCGATCGTCGGCAAGAACGCCCGCGCTTCGATAGCCGAGACGCACCGCTGCGGCAGCCGACTGTCCGCAGGCGTGACCGATCTTATCCTTGAGGATGGCGCTCATCTGACCTATGCCCACGTTCAGGAATGCGGTGAGAGGACCGTGGCGCTGTCGCATCAGCGCGCCCGGCTGGCGCGCGACGCGAAGCTCGTGACGCTGAACTTCGGCATCGGAGGCCGTTTTGCGCGTGCCGACATAGAAGTGGAATTGCTCGGCCCGGGCGCGGAGAGCGACATGCTGGGCTTGGTCTTCGCGGAGAGGTCGCAGCAGTTCGACTATCACACCGTGCAGGGACATCGCGCGCCAAGCACTCGCAGCGATCTCCTGTTCAAAAGCGCGCTGGGAGGCAGCGCCCACGCCGTCTACACGGGCGTCATCATCATCGAGAAGTTCGCCCAAAAGAGCGACGCCTATCAGGCTAACCGTAACCTCATCCTCAGCGACGGCGCGCGCGCGGACACCGAGCCGATGCTCGAGATCGAGGCGAACGACGTGCGTTGCACGCACGGCGCGACGGTAGGTCCTATCGATGAAGAGCAGTTGTTCTACTTGCAGAGCCGCGGTTTGGACGCGTCCGATGCAGCGCGTCTGGTCGTCGAAGGCTTTTTCGCTGAGGTCCTGCAGAAGGTGGGCGACGAGCGGCTCACGGGTTCCCTCCAAGAGAAGGTCGCTCCGCACCTCGGGCGCGACGGAGGCGCGTAATCGCGTGCCGCCCTTTATCGAGGTGGCTCGCTCGGAAGACGTTCCTCAGGGCAAGGTGAAGGTCGTCGAAGTCGATGGCCGGCGCATCGCGCTGTGCAACTACGATGGTGCGGTCTACGCGATCGACGACGTCTGCACCCACGATCGCGGCCCTCTCGGCCAAGGCGAACTGATCGGCCGGGACATCGAATGTCCGCGTCATGGCGCCCTCTTCGATGTCACGACCGGCCAGGCCGTGCGCCTGCCCGCGGTGCGGCCGGTCCGGACGTATCCCGTCCGTCAGCTTGACGGCGCCATCGCAGTCGAGGTCGAGGCGACGTGAGCCTTTTGACCGCCCCGCCGCAGCCCAGCCTCAGCGCCGCCGATGTCGCCCGTATCCGTGAAGACTTCCCGATATTGGCCGAACGACCGCACGGGTTACCGCTCGTATTTTTGGACAGCGCCGCTTCGTCGCAAAAACCCGTTCAAGTCATCGACTCGATGGACGACTACTATCGTCGCTATCACGCCAACATCCACCGGGGCGTCTATCACATCAGCGAACTGGCCACCGAGGCGTACGATGATGCTCGGGCCAAGGTCGCGGCTTTCATCGGCGCGCCAAGCGCGGACGAATGCATCTATGTCCGCAACGCGACTGAAGGGCTCAACCTGGTGGCCTACTCCTGGGGCAGGCAGCACGTCGGTCCAGGCGATACGATCGTGCTGACCGAGATGGAGCACCATTCGAATTTGGTTCCTTGGCAGATCCTCGCCAAAGAACGACAAGCGCGTCTTCGGTTCGTGCGGGTCACGCCCGAGGGGCTGCTCGATCTCGACGATCTCGATTCGTTGCTTGAGGGTGCCAAGGTGTTCGCCTTCACGGCCGTCAGCAACACGTTGGGGACCGTCAATCCGGTCGAGCATCTGGTCGAGCGGGCGCACGCGGCCGGCGCGATCGCCGTTGTGGACGCTTGTCAAGCCGTGCCGCGCATGCCCGTCGACGTCCGGCGCTGGAAATGCGACTTCATGGCTTTTTCCGCGCACAAGATGCTCGGCCCGACGGGCATCGGCATTCTGTGGGGCCGCTCGGACCTGCTGCAAGGCATGCCGCCCTTCAACTCGGGCGGAGGCATGATCAACGTCGTGCATCTCGAGTCCTCGACGTATGCGTCGCCGCCCGCGCGGTTCGAAGCCGGAACGCCCGCTATCGCGGAGGCCGTCGGCTTGGGAGCGGCCGTGGATTACCTGCAGGCCGTCGGCATGGAGCGCATCCACCGCTACGAGATGGAGCTGGCAGCCGGCGCTTTGGCCCAGCTGACGCAAGAAAGCGGCGTGACGGTGTACGGGCCCCACATGGCGGCGCGCACCGGCGTGATCTCGCTGACGGTGGGCGACATCCACGCGCACGATCTGGCGACCATCTTGGACAGCGCGGGCATCTGCGTGCGCGCGGGCCACCATTGCAATCAGCCGTTGATGGAAAAGCTCGGAGTGCCCGCCACCACCCGCGCCTCGTTCTATCTGTATAACACGCCATCGGAGGTCGATGCCTTGATGGCCGGGATCAGGCGCGCCAAAGCGCTCTTCAAGATCTCTTGAACGACGCTTTTTCGGACATGGACGAGCTCTATCGTGATTTCATCTTGGACCACTATCGCAGCCCGCGTAACTCCGGCACTCTGGAGAACCCCGATGCCACCTTCGAGGACGACAATCCGCTGTGCGGTGACCGCATCCGCATGGACCTCCGCATCCAAGACGGCGTCGTCAGCGACGTGAGGTTCAAGGGCCGCGGCTGCGCCATCTCTCAGGCGTCGGCGTCGCTCCTGACGGAGGCGGTGAAAGGCCGAGCGTTATCCGAGGTTGCGGCCATCGGCAAGGATGAAGTTCTTGGAAACGTCGGCATCAGCATTTCACCCGCTCGCCTCAAGTGCGCTCTCCTAGGACTCAAGGTGCTCAAACAGGCGCTGGCCGTAAAATACGAGCCGTCGACCGAAGAAAAAGCATATCCGGACGGCACGCCGTCGTAGAAGGGAATCACGGTTCCCACTGTCGCAAGTAGCGCGATGCCCGTCCACCCTATCCATCATCTGACGATCGGCACCGACGCTTTTAACGTTGCAAAAAAGTTCTACGGAGTGCTGTTGCCGGCGCTTGGTTTTGATTCGGTCTTCGAAAGGGACGAGTCGTTCGGTTATCAGAGAGAAGGCTTCGAGCTCATCGTCATGAAGGGCAAGTCTCCGGAAGAGGATCTCTTCGACAACCAGCGGCGGGCCGGCTTCGACCACCTTGCCTTAAACGCGGAATCGCGCGCCAAGGTCGACGAGTGCGCGCAATTGCTCGATGATCTGGGAGCCGATATCGACGACACGCCGGCCGTGGTCTCGGAATACGGAGAAGACTACTACGCCATGTGGGCGCGCGACCCCAGCGGGTTGCGCATCGAAATAGTCTATCAAGGACCCTGAGCGGCCGCACGCTGACGGGCCGCCGTGCGCTCTTTACGCCGCGACTCATCCGTGAGGCGCCGCTTTCGTAAACGGATCGCCTTGGGCGTGACTTCCATCAGCTCGTCGTCCTCGATGAAATCTAAAGCGCGCTCCAAAGACTGCTCTTCCGCCGGAGCTAGATTCGGCGCTTCGTCAGAGCCGGAAGCCCTCATGTTGGTCAGTTTCTTGGCTTTGCAGACGTTGACGAGGATATCTTCGTCGGTCTTGGACCGTCCCACGATCATGCCCTCGTAGACCGCAGTCTGGGGCGGGATAAAAAAGGTCCCGCGCTGCTGCAGATTATCGAGAGCGTACGCGGTCGCCAGGCCGGTTTCGGCGCTGACGATCGCTCCGACAGGCCGGTGGCCGACGTCGCCTGTGGGCGGCTGATGCTCGAAATACGTGTGGTTGATCACGGCCGTTCCGCGGGTCAACGTCAGCAATTCGCCGCGTAACCCGAACAAAGCGCGCGTCGGCATCGTATATTCGAGCCGGCGCTGGGAGCCGTACGTCAACATGTTCAGCATCTGCGCGCGGCGGCGGCCCAGCGCTTCGATGACCGCGCCGCTGTGCTCCTCGGCGACGTCGATCACCAAGTACTCCACCGGTTCCATCCTGCGTCCGCCCCGAATCACTTCGACGACTTGCGGTTTTGAAACGGCAAGCTCGTACCCTTCGCGTCGCATCGTCTCGATGAGCACCGTCAGGTGGAGTTCGCCGCGCCCGGAGACGCGGAACGCGTCCGGAGATTCGGTGGGCGTCACGCGCAGAGCGACGTTGCTTTGCAGTTCTCGCTCGAGGCGTTCTTTGAGATGGCGACTGGTCAGGTATTTCCCTTCGCGACCGGAGAACGGGCTTGTGTTGACCAAAAAATCGACCGCAACCGTCGGTTCGTCGACCAGGACCGCCTGGACGGCCTGCGGGTTGCGGGCATCGGCCAGCGTCTCGCCGATATTTATGCCCTCCACTCCGGATAACGCGACGATATCGCCGGCGCTCGCCAGCTCGATTTCGCGTTTTTGCAATCCGAAGAAGTCATAGATCTTGGTGACCCGGTGCGCGCTGATCGCCCCGTCTCGCATGCGGACGATAGGGTCGCCCGAGCGCACCTCGCCGCGGAAGACGCGGCCCACGGCGATTCGACCGACGTAGTCGTTGTGGTCGATGTTTGAGACCAGCATTTGAAACGGTCCATCGCTGTCGCCCGGCGGCTCGGGGACGTGGGTGATGATGGCATCCATCAAAGGCTTGAGATCCGTGCCGGGGTGCGCGATGTCGACCGTCGCCGTACCGCTGCGCGCGTTGGTGTAGACGACGGGAAAGTCCAGCTGATGGTCGGCGCAGCCGATGTCGATGAAAAGGCCGAGCACTTCGTCGAGAACCTCGGCCGGGCGCGCGTCCTTGCGGTCGATCTTGTTGATGACGGTGACCACGATGAGATCTTGTTCCAACGCCTTGCGTAAGACGAAGCGCGTCTGGGGCAAGGGGCCTTCCGCCGCGTCGACGAGCAAAAGCACGCCGTTGACCATCTGCAGCACGCGTTCCACTTCACCGCCGAAATCCGAGTGGCCCGGAGTGTCGACGATATTGATCTTCACGTCATCCCACAAGATGCCGGTATTCTTCGCCAGGATCGTGATGCCGCGTTCGCGCTCGATCGGATTCACGTCCATCATCCGCTCGCCAAGCCGGCTCGATTCGCGGAAGACGCCGGCCTGTCGCAGCATGCCATCGACCAGCGTCGTCTTGCCATGATCGACGTGAGCGATGATCGCGATATTCCTGACGTCCGGGCGAGTGTGCATCACAGTCTCCGTACGCCGTTGACGGGGATAAGCCCCGTTGCGCCCGAACGGGAACCCGATGTCTCGCAAACTGATCGACGGCGATAATGCCGCGCGTCAAGAGCTTCGCCCTTACACGGGCGACGTCGCTCCTGACGCGGATTCAGGGTACGATCCCGACCGCGATCCCGCGGTGCGCAGCATCGGCATCATGGGAGCCGCCGGCGGCTACCTCGATCCGGAAGTACGTCAGCGCTGTTACAAATTGGGCGCCGCGGTGGCCAAGGCCGGCTGCGTGCTGATCACGGGCGCCTGCCCCGGCCTGCCGTACGATAGCGCTTTGGGAGCAAAGCAGGCCGGCGGCCTGTCCGTCGGCATCTCGCCGGCGCTGTCGCGCAGCGAGCATGTGAAGAAATACGATTCGCCGGTGGACGCTTACGACGTCATCATCTACACCGGCAGTGGCCTGATGGGCCGAGAGGTTCACAACATCCACTCTTCCGATGTCGTGATCATCGCGGGCGGTCGCTCGGGAACTTTGGGCGAATTCTGCATCGCTTTCGATGAGGGCAAGCTCATCGGGGTTCTGTGCGGTTCCGGCGGCATCGCCGACGAGTTGTCTGGCATCGTCGAAAAGATGGGGAAAGTCACCGGCGCTCAGATCGTCTACGAGCGCGAGCCCGAGTCGCTGGTCCGCAAGTGTATCGACGCCTTTCATGCGGGGCATTATCTGCGGCCTTCGACATTCGTCGAAACACCTCACCAATAGCGACGTGGCGCGCATCACGTTCATCGGCGCCGCCGGCGTCGTCACGGGGAGCAAACACCTGGTGGAGACCGACGCGGGTGTGCGCGTGCTGCTGGACTGCGGGTTGTATCAAGGGCAAAAGGAGCTTAGCGAACGCAACTGGACGCCGCCGCCCGTGCACCCGGCTCAGCTCGACGCGGTTATGCTGTCGCATGCGCATCTCGATCACTGCGGATACTTGCCGGCGCTTGTCCAACAAGGGTTCGCAAGACCGATCTACGCGACCGCGGCGACCGCCGATACGGCTGCGATCGTCTTGCGCGACAGCGCCCATCTCCAAGAAGACGAAGCGCTGCGGGCGGCAAAACACCCGGATCGTCCTTTGCATGCCAAGCCGCTTTATACTCGCTCGGACGTCGAGAACACCCTGAAGCTTTTTCGTGCGGTCTCCTACGGCGAAGACATATCG
>JACRUD010000100.1 GCA_014304875.1 Vulcanimicrobiota bacterium
GACCTCTGCTGCGGAACGGGCGCGCTTTCCCGCGCGGTGGCCGCCCGGCTCGCCGGGTGCGATGTGGTCGGCGTCGACTTCAGCTCGGCCATGCTCGCCGTCGCGCGCCGGCGCAATGGGGTATCCAACGTCAGCTTTGCCGAGGCCGACGCCTTAGCGCTCCCTTTCGCCGACGAGACGTTCGACGGCGCGACCATGGGGTTTTCGATGCGCAACGTGGTCGACATCGGGATGTGTCTGCGTGAGGCCGCACGGGTGCTGAAGCCAGGCGCGAGATTCGTCAACCTGGAAGTGAGCCGCCCTCCAAACGCGCTCTGGCGGCGGATGTTTTTTGCGTACTTCTTTCATATCGTGCCGATTATCGGTAAGGTCGTGGGGGGCGATGCAGCGGCCTATCGCTATCTGCCGCAGTCGCTCGTCGGCTTTCCCAGCGTCAGCGCGTTGGCCGACCTTTTTTGCGCCAACGGCTTCGCCAAGGTGTCGTGCGTGCCGTTGAATGGCGGCATCGCGACGCTGCACGTCGGAACCAAGGTCGGCGGCGATGGCCGGTCGGCCGCGACGGCGTCGGTGAGTCGAGCATGATCGAAAGCACGCAGCCGGCCGCCTTCGATGCGATCGTCGAGCAGTTCGTGCGCGAAGAGCTGGCGGGCGACAACATCCATATCGCCGAGGCCGTCCGTTCGATGCTTGAGGCTGGCGGCAAACGCCTTCGCCCCCGCATCGCGATGCTGGCTGGCCCGGCGTGCTGTCCGGGCGCTGCCTCAGACCCCGTCATCGCGTCGTATATGGAGCTGATCCATGTCGCGACGCTTATCCATGACGACGTCCTAGACGGGGCGCAGCTCCGTCGCGGGCGTGCGTCCACCAACCACGCCTATGGGAACCGCTTTTCGGTGCTGGCCGGAGACTATCTGTTCTCCTGGGTTTTCAAAAAAGTGACTCAAACGTACGCTTCTCCGGTGCCGACGGTTTTGGCAGCCATGCTTGCCGAGATTTGTAACGGCGAGGTCAAACAGCTTCGCGCGACCGGCGACATTGCTCTCTCAAAGGAGCGGTACCTCGAGATCATCGGCAAGAAGACGGCCGAATTGTTCGCTGCGTGCGCGGAGTGCGGAGCAATTGCGGCGCTGCAGCTTCACTGCCAAGACGTTTCGGATCCTCGGTCCGCCCCCGGGGTCCGCGCCCTGCGAGCCTTCGGTTGGTCCTTCGGAATGGCTTTTCAGATACGCGATGACCTCTTGGATCTTACAGCCGACGAAGCGCTGCTCGGGAAACCGGCGGGCTCCGACCTGCGGGAAGGGAAAATGACGCTGCCGCTGATCCTGGCGCTCGAGGACCGGGATGAAACGCTGCGATCGCTGCTTGCGCAGGCTTTTGCCGGTTTAGAAGTCCCGTCCGCCACCTCGGGAGCCGCCTTAGCCCGCCTCGTCCAGCACGTACGCGCGGGTCCCGGCCCCGAGCGCAGCTTGGAAAGGATGGCCGCATATGCCGCACAAGCACAGGAAGCGCTGAACTGCTTGGCCCCAAGCGCGGCGCGGGATGAGCTTGCGGGGCTAGCGCGTACGTTGACCTGACTGACGCGTTAGAGTAACGGGCGCCATCGCGCGACCGATGACCGGTTTTGGAAAGTGAAAGGAACGAGTTATGATCCCAGTTGTGTCTATGATCGACGCCCCCATCATGATAGCGATCGGAGCGGTTGTCGTGCTGCTCTTCGGCGCGGATCGCCTTCCCAAGCTGGCTCGCGCTATGGGGCAGGCGAAAAAGGAATTCGACGGCAGTCTTCACCCGCCGTCGCCGCCCCCAGACGCCAAAACGGCCGCCGCGCCGGCACCGTCGGCCGCGGCGAACCAGGTCGCGCCGCCGTCCGCGGCGAGCCAGGTCGCGCCGCCGTCCGCGGCGAGCCAGGTCGCGCCGCCGTCCGAACCGACACCGCCTTCGGCTCCGTATCCGCCGCAGGCGCAATAAGAACGTAATCGGGACGGCAGCGAAGCACAGTTGATGCCGCTTGGCGTCACGCCTTCCCAGACGGCAAAGCGGGCGGTGTTCCCGCTTGCGCCGCACGGCGAGGATGTCGAAATGTCGTTTACGGAGCACTTGCGGGAGCTTCGAAACCGGCTTTTTATCTCCATCGCCGCGGTTCTGGTCGTGTCCTTGGCGGCCTTTCCGGCCATGCCGGTCATTCTCAAATTCGTCGAACGGCGATTCTTGCCCGGCATCGCGCTGCACGTCTTCTCGCCTGCGGAAGTCATTCGAGTCGAGCTCAAGCTGTCGATCCTGGTGGGCTTGGTCGTCGCCTTCCCGATCGTGCTCTACGAAGTGTATGCGTTCGTCGCGCCTGCTCTGGACAAACGCATCCGCCGGCGCATCGTCTGGTACGCGCTGCCGTCGTTCGCCATGTCCGCCTTGGGCATCGGCTTTTGCGGCTGGGTCGTCTTACCGTACGTCATCCGCGCGCTGCTGAAGTTCACGGCAAGTGCAGGGCTGGTCGGCACCTATCAATTGGACCCGACGGTCGGCTTTATCGCGATCCTGCTCGGCATCTTCGCCGTCATCTTCCAGTTGCCCATCGTCTTATCGATTCTCGCGAGCGTCGGCCTCGTCAACGCGGCGATGCTCGCGAGCAAGTGGCGTCAAGCCACGGTCGTGTTC
>JACRUD010000120.1 GCA_014304875.1 Vulcanimicrobiota bacterium
TGCCGCGTTCGCGCAACGTGTTGGCGTAGTCGACGAGCAGGATGCCGTTTTTCGCGACCAAGCCCATCAGCATCACGATCCCGAGCATCGAAAAGATGTTCAGCGTCTGACCGGCAAAATAGCGGACGTTCGGAAAAACGCCGTGCAGCGCGTTCGCCAGCGCCAGGATGCCAAGCGCGCCCACGAGCGCCACTGGAATGCTCATCATGATCACCAGCGGCGTGATGTAGTTGCGGTACAGCACGACAAGCAGCATGTAGATCAACACGAACGAGATCAACAACGCAAGGCCGATCTTCTTCGTCGCGTCGCCGAGCACGTCGACGTCGCCTTCGGGCGCGACGTTGACTCCGGCCGGCAAAAAGTTGGGCTTGGCGAGCGCTGCCTGGACTTGTTTATCGACCGGACCGATGGGAGCGCCGCCGACCATATTGGCGTAAACGCGGACGATGCGCTGGCGGCCTTGGCGGCGCAGGATCGGCGGCTCTTTGATCCACGAGAAGCTGGCGACGTCGGCGAGCGGCACTGAATTGCCCGCCGCGGACCGGACCAGCGCCGTCTGAAGATTGTGGACGTCGTTGCGCGCTCCAGCGGGCAGCTGAACGACCGCGTTCACCAATCCTTCCGGCATCCGTAGTTTCGTCGCGATGACCCCACCGACCGCTGCTCGCGCGGTCGCCGCGGCGGCTTGGGGCGACACGCCCAACAAAGCGGCGCGCTCGCGGTTCACGGTCACTTCCAGACGCGGCCCCACGACGGAGCTGGTGGACTTCACGTTGACCGTGTTCGGCAGCTTGGCGATGAAAGTCACGAGCTTGGCGGCGGCCCGATCGAGCTGATCTGTTGGTCCGCTGAGCGTGTAGCTTATGTCGGGACCGCCGCCATTTTGGCCGCCGCCGGCTTCGATACGTGCGCCTGGCACCAGATAGCCGAGCTTACTCACGGCTTCGATGATCGTATGCTCCTCGTGGCGCCGGTTCTTCTGCAGGTTCGCGGTGACGCTTGCCACGTAGCCGCCGGTCACGTCATCGTTGTTCTGGCCGACCGTGACGACAACGTCGCGCACGCCGTCCATCTTCTGCAGCGCGGTCGCGAGACGATCGGCGCCGGCGGTGGTGACGGCGATGGGCGTGCCGACCGCATAGGTCAGGCTGACGATGGCCGTCCCGTACTCGGTGTTCGGCTGGAACTCGAACGGGATGATGCCAGACGCCGGAAGAGCGATTGATCCGATGACGAGCGCGAGCGATCCCAGTCCGACGAACCAGGGATGAGCCAAAGCCTTGGGCAGCATGCGATCGTGGTACGTGAGGCGGACGTTATCGAACCATGCGGTGAACCAGCGCACGAGCCGCCAACCGCTGAGGCGCGGTCTTTTGACGACCGCCCATTTGGCCGCAAGCAGCGGCGTCAGCGTGAAGGACACCAGCAGCGAGAAAAGGGTCGCCACGACGATGACGAGTCCGTACTCACGCAGGTATTGGCCGACGATGCCGCCCATGAACGCGATCGGCGCGAACACCACGACGTCGACCAGCGTGATGGCGACCGCAGCGCCGCCGATTTCCGAGCGCCCGACGATGGCCGCCTCCTCCGGGGCTTTGCCCATCTCCCGATGGCGAGTGATGTTCTCGATGACGACGATCGAATCGTCGACCAGGATTCCGATGGTCAGCGAGAGGCCCATCAACGACAAAAGGTCGATGCTGAAACCCAGCATCCACATGGCGAAAAATGTGGCGAGCAGGGATGTCGGAATGGCGATCATGACGACCACGGCGCTGCGCCAGACGTGCAGGAACAGCAAAAGGACGCCGGCGGTCAGCAGTATGCCTTCGAAGAGGTTCTGCAACACGCCGCTCGTGGATTCGTGCAGGAAATCGGCGTCGGCGTAAAGCTCCGAGAAATGGACCTTCGGGTATTTTTGGGCAAGCGTGGTGAACTGCGACCGCACGGCTTCGGTCGTCCGATGCGTATCGGAATCTGAGTCGTGCGTGATATTGAGAACGATCGCACTGGCGCCGTTGACGGTCGAGGCGATGCGATGATCTTCGTGAGTATCCACGACCGCGGCGACATCGCCCACCTTCAGCGTGCCCCCACCGGTCCCGGGGACGGACAGGGGCAGCTGCGCGATTTGCGCGGGATCGGTGATGTCGGCTCGCACGCCGACCGTGGCCTCTTGCGAAGGCGCGTCGAGGCGACCGCCCGGCATACTGACGTTGCCTTGGCCCACCGCAAGCGTCACGTCGTTGAGCGTCGCGCCCGAGGCTTGCAGGCGCGCGAGGTCGGGGTTGATATCGACCTGCCTGACGAATTCGCCCCCTGCGGTGACCGCGCCGGTTCCCTTGACTCCCCGCAAGGCGGGAATGATTTCGTTTTGAATCAGATCGGACAATTGCACAGGTGAGAGCGCTGAAGACGTCAGCGCTTCTTCCATGATGGGGGCCAGGCTAGGATCTTCCTTGTCGATGACCGGCGGGTCGAGGTCGGAGGGCAGATTCGCTCGCGCCGCATCGACCGCTTGCTGGACGTCCGACGCCGCGAAGTTCACATCGGTTCCCAGCTTGAACTCGACCGTGACGAAGCCGACTCCCTCCTGGGCCCGGGCCCGGATCTTATTGACGTGACGGACGT
>JACRUD010000080.1 GCA_014304875.1 Vulcanimicrobiota bacterium
CCGCCTGTGGTTCGCGATGCCGTATTCGCTCGTGCGGTGGATCTCCCAGGTGGGTATCTGGATCTCGATGGGATCGCCGCGGGGTCCGATGACCGTCGTGTGGATGGACTGATAGCCGTTTGTCTTGGGCATCGCGACGTAGTCTTTGAAGCGGCCCGGCAATGGGGTCCACAAGCTGTGCACGACGCCGACCGCCCCATAGCAGTCCTTCACGGAGCTGACGATGATGCGAATCGCGGTGAGATCGTAGATCTCCGAAAAATCTTTTCCGCTTTGCAGCTTCTGATAGATCGAGAAGAAATGTTTGGGCCGGCCCGAGATGTCGGCGTGCAGACCCGTCGATCCGAAGCGGGTGCTTACTTCATCGATGACCGACTGCACCGAGCTCTCGCGATCTCCGCGCCTTTTCGCCACCTTTTCGGCGATCTCGCGGTACGCGGGAGGGTCTAAGTAGCGCAGGCAGAGATCTTCCAGATCCCACTTCATCTTATATATGCCGAGCCGATGCGCGAGCGGCGCGTAAATGTCCAGCGTCTCGCGCGCTATGACTTTCTGCTTCGCCGGCGTCAGGCTGTGCAGGGTGCGCATGTTGTGGAGGCGGTCCGCCAACTTGATGATGATGACCCGGATGTCCTTAGCCATCGCCAGGAACATCTTGCGCAGGTTTTCGACGGCGACATCTTCTTTGGTCTGATACGGGATGCGGGTGAGTTTCGTCAAGCCGTCGACGAGCGATGCTATCTCCCCGCCGAAGCGTCGCTCGACGGTCTCCAGCGAGACGCTGGTGTCTTCGACGACATCGTGCAGCAGGCTGGCGGCGATCGTCGGCGGGTCGAGTTCGAGATCGGCTAGGATGGAAGCCACTGCCAGCGGATGCAGGATGTAACGGTCGCCGCTTGCCCTGGTTTGACCCTCGTGGGCAGCCTGGGCGAAGGAGTAGACGCTATCGAGCCAGCCCTCGTCGAGCGTCGGCAGATAGGTCCTCACCTTGGCGACTAAATCCGAAAAAGTAGCGGCCATAGGATGTTTTACGACGCCGTACGGCGCAATCCCGCGCACGAGACGTCAATTCGTCCCTATTTCGATGAACTGAGCCGCTGTCGCGGTCTAGTATCGGATGAGGGCTTCGGTTCGCGATCCGCTCAGCTTGGCACGTCCTCCGAGAGCCTCCAACTCGATGAGGAATGAGAAACCGACGATGTGAGCGCCCAGGGTCTGCAACAGCGAGTAAGTCGCGGCCGCCGTTCCACCCGTCGCCAGCAGGTCGTCGACGATAAGGACCCGATGGCCCTGGCTCAGCGCATCGCTATGGACCTCAAGCGTGTTGGTGCCGTACTCAAGCTCGTAGTCGACGTTGATCGTCTCGCCCGGCAGTTTGCCCGGCTTGCGCACCGGAATAAACCCGGCACCCAGCCGGTATGCCAACGGCGCGCCCAGGATATAACCGCGGGCTTCGATGGCCACGATATAGTCGATTCGGTCGGCGGCGAACGGACCCGCCATGAGATCGATGGCTGCCCGCAGACCTTCTCTGTCGCGCAGCAGAGGAGTGACGTCGCGAAACAAGATGCCGGGTATCGGGAAATCCGGGATGGAGCGGATGAGGTCTCGTATTCCGGCGGCGTCCATACGAGCGGCCAGCTTCACGTTGGCCGCTTGCGTCACCTTGACAAGCATAAACTCCGCGGTGATATTGGCTGCATCATCCGCGTGCGCGACGCCCAATCGCCGCACCGTCTCTCTTGGAGGTCAAGCAGCGTGCAAATCAGCGCGACCGGACAGCAAAGCCAAGAACACCGTGTCGTCTTCGGAGTGTATCGTGACGGAGACAACAATCTAGACGCAGTGCAAGAACGCAACGTCACCGACTTTGTCAAGACGACCGCGGCAAATTCGGCGCTCAAAGTAGTGGCCGAAGATACGACCGCGTTGCCCCGCAGCCCGTTCTTCGGCGGCGAGCTTCGCACCGAGTCGTCGATCATCGAAGGCGGCCACCGCCACATCGTGCGAGTACAATCGCCTGTCGATATGTCCGACCGCAAGACGCTGGCCGCATTTGTGGCGCAGACACTGGAAACCAAAGCGGCAGACGGCCGGTTCAAGGACGCCGATGTGTGGGTGGACCTAGTCGACCATGGCGGCGGGGACGGTGGCGGTTTGCAGTCTCAATCGAGCGGCGGCTGCATGTCGCTCGAAGATATCGCGGGCGCGATCGCGGACGGACGCCGGCAGTTTCACAAGAGCCATCCCGACGCGGACGATTCGGTCACGGGCGTCGTCGCGAACCAATGCCTTATGGCCACGCTTGGGTTTGCCGACGCGCTGTCGCACGGCGGCGTCAAATATCTGGCCGCATCGCCGGAGACGATGATAGCCCCCGGCGTGCCCTCAGCCAAGGTAGCCGACGTTCTCACGAAAGGCGACGCGGATTGGGCCAAAGAGGTCGTCGACGCCACCATGGATGCGTGCTACGGCGGGCAGCCGTATCATCCGGCCGCAGCCTTCGACGTGCTCGACCTCAGCCCTGAGAAGACTTCGGCCATCCGTTCGTCGGTCGGCAAGTTCAACGCGCAAGTCAGCGGGTTGCCGAAGTCCGAGCAACGTGCTGAATGGCTGCACGACGTGCGCAGCGATTTTCGCGCCGTTCCCGGAATGGTCAGGTTCGATCACTCTGCCGACATGCCGTGGCACGCCGACCGTCCCGCCGAAGCTGCGTACGATGCCGTCGCCGACGATGCCCGGCTTCCCCAAGGCATTCGCGATGCCGCCCGCCAGGCGTCCGAAAGCATCTCGGCGGCCGTCCTGGCTCATCGTGAATCCTCCGATTTCGGACCGTTTCACGCATCCTACGCGGATGCGGTCGGTCCGACCGCTCATCTGCCGGTCAACCGAAGATCCTACGACGAGTGGGCCGAAGGCGGCATCACGGAGACGCACAACGACTTCTTCCATGCGGTCCACGGCCGCGATCTTGCGCGAGCGCTCGGAGCCTACAACAAGACCGAAGATGCGGCGAGCGTCGTGGCGTAGGTCGCAGACTACCCCGCCGCGATCCGTAAAAATCGTTCAGAAGGTCGCGGCGACACGGGCTTCAAGATTCCCAACGCGTTCTCAACCTTCGGCATCGATTCGCCGTCGTATATTTCGTCAAGGCCGAACATGTGCAATATCTCTACGGCGCGCTGAATTTCGTCAAGCTCCACATGGGCACGCCAACCCTCAACCAGCTCCTGGGTAGACGCAAGCCGCTGTTTGTGCGCTCTGCCCGGGCGCGTAGTCGACGACGGCTTGTTCATAGCATCAAGTGCTAGGGCATCGAACGGTCGATCAAAATGCGCGCAAAGGCCCGCTAGTTCAGTTCGCGGCTCCGTGCACAGCCTTTCATAAAAGACCATATGCACGTCTCGGTGATCCAGCTGAATAAGCGGGACGTAATTCTCTACGCACCAGTCAAAAACGTGCGTTAAGAAGGCACTTTCGGCGCCCTTGATCGCTTCACGGAACGGCGTCAAAAAGTCTTGCATCAGCTCGGGCTGACTGAGGAACATCTCGCGTAAGTTCGTATTCCAGCCTAGTTTGACCCGTGAATGCGCCACCGCAAATGGATGCCGCACCATAAAGGCAATCGGCATGCCCGAAAAATGATTGCGGATCCACTTGAGCATGAGAGTCGTTCTCACGTCTTTTATCAATCGATGAGTGCATACTTTCCGCCGGTTTTGAGAATCCGTCCAGTCGTTTCGCACTCTCCCCGAAAAAATCGCACGCGCCGGTTCCAAGAAAGCCGGGGCATCATCGTCAGGGCGCAGGTACTGACGCAGCGCAAAGTTTTTGCACAGCGATACGTGACCGCGGTTGAACGGCTCGCTCACGTAACGATAAAAATTGTCAAAATTTAAAAGCTCAGCGGCCCAAGTGGTGCCGCTGCGACCGGATCCGGCTAGAAGGCACGATGCACGATAATCTCGGTTGACGTCGATGTAAAGGGCGTCAAATATCGCATTGTATCGGCGCCTCAGGCGCGCAGACAACGAGTGGTCGTCAAAGATGCTGAGTTTTTTCATTATTGTCCAACGTGCCTCGCGCACATGTTGAGTATTACGCTAGCCCCCTTGCTCACCGTTCTCGAAAACAACCCGCTTAATTCTGCGCTTTCTTAGTCATCGGCTGACAGTTTCTGCGAGAACATGGGAGTGATGGCGTTCACACTTCCACACTCATGTGGCCGGGGCCACAGAGTCTAAGCCGACACATAGTGAGGCAAGCGGGCCATTGTGCCCGCACAGCACGCAAACGGGGCGAGCAACGTGGAAAATCATTATTTCAGCCATTTTCAAATTCAGCGTTTTTATGCGGCCTGTGCCGCGGCGATACTGCTTGCCGGTTGCAGCGGCGGAGGCGGTGCCGGCGCTTTGAGCGCCATAGTTCCGAAAGCGCCCGTTGTACAACTTGGTCCAACGCCGACAGCGACGATGACTCCTAAGTCACAAGTCACTCCGCCGGGATCTCAAGCCAGCGCGTCGCCATTTCCGAGCCCTAGTCCGTCCGCGCAGCCCAGCCCGCGCACGAGCGCCACGCCGCTCCCCACGGCTACCCCAACTCCTACCGTAGCGCCCACGCCGACACCGTCCGGATTGCTCCCTAAGCCGAACCACGTCACGCTTTTGATCATGGAAAACCAAAACTATTCGCTTCTGATGGCTGCTCGACCGCCGTATCTCCTGAACGCTCTGAAGCCCGCCGCCGCCTGGTTCACCCAGGCATACGCGGTGGCTCATAAGAGTCAGCCGAATTACTTCGCCCTCTTCTCGGGCACGACGGAAGGGCTATCCGGCGGCGGTCAAGCGACGGACGCCTGCCCCCCGGCGGGCGCGCCCTACAGCGGCGATATCGCTGCGAAGGCGATCGCCCAGGGTCTGACGTTTGTCGGTCAAGTCGAAGACGAGCTGGCCTGGGGCCAGTGCAATTCCACCACCATCGACGGCCCGGGGCCGATCCAGGTAAACCGCCACACCCCGTGGGTCAACTTCTCGGATGTTCCCCTGTCCGCGATGCACAGCTGGACGGTGGGATCGGTGCCGGACGTCAGCGCAAACATCACGTTCTTGATACCCAACCAGATGGACAATTCGCACGATAGCACGATAACGTACGGAGACAACTATCTCTCCAAGGTGGTGCCCGGCATTCTTTCCTACGATGCGTCGCATAATGGCTTGCTCATAGTCTTGTGGGACGAGGCCGATGCTGACAATACAAACGGCGGCGGCCACATCGCGATGCTGTTCTTCGGCCCCATGGTCAAACCGGGGGAATACGGGCAGAACGTCAATCATTACAGCGTGCTGCGCAGCATCGAAGATATGTACGGACTTGCGCACCTGGGGCTCACTGGAGGGGTCAGTCCGATCACCGGCATCTGGCGCTAATCTAAGTTGTCCGGGCGCGGAAGGGTGAGTGTTCAGTTATAATATATTCAAGCCGTTCAAGGCAGGCCGATGCGGAATCGGCGAGCGGGTCTGATCGGGAGTCGAACAAGCTTAGAGTGTTCCCTCGCGGCGGAAATCGCTTCTCCCACGTTATGCGGTGGCGCGGATGCAGCCACGAGGTCAAGAAAGAACCGAGCGGCGACTTGGGCGGTCGAACCCATTTCCTTCGTATATCCTCCGCACGGCCGATCAGCTCCCATTGCGGGGCAGTGAAGAGTTCGCGCGCGAGAGCAAACGACTCTCCTTTATAGACAAAACAGCCCTGCGTCGCCAAAACGGAGGCAGGGAGCAGCAATATCCCAGACAGGACGCGCTTTAGATGGAAGTCACTGCGGCGATAATCGCCGCGCTGAAAGTTCCGGCGCAACGAAGCGATGGAATTGCGCAGCCGCGACGCCAGGGCTGACCGGTTTGCGGAGACTTGAATCACTTCGAGCTTGCAGTCGCCGACTAAGGTCCTTGACCGCTTCAACGTTTCCAGCGGCAGAAAGCTTTGGTCGTAAGCGTCTAAGCCGCTGCGCGGGTAGAACATCAAACCGTGGTGCATTAGAGAATCGTACGCGTAAACGGCCCTCAAAAGGCCCCGCAGTCCCACGACGGCCCGTCGGAGTTCGGCTGGGGAATGTTGCTTGGAATCATCCAAAATAACTGCGATATCCACGTCGCTGAAATCTAGAATGGCCCTATCCGTGGCCTGACTTCCGTGGACTACTATACGATAGACCGGCGCCCCCATATCGATTAGAGTGGGAGCAGAAAAGTGGCGGGGAGAATCCGCCGCATAACCGGCTTGCTCGAAAGGGATCGGAGAGCCGCCATCCGGGTAAAGTGGCACGACCGGCGTTGTCGCGGCCGACCGAAACGTGCCCGATCGGTGCAGCAAATCATCTCTCCAAGACAAGTCTACTCCGTTAACCCAGCGATCGAAGTCATCGGCGAGCGTCCAAGGCATCAGCGCGCCGCAGCTTCCAAAAAACGGTACGCTGCCGCAATATCAGGCATCGTCTCCTCGCAGTAAATCTTGTCGAGCCCAAAAATGCGCAATATCTCAACTGTGCGGCGGATTTGATGTGAGGTGAGGTGCTTGCGCCATGGATCTAGCAATTCGGCCTTTCGGCGTAGATTAGTAAGGCGGTCCGCCTTTTCTTCGGACAGACCGCTGGCGAAAGATCCCCGAACCAACGTGGACAACTTAGAGAGCTCGATTTCGGGCTGCGCGCACAAAGTTTCGTAGAAGACCAGGTGGAGTTGGCCGGGTGCAAACTGACGCAATGGGACGTAGTGCTGGATGCACCACGAGAACACGTACTTATCGAACTTGTCGTTGACGTTTGCCAATACATCTTTGAAAGGTTGCAGATGATCTTGCATCAGGTCAGGCTGGCTGAGAAGGGACGAGAACCGATCCATACGTTCGAGCAACAGGCTTCCGCTGGCGATAGTGCAAGGATGACGCAAGACTAAAATCATCGTGAGATCGGGAAAAGTATTTGTAAGCCACTTCAGCCATAGGTTGGCGCGCGTTTCCCGGATCAGCCGCTTAGTATAAACCGTGCGGCGATTCCAGCGATCCACGCTGCGCTCGTGCAACTTTCCGGATACCACTTTTCCGATCACGTTGGCATAGCGCGCGGCCGGGTCGCTGGGGCGCAGATACAACCAGCTGTTGAAATGTCGTGATGCGTAGACCTCGTGCTTGTTGAACGGCTCGAACATGTCGCGATAGCGGTTGGCTGGGTCGATAGCCTGTGCAACCGTCGCCACGCTATTGCGGCCCACGCCCGCGACGAAAAAGGCGGAGCTCGCTACAGCTCACGTGTCAACAATAAAGTTGACGTGCATTCTTAGGCGTTCTGTTCCAAGATCGTGTTTGCGACGCGGGCATCAGGCATAGAATCTTCGTTATAGACTCGATCCAGGCCGAACAGGTTCAGTATTTCAACGGCCCGGCGCAACTCCGATGCTGAAACGTGCTCTCGCCAAGCGTCCACCAGCCGGTTTCTTTGGCCCCGCGCAACCGCGCTGTCGCGGCGGCTCATCGACGAAGGCATCTCCAGGCGGCCGAACACGGCATGGTCGAAGGGTCGTCCCAAAAACGAAAACATTTGTGAAATTGTCGGCCTAGGTTTTGAGCACAATTCCTCGTAGAACATCAGGTGTACCTGGCCCGCGCTGAATTGCCGCAACGGCACGTAGTGTTGGATGCACCAGACGAATACGTGGCGCTCAAACGGCGTCCGCGCGCTCCTTATCTCCTCGACGTACGGCGCCAAGTAATCATGCGTCAGTTCATCCTGACAAAGGAATTGGCCCAACCGGCTGGGCCAGTCCATAAATACTCGCGAACTTGCGACGGCACATGGATGGCGCAAGATAAATATGATCGGGACACCCGGAAAGTTACGATGCAGCCAGTTCAGCCACAAGTTGGCGCGCACTTCTTTTATCAGCCTGCGACTGCTGATGCGACGCTTATTGAACCTATCGCTGTAGTGACGGTGAAGCCTTCCGGTCAGAACGTGGCCGGCCGCTTGGAGATAATCCGGATCTCGACTGTCCGGTCGCATATAAAGACCGTAGAAAAAGTAGCTTCCGTGCGGCGCATGAAGACGGTGAAACGGTTCGAACATATCGCGATACGAGTTGTCGTAGTTTATAAACTCCGAAACCCAGGTCGTACCACTTCTACCGGTGCCTGCAAGAACGACGGCATTTCGGCAGTCATGATTCAGCTCAAGCTGAAAGCCACGAATGCTCGCCCTCCACTCCTCCGGGATTAAACTTCTAAGGGGATTCATAAAAGAGATGATGCTCCGATTCGAGGTGGGCGGTGCATTTTGCAGGCCGGCGCCCTACCTCCTGGAAACGGTCCAAAGTGAAAGGCGCCATAACCGCGATTGCATTACGCGAAGAGCTGCGAGTGAACAGAAACAGCTTCAACATCTATATTCAAAGCTTGCGGCAACTCTTGCTGGAGATCTTTGACGACCATACCGGTGCATTCTCCGACTGGGATTGGCAGTGGCCGCAGCTTGAGGCGCTCAATCTGCGACGTCACGAATGGAGACAACTGGCGCTACAGACTGGAGCCGTACCTGTAACGGTGGTCCAAAAAATAACGGATCTCTACTCCGCCCTGGACGACATGCCGCCGCCAATGGACGGTTGGGTCGACGCCTGGGATGGCAACATCGTATCGTTCTTGCCGTTTCTCTTAGACCGCCTCGAAGACGAGAGGAGACTCATCCTCGAGAGGATCGACGCGTGCTGCTCCTGCCTCAACGCGCTGGCGTCCGAGGTAGACGGTGCTTAAATTCATCGATCAGACGTTGCGGCTTGTAACGTGCTTGCGCTATGCGCCGTACCAGCGGCCGCTGGCGATACGGTTGAAGCGTTCTTGAATAGGCCGTCAAGTAGAACAAAAATCCGTACGATAGACGTAATTGTGCCAAACGGCGGTGATACTTTTCAATAATAGCCCTACGCCGGAGCACCAGGCTCTCATCTAAACACTCCACCTCCCGTTGGCCATTAACGAACGTTTCGGCGAATTCAGCGGAGCTTTCGCCAGGACGCAAAGGAAGCCGTTCCTTTAGCTGCCGTTCGAGGTCGTCAACCGTTCCGCTCAGGGTGCTCCAGGCTTCCTGCAACAATGCTTGTGGCGTCGAAACTTCTTCGTAGTAGGCCGCGCGCAGCGCATCGATGCGTTCGCCATAACGCTGAGGACTGATGCCGGTTTCGCCTAGCGCGAAATCTGCCAGCGAAAAGCGGAATGCGCTTGCGACCGCGATCATCATGCGGGCCGACACCCAACCTCGCTGTCTTGTTCGGGCAACATACGTGCGATAGTGGCAGAAGGACTCCAAAGACCTGCAGTAATTTATCGTGAAATTTTCGAGCGAAGTGCTCCCGTCGAAAATATCGTCGCCGTACAGCAGTTCCCGCCGGCTATGAGTGGTATACTCTATGATTGATGTCATGTCGGCCGGTATGATGAACGGCTGATGAAGGAAGAGCCGATGCAGGCGATGCGGCAGGCGCTCGAAAGAAAAGAACTGGTTGTTATCGAGCCTGCTCTCACTCGTTACCAGCAGCAGGTCCAAATCAGATAAGCCAGGATACGTAATGTTGCCGACTCTGTAGAGCGCCTTAATGCGGGAAGCCACCTTGCCGCGATAGAGATCCATCGCTTCGTCGTACCATTCACGCGGCGCTTTCAATGGTAGGTCGGTAAACTGCACGCCCCGGGTCCCGTTCTGAAGTCCAAATTCAGCGTTAAGCCTTTGCCGATCTGACTATTTCTTCCGACAAACCGTTAGCTGGCTGATTCTTTTTAAGTACATGCTGCAGTCCACGCACCGCGCGGTACAAGGCTCGACCGGCAGGTAATGAAAAGGCGCGAGCGGCGACATAATATGCGTGCGTTAACGGCGCATAGCGGCCGCGTAAGCTGTCGCGTAGGATCCGAGCGGCTCCGGTAAAGTTGCCCTGCTCCATCATAAGGACGCCGGCTTTGCGAAGGAGTCTCGGTTTCTCGGCGCGGAAGTACGCAACGGCGCCTTCAGGATAAGCAGCCGGCTGTGCGAACACTTTGTCGGCGACGGCGCACCTGCCAAGCAGCATCTTTATTTGATTTGAAGATGCTCCGCCGCTGTGAAGCCGGTACCGCAGGACCGGCCGTTCGACAACGGCAGCCGTCGATATAGTCATCAGGCGCATCTCAAGGTCGCGGTCCTCTGCCATACTGAGATTGACGTCGAAGAGGCCGGCCGCTAACAGCAAGTCTTTGCGGACTAGAAGCGTTGACATGGCTATGAAGTTGCCTGCGAGATGCCGTCTCGCAAGGCTGTGCCGCTCGCAACAGACAAGTGGGGGTTCTGTCGCCTTGCGGCTGACCTCCAGATAGCTCGGTACCCGCGTCAACGACTGGGTGAACCGCGTGCCCTTTTCGTCAAAAATCGCCCAATCTCCGAAGCAGAACCCCGCCTCCGGGCAACCTTGAAGCGCGCGCCATTGTAGTTCAAGCTTTTCAGGGAACCAGCAATCGTCCGAATCCAAAAATGCGATCCACGGCTGCGTTGCGGCACGCACGCCGGCGTTGCGTGCCTCAGAAACCCCGAGGTTTTGTTGGCGTATGACCTTGGCTCCCAGCCATCCCGCAATCTGTGCGGTTCTGTCAGTGGAGCCGTCATCGATCACAATTACTTCCGCTGCCGGCAATGTTTGCTGCGCTACGCTGTCAAGAGCCTCAGCGATATAAGCTTCGCTATTAAAGGCGGGAATGACGACGCTAACGGGCAGACTATGCACTCTTCTCAAGTTAGACGGGTTCGGTGATTTCACTCCTTTCTCAGCAAGAAAGGACCTATGGCTTATGAAACCGGGCAATATTAGGTTCTAGACGTGACCCGAGACAGAACACCCGCTATCTTGCCAATGCCTCGAGACATTAGGCGGGTTTTCAGCTCGTTGCGCTGCCCGTCCACGACACATATGCTTCCGGCGGAGCACAGGGTATGTATTCCGTTAGGGTATAGCGCTCTCGAATCAGGTTGAATTATTGCGATCACCTCTTCTTCGAATTTTGCCATGGTCAGTGTGCTGATCTTGTTTATGGTAATTGCACCGCCGTATACTTTTGAACAGTCCTGAGCCGGACGATACAACGTCCCATCGTGGACGAAGGGCGGACCGGCTGGGCGGGCTGAGCGAACGTCGATCTTTACGGGATTTGCGGGGTGCGGGCTCCACGGGCCAAGCAAGTCGTCGGCATACCACAACTGAAGTTTATAATTGGGCCCATCATCGTCGTCAGTGCAAAAAAGCCACCAGCCGCCATCGTGTTGGAACGGTGTGGTATCGACGCTGCTGAATCCATGGAGAATTGCGCCGACGTTCTCCCAGGCGTTGGGGAATTCAATGGCTTTAAAAACGGTCGACTGCTTCGCCTCAAACGTTTCGGGGATACAGTACACCTCGCCGCGCCGCTCGAGGAGAAAAGGGTATGAGGCATGAGTGGGTATTTCAATCGACGGCACAGGGGAGTCGGACCAACTCGTTCCGTCGTATGTAATTCTGCAGATGCTGCCTTTTGACTCGTAATCGTATTTTTCGCAAAGGACGTGAGTGAGGCCCGCCCTCGACAACGCCATTGGATCCGCAAGGTATTGCCCTTTCGGTAGCTCACCACACCAGTCCACATCACCTAATCCTTGCGAAGCAAGGAAGTCGGTCACCGGTCTCTGTACTATGCCTATGTTCCACTTTGGTTGATAGAGACTCATAAGTGCGCGGCGGATATTGGTGGACAAAGTTTTTAATAGAAACTTCACCATTGCGACGTTGGCCGGTTCATAAAGGATCGGCGCCGCCGTAACGCTCGGCGCCGCATAAATGTAATCCGCGACTCCGTTCAATATATCACGACACACGTACGCTGGCCACCGAGCAGTCTCGAAATATAGATTGTCTATTGACTTGCTGTAAGATCCTTTTAGTGTGTTGAGGTATCCCTTCTTTAAAAAGATTCCGCCGTCCAATCGCTCGTTGAGTCGTTGCAACAT
>JACRUD010000033.1 GCA_014304875.1 Vulcanimicrobiota bacterium
GGGGACGCCCGTGCGCGGCGGGCTAACTTACCGCGAGGCCCATTTAGCGATGGAGCTGATCGCCGACAGCCGCATCGCGCACTCGCTTGAGTTGACCGAAGTGAATCCACAGTTGGACGAGTCGAAGATGACGGCCATGGTCGCGATGGAGCTGATCTGCTCGGCGATGGGCAAGGTCATTCTCTGAGTTTTTGCTCGTTCACGGACTTCAGGCCACGGCGCGTGCCGACGCCTCGGCGCTGCGAAGCGCCAGCGTGGCTTCTTCGCGAACAAAGGCGTCTGGTTCGCTCTCCAAAAGCAGAGTCAGCGCTGCACGCGCGTCCTCGCCTCCCAGTTCTCCCAGCGCCCAAGCGGCATGCCCGCGAACGAGCGGCTTGCGGTCCGCAAGGGCCGCAACGAGATGCGGAACCGCTGCGCGGTCCCGCGAGTTTCCGAGCGCCACGGCAGCATTGCGCTGCAGCACGGCTTTGCCGCGCCACGCCATCGCGGTCGGCCCAAACCAGCCGCGGAACTCGGATTTTGTCATGTGCAGCATTGCCGGAAGGTCGACCGACGGCCCGGCGTGGGGCAGCGGCCGAAAGGAGGGGTCGCCGCGACCGCTTGCCGTTGTGCTCTTGCGGACGTTGACCGGACACGTTGTCTGACAATCGTCGCATCCCCACACCCGATTCCCTATCGCTTTGCGCAGGTGACGCGGGATCGGCCCCTTGAGCTGCATCGCATCGGAGATGCAGCGACGCGCGTCTACCGCGCCATCTGCCGATATGGCTCCCGTTGGACAGCGCTCAACGCACACCGCGCAAGACCCGCAGTATTTGCGCAAAGGAACGTCAGGCTCCAGTTCCAGATCGGTGATGAGTTCGGCCAAAAACACGTACGAGCCGAAGTCGCGGGTGAGCACGTTGCCGTTTTTGCCGAACCATCCGATCCCGGCACGAACCGCCGCCGCTCGGTCGACCAACGGTCCGGTATCGACGCACGCGACGCAGCGCGCATCCGGTTGTTCGAACCGGATGAAGCTGGCCAGCTCTTCTAGCCGCTCGCGCAGAACGCGGTGGTAGTCCCGGCCCCATGCATACCGTGACACGGCGCCTCGCAGTCCCGGCGCATGCGGGTCGTGCGGCGTATCTTCCGTCAGATAGGATGTGGCGGTGCAGACGATCGACCTTGCACCATCGAGCGTTTGGGTCGGCGTACAGCGCTGCCGCACGGCATCGGACCCGTAGCTCCATTGACCCAGCAAACCGGCTTCTACCCGGGCGTGAAATACGTGCTGCGCGTGAACGAAGGGCGCGGCGTCCGTGATGCCGACCAGGTCAAAGCCGATTTCATGGGCGCGCGCCACTATGCGATTCTTCCGTGCGTCCACGATGGTTCGACCTAAGTGCTGTTCGTTTCGCCCGCGGGATATTCGACGATGCACGTGCCGTGCACGGGCAATCCGTTGAGCGTGGCGGGCGCGTACGATGATCTGCGGGCGGCCTCGAGGGCTGCTTCGTCCAGGGCGGCATCTCCCGACGACTGCAAGACTTTGACGTTAAGGGGATTGCCGTCGGGACCGACTTCGACTTCCACCTTCGTGCGTTTGGCGGGACCGAGCGCCGCGACGAGAGGCTGCTGTTTGATGACCCGCGCGGGATTATCATCGCCCCACTGGATCGAGCCTGAAGTCTGATCTTGAGAACCGCCCGAATCAGCGGGCGCCGACGAATCGACGCGGCGTGCGACTTGGGCAGGTTCCGCTGTCGGAGCCGCGACGAGTGCCTCGGGCGCCTCCGTAGGCTCAGGCGGCCGAGGACGGTTTAGCACGATCTTGACTTTGCGACGTGCGGGCGGGTGGACGTTGGGCTTGAGAACGATGCGGTTGGCTGACAGTTCGCGGTATTTCAGCGGAGCTGCGTGCATGTGAGTGCGTTGCGCGACGATGGGCGGCGGAGTGGGAGTCGTCGCTGGTCGAGGAGTGGGGCGATCGCGCAGCATTTGCGAAAGAGTGATGATGGAGACGCGCCCTTCGGGCGCAATGTTATCCCCAAGCATCGGGACAAGCGAGCGAACCAAAGGACCGGCGACGAAATGCAGTGCCGCTGAACCCAAGACGAACCCGAGGAACGACAGCATCGCAATGCGCCGGAGCCGACGGGGCGACGTCCGCGATGGACGGGGTTGGTCGGAATACGGCATGCTGAGCCACCGCCAAAGAGTGTTAGCGCGCTGCGCAAACGGGCGACGACCGCGCCGCCTCGTCCACGCTACTTCGACTGCGGGTAGGCGGCCCCTTCGGCTTTATCTCGCTGCATGGCCAAGAGTTCTTCGTACTTTTTGGGCATGCTCGGTTCGTACGTCAAAAACGTCGGTATCGGGTACCGGATACCGCCTCTCTGGGTTCCCTCGAGCCCTTCGACGATGTCCTCAGCTTTGGTCCAGGGAAAGGAAAAGGCCATCTCATCGTCTTGCGCGCCGGCAAATATGCGGTCTCCATTGCACGGGAGAATCACCTGCGGTTCATCGCTGCGCAGCGGAACGACCAGGTGGTCGGAGCAGTCCATGCGCGCGGCAAAGGTGGATCGTATCCGCCCGCCCGTCTTGTACACCGCCGCGGCCACCAAGCGCATGACCTGTGCGGCGTTGCCGTACACGATGAGGATCTCGGGTTCGAAATCCGCCCGGGCCAAAGGGGCGAACACGATTCCGTCGATCTCTCCGGTGCGAAACTTCTCGACCGACGCTTCGCTGCGCGCCCCGGCATCATTGTCGGCCGTGTACATGCCGGCGCACAAATTGCCCTCTTCATAGTACGCGTTCGGCGCCGCAAATCCGGCCATAAGCGCGCCCAACGGACATTTCATGTCTTCGGGCCGCAAGACCATCATCCAGCCATACCGGCGCGCGATCGCCCAGCCCTGACAGACGGTCACATGGCGTCTGAGATCGGCCAGCGGACGTTTGGCTTTGGGCGGCGGTGCCTCGCCGTCGCGCAGGAATTTGACCGCAACGGGAAACGTGGTCGGCCGCACGTATTCATCGATTTTGGCTTGCACGGTCTTGGCGTCCATGGTCGCGAACTTCCCCGCCTGCGGGCCGACGCCCTAGGAAGCGGGAACGTTACAGGCATGGCGATTCCCACGAACATCAAGCTCTACGGCGCAACCTGGTGCTGGTATTGCCGGCGCGTGACGGAAAAGTTGGCGGAACTGAATTTAGGCTATGAATACGTCGAGGTTCCCGTTTTCCACGGCCAGCGAAGCGAAGTAGAAAAAGTCTCGGGGCAGACGAGCGTACCGGTGCTGGTTGACGGTGACACGGTCTTGGACGATGACGATTCCATCATCCCGTATTTAGACGAGCACTACGGAGCCAGAGAGCGCCGCGCCTAACGACGTTGCTTCTGGTGCCGCGGCCGCGACCTGCCCTGCGGGGGTATGTCACGAACCTTTAGGTCCGTCCGCGGGCGACCGGGGCGCAACGATGCGGCCGCGACTAGAGCCGCGCCGCTACGGGGGCGCCGCCGCGCTACGCGTAGATCCCTCGGGTCGTTAGACTGTCGATGACTCGCCGAATCGCGACCATGTAGGCCGCAGTGCGCAGGCTGGTCTTATGGCTTCTTGCGGTTTCCCATACCGCATCAAAATTCTCGCGCAGAACGTCGCGTAATTTGTCGTTGACCTCGCTCTCGCGCCAATAGTACCCCATGCGGTCTTGCGCCCACTCAAAGTAAGAGACCGTAACGCCTCCCGCGTTCGCCAGGATGTCGGGTATGATCGTGACGCCGCCTTCGGTCAACATGCGGTCGGCGGCCGGTGTCGTGGGCCCGTTAGCGCCTTCGGCGATCAAGTACGCTTTGATATTGGCGGCGTTGTCCTGGGTCAGTTGGTCCTCGAGCGCGGCCGGCACAAGAATGTCACAAGGCAACTCGAGCAGGTCGCTATTGGTCGTTTGTTCGGACCCGGCGAGGCCTTCCAGGCTGCGTCGCTTGTTGGTCGTCGCGCTGAGGTGGGCGATAGCAGCAGTGATATCGATACCACCCTTGTTGGATAGGCCGGTGAATTGATCGCCGATGCCGACGATTTTGGCTCCGCGCTCGGCGAGCAGCTTGGCCGTAATGGAACCCACATTGCCGAAACCTTGAACGACTACCGTAGCGCCGGCCAAAGACTTGCCCATCTTTTCGAGCGCCGCCTCGATGGCGATCGTGACGCCGCGGCCCGTCGCCTCCACCCGGCCGCGCGATCCGCCGATGCACAGCGGTTTTCCCGTGACGACGCCGGGAGTGTGGGCGCGGTGATGCATCGAGACGGTGTCCATGATCCACGCCATCGTTTGGGGGTTCGTGCCCACGTCGGGAGCAGGCACGTCCTTGTCCGGTCCGATGATCTCGATGATCTCGGCGGCGTAACGCCGGGTGAGGCGCTCGAGCTCGTTCACCGACAGCTTCGTGGGGTCGCAAGTGACGCCGCCCTTTGCGCCTCCGAACGGTAGGTCGACGACAGCGCACTTCCACGTCATCCAAAAAGCCAAAGCCGTCACTTCGTCCAAGCTGACGCCGGGATGGTAGCGGACGCCGCCCTTGGCCGGCCCGCGCGCGAAGCTGTACTGCACGCGATACCCGGTGAACACCTCGAGGTCGCCGTTGTCCAATTGAAAGGGGATCGAGATGATGACTTGTCGGGACGGATGCTTTAGGATGCGGGTGACGTTGGGATTGAGGTCGAGGCTGGCTGCGGCGGCATCGAAATAATTGATGGCTTCGCCGAACACCGACGCTTCTTCCGCCTGCTGCGAGATGGCCGTCGCCTTCCTCGCTTTGCGGGCTCGCGTGATTATCGCCATGATGACCTCCGCAAATCGCGCGGCTGCCGCTCGCGCTCAGACATTGAACCGAAAATTCACGACGTCACCTTCCCGCATGGTGTAATCGCGTCCCTCGACGCGCAATAGCCCCGCGTCCCGTACCGCCGCGAGGCTGCGCAGACGGGCCAGATCATCGTACGATGCGATTTCGGCCCGGATGAATCCGCGCTGGATGTCGCTATGGATGGTCCCCGCAGCTTCGGGCGCTTTCGTTCCGCGCGCTATCGTCCAGGCGCGCGTCTCTTTCTCTCCGGCCGTTAGAAAAGTCATAAGATCGAGCAGGCGATAGGCTGCCAAGATCAGTTGGTCCAGTCCGCTCCGCTCCAAGCCGAAATCCTTGGCGAAAGTAGCGGCTTCGTTCTCGGGAAGCCCCGCAAGCTCCGCTTCAAGCTTGGCGCACAGAACGATACATTGGGCATGTTCGGACGCCGCTCGCGCTCGCACCGCCGCGACGTGGGGCGACGATGCGTCGCCCACCTCATCGACGTTGGCGACGTACAAAACCGGCTTTGCGGTGAGCAGCGAGAGCTCCTTTGCAAGCGATCTTTCGGTCGACCCGCTCGCAAACGAGCGCGCCGGCCGAGCGGAGTTCAGCGCACTCTGCAATGCTTCGAGAGCGGTCAACTCGGGCTGCAACTTCGCATCCTGTTTCACGCGCGGCTGAGTTTTTCCGATGCGTCGCTCAACCGTTGCAAGGTCGGCGAGCGCCAGCTCGACGTTGATCGTGTCGATGTCGCGTAAGGGATCAGTCAAGCCGTCCACATGGACGACGTTGCGGTCTTCGAAGCAGCGTAAGGTCATCGCGAGCGCGTCCGCTTCTCTGATATGCGAGAGGAAGGCATTGCCCAGACCTTCGCCCTTGGATGCGCCGCGTACCAAGCCGGCGATGTCCACGAACTGGGTTGTCGCCGGAACGATCTGCTTGCTCGCGAAAAGCTCCGCCAGGACGCCGAGCCGCTCATCCGGGACCAGCACGATTCCGATATTGGGATCGATGGTGCAAAACGGGTAGTTAGAAGCCGGGACGCTGCTGCGCGTGATGGCGTTGAACAGCGTCGATTTGCCGACGTTGGGTAAACCGACGATGCCGCAAGAGAGCCCCACGCGCTACGCGGGAACCGCGGGCGGGGTGGCGCACTTGGGCAGCCACCCGTGCGCCTGGAGGCGCGCGACGACGTATTGACGCATACGTGCCGTCGCCGTATCGGCGTCGGCCTTGGGCGATTCGAATTCTATGCGAAAGGTGGCGCCGTCGGCGGCCAGGCCGTCGATGCTGACGGTGACGTCGTTGCGCTCGACTCCAAGAGCCGCAGCGCCGTCGGCCGCGATCTCCACCAACCGCTGTTGCATCGCCGACACATCCGCGTGAAACTGCAGGGGGATGCTGATGCTCGTGCGGTTGGGAAGCCGGCTCGCGTTCGTGAGGAAGACGATGTTGCCGTTTGGGATGGTCGTGATCCGGCCTTGAGCGTCCACGATCCGCGTCGAACGGAGACTGACCGCATCGACGGTGCCGGCGACGACTCCGTTAGGGGTCGTCACTTCGACGCGGTCCCCGACATCGTATTGATCTTCGACCAGGCAGTAAAAGCCGGTCAGAATATCGCGCACGGTGGCTTGAGCGCCGAACGCAAATGCTGCTGTGATGATCCCCGCGGACCACAGTGCGGGGGCGACATTCACCGACCAGATGTTGAGCAGGAGCAGCGCCAGCGCGGCGACGACCACAACGGCGGCGATAGATTTGGCGAGGCTCGAGAACGTGGCGACCCGTGGAATGAGCCGGGAGATGAAGCGTCGCGCGAAAAATCGATCGATTGTCGCCACCGCGAGACGCCATGCCAAGAAGGCGCCGATGGACGCGACGATCGTGATCGCGAGGTGACCGGCGACGACGTCGAGGAAACTCGGTCTAACGATCAGCGGGTTGGCTATGAACGCCGCCACATCGGGGAACAAGAACGTTTTCTTCAAACTGTGGCGCGCCGCTTTCAACCCAGCGGCGGCGCGGTCCTGCGGGCGTGCGCGCCGATAGGAACCGCAAATTTGTGCCGCGAAAGCCACGCTTGATTCCCTGTGCGTGCGGCGTGCGTGCGGGCCGCAGCGGCGGCGACCGCCGGTTTCCCACACGCATGAAGAGGCGGTTGAAGCTCCATGCGGCAGATGAAGGTGGATAAACTCGGCATCGACTTGCTCACCCACGATCCCGTGGTGATCCTCAAGGACATGGAGGACAAACGATATTTGCCCATCCTGATCGGCCCCTTTGAAGCGACGGCGATCGCCTTAGCGCTGGAAGGACAGCAGGTGCCGCGGCCGTTGTCGCACGATCTCATGAAAGCAATTTTAGACAACCTCAACGCCAAACTGACCAAGATCATCATCCACGACATCAAGGACAGCACGTTTTTCGCGAAACTGGTCGTCGAATCTGCCGGCGAAAATCAAGAGATCGACGCGCGGCCAAGCGATTGCATCGCACTTGCGCTGCGGGCCGACGCACCCATCTTCGTGACGGACAAAATCGTGCTTGAGGAATCCGTTTACGACAAGAAGTCGGAAGAAGAAGAGATGCAGCGGTTTCACAAGTACATCGAAGGCCTCAAACCGAGCGATTTCAAGGAATAGGGCGCATGCAAGAGGCCGCTGAGATCGGCGTTTTCGGTGGGTCGGGATTTTACTCTCTGCTCGAGCACCTGCGAGAGGTAAAAGTAGAAACGCCCTACGGCTCACCCAGCGACGTGGTTGCCTTGGGAGAGATCGGCGGCCGGCAGGTCGCGTTTTTGCCGCGTCACGGCAAGAGTCACTCGCTTCCTCCGCACATGATAAACTACCGCGCCAACTTGTGGGCCATGAGCGCGCTCGGCGTCAAGCGCATCATCGGGCCGTGCGCGGCGGGGTCGCTGAAAGCATCGGTCAAACCGGGGGACTTCGTGGTGTCCGATCAGCTCGTCGATCGGACGAACTCTCGCAAGGACACATTTTTCGATGGGCCCGTCACGACGCACGTCTCTTTTGCTTACCCCTATTGTCCCCAGATGCGCGAATTAGCGATCGCGGTCGCCAGAGAAGACGGCATCACGGTGCACGAGACCGGGACCGTGGTCACCATCCAAGGGCCCCGCTTCTCGACGGTCGCAGAGAGCCGCTGGTACTCGTCGCTCGGCTGGGAGGTCATCAACATGACCCAATACCCGGAAGCGTACCTGGCCCGCGAGCTGCAGATCTGTTACGCGAATATCGCGCTCATCACCGATTACGATGTCGGCCTTGCCGAAGGCGACGGCATCGGACCCGTGACGCACGAGTCGGTGATCGAGGTCTTCAACGCCAATAACGAACGCGTGAAGCGAGTCATCCTCGCGATGGCGGAGCGCATGCCGCGCGAGCGCGCCTGCAATTGCGGCACCGCTTTGCACGGCGCTCGCCTGGGCTAAAACATGCTCTCGCCCGCGGTCGGCTCGCGCCCCCCTCCATTTGTTGGTCAGCGGCGGGTCGTCGAGTATTTCCGGCGCCTTGGCGCCGGGGGACTAGGACACGCGTACCTTTTCTGCGGACCGCGCGGTGTCGGCAAGAGGACGTTCGCGTCCGTTCTGGCCCTGACGCTGCATTGCGAGCGCCCGGCCTCTTTCCCGACGGGCTACTGCGGCCAGTGTCCGCCTTGTCGGCGCGGCATCGCAGGTTCGTCCGGGGACACGATCCTTGTCGATCTGGCCTTTATCCGGCTTGCGGACGAAGAAGCCTCGGGAAGCGACCGCAAGACCGATACCCTGGGGATAAAGACGAGCCTCAAGGTTCGACGGCTGATGGAGCTTCACAGCTACGAGGGCGGCCGACTGGTTTGCATCGTGCCTGATTTCGATCGGGTCACTCCCAATCGGGATGAAGCGTACAACGCTCTGCTCAAAGAGCTCGAAGAGCCGCGACCCGGAAAACTATTCCTGCTCACCACCGAACGGCCCGATCTCATTTTGCCGACGGTTCGTTCTAGGACGACGATGGTGCGCTTCGATGCTCTGCACGAGACGGAGATCGCTCGGGCGCTGGTCGATCTGCGCGATGACACGCCGGCGGACGCTGCCGTCATCGCGCGCCGTGCTCAGGGCAGTCTAGGTGATGCGCTTGCCGACCACGATACCGAACGCACCGCGTTGCGCCAAGCCGCTCGGCGTTGGATCGTGGGATGTCTGACCGGCCCGAAGCAGCTTCCCCAAGCACCGGACTTGGGAAAAGACGACCCCAAAGGAGTGTTGCACGAGGTCATCCGTCAGTCGCGTCTCGTCGTCCGCGACTTCATGGCGGGCGCGATCGCCGGGGAGGGAGCCATCGTCGACATGCAGGCGTTGGATGATTGCCGGTCCGTGTGGCGCGCGTTCGGGCCCGCTGCCGCTTCGAAGACCGTGCGCTGCCTCATGGCGATCGACGAAGCCGCGCGCATCGCGACGACCAACGTGCCGCCCGCGACGCTTTTCGCATGGCTGGAAATGGAGTTGCGCTCGCTCGCTGCAATGTAGTGCCGCCACTTTAGTGGCGGCCCCGTGGTCATTTTTCTCCAAGATCGCGTGCTTGCCAACGCGACAGCACTAGAGTTCGTATATCGAGCGCGATTTCTGCCTGCGGCCGCGTGGCATCGATGACGATAAAGCGCTCGGGCTGCGCGTCAGCCAGGCGCCGGTAACCGTGTGCGACCCGGGTGTGAAAATCCAAAGGCTCGCCTTCCAGGCGGTCCGCGAAACCGGTTCTGCGGCCAAGTCGTTTGCGCGACGTGGCGACCGGCAGTTCCAATAGCAGCGTCAGATCGGGCGTCAAGCCGCGCGCCGCGAACGTGGTCAGGCGGAGCAGCGTCCCAAGCTGCAACTTGCGGCCAAAGCCTTGATACGCGATGGTCGCATCCCAGAAGCGGTCGCAGACGACTAGTTGGCCCTCGCGCAGCGCCGGTTCCACCACCTTATCGACGAGTTCGGCGCGCGAGGCGTTAAGGATGAGCGCCTCGGCTTCGGCCGCCATATGGCCAAGCGGGTCGATGAGCAGCTCGCGCAATTTCTCCCCCAGCGGAGTGCCGCCGGGCTCGCGAGTAAAGACGAACGGTATCGTGGTGCCGGCGAGAAAGTCGTGCAGAAGCTTCGATTGCGTCGACTTGCCGGCCCCTTCTATGCCCTCGAGCGTGACGAAAAGGCCGACTGCTATCGGGCAGATTCCTTGAAAACGCGCACTCGCCGGTTCGGTTCGACGCCGGTCGAACGAGACTGCAGGTGATACCGTTCCGCAAGCTGATGCTGCAGCCGCCTGATATACGACGACTGCGGCGAGAGTTCCACGGTCGTGCCATGCAGCATGACGCGATACACGGCTTCCTCGCCTTCACGCAGCGCCAGCTCTTCCTCGTCGAGAGAGGGAAGGTCGTACAGGTCTTTGAGGCAATTTTGGATCTGCGCAGTCGTGTTGGTCTTTATGGAATAAATCGGAACGTTTTGCGATGCGATATCGCGCAGCTTCCCGCTGTCGCGCCGCTCGAGTGATTTCAGCGGCAGCACGACGTCGGCATCGTCCCAGGTGCGCGCGATAAGCGCCGGCACGCGTAGGTTTGCTATCGCCCGCTCGATCTTGGCACGGCTGACGCCGTACGGAAAGACACGGATGATATCGGCGCTCTGGGCATCCTCTGTGTCGACATCGGGATCTGAAAACTCATGATGCTCTCGCCCGTAGGCATGCAGACGGGGTGAAGGCACGTCGCGGGTCTGAACCGTTTGCGCCTGCGCCTTTTGGACGACTTCGACTCCGCCGGTATCGTTGCGGACGCGCACCTCAGGCCCCGGTTCATGGCCGCGTAACATCCCGTCCACTACCTCGGCGACCGGCGAGTGAATGGCCAAGCGGTGGCGATCTTGTATCTCGACGATCACGTCGAAAGTAGGCGGCGCTTTGCGCTCCAAAACGGTTTTGCGCGTCCCCCGACGCCTGGCTTCCTCGTCCGATAACGTGACCGCTCCGATGCCGCCTACGAGGTCGGAGAGCGTCGGGTTCATCAATATGTTTTCGAGATCGATACCGTGCGCGGTCCCGATGAGCTGGACCCCGCGCTCAGCGATGGTCCGGGCCGCGAGCGCCTCCGCCTCGACGCCGATCTCGTCGATGACGATCGTTTCGGGCATGTGATTTTCGACCGCTTCGATCATCACGGCATGCTGATTGGCAGGCTCGTCGACCTGCATCCGCCGCGCGTGGCCGATGCCGGCATGCGGTACGTCTCCGTCGCCCGCGATCTCGTTGCTCGTGTCGACGATCACCACGCGCTTGCGCAGGTCGCCCGAGAGAACCCTTGCCACTTCGCGCAGCATCGTGGTCTTGCCGACGCCGGGTCTGCCCAGCAGCAAGATCGACTTGCCGGAACGGATGACATCGAGCACGATATCGATCGTGCCGTAGATAGCACGTCCGACGCGGCAGGTGAGGCCGATGATCTTGCCGCTACGGTTGCGAAGGCAAGAGATGCGATGCAGCGTCTGCTCGATTCCGGCGCGATTATCTTTCCCGAACTCGCTGACCCGACCCACGACGTAGGAGATGTCCTCCGAGCTGACGTGGGCCTGGGCAAGGAAGCAATAATCGTGCGGAAAGCGCGCTTCAGGCAGCCTCCCTAGATCCAGAACGACTTCGATCAGCTCCGACAGATTCGACAGCGCGGCGAGCGATTGCTGGATCGCCGGCGGAAAGATGGCAAGCAGCGCGTACAGTTCCCAATCGCCGGGAGAAACCGCGTTCAGTTCTTCTTTCAAGGGTTCATCCGCCCTCGGCGCGTTCGGGCAGCACGCGGATGGAGCGCAGTTTCGTGTCGACAGGTCCTTGAATGTGGGCGCCCGCTTTGAGTTCTAAGCGCAGATATTCGATGCTTTCTCTGGTGATGCGTTCGCCCGGGCATAAGATTGGAATCCCCGGCGGATAGGGTGTCACCACTTCCGCGCAGATCCGCCCGGCGCTCGTCCGCAACGGCACTTCGACATGATCGCTCAAGAAGGCCTCTCGGGAGTCACGCAGACTTCCGGAATAGGCGGCATGC
>JACRUD010000180.1 GCA_014304875.1 Vulcanimicrobiota bacterium
ACGGGGTTGTGCTGCTGCTTGTAGAGCAGGTTCGGCATGACGGAGTCGACCGGCTCGTAGTGCGTGGGCAGCGGACCATCTTTCAGCCCGGCGCCGACGAAGAGCTTTGCGCGCCCGTCCGGCTGCATGATGAACGGTTCTGCGCCGGAATGAGCGTCCAGACCGCGCGCTCGGGCTACGGCGGGCGTGCCGGGCGGTTTCGTCGGGGGGAAATCGGGAACGTCCGCTCCCACCCAACGGCCGGCAGCGCCGTCGTGATTGGGCGCGGCCGCATCCCACCAGATGTATTTTTTCCGTTCGCTCCAGGGCTTTCCGTCGGGATCGGCCGAGGCGCGGTTGTAAAGCATGCGCCGATTCGCCGGCCAGGCAAAACCCCAGCCTAACGCCGTCCGATCATCGCCTTGACGATTGCGCGCTCGATTGGTGTGCTCGTCCGGACACACGCCCGTGTAGATCCAAGCGCCGCAGGCGGTGCTGCCGTCGGCTTGGAGATCGGCGAACGATGCCACTTGCTTGTTCGCTCGAGGCTGGTCGCAGCTTGCCTCGCGGGCGTGGCCGGGCGCGGTCTGACGGGTGAAGTAACCGTTGATCTCTTGTAAGACCTTTAGCGCCGATGGTTCGCCGCGCATGCGCTCGCTGGCATCCTCGTGCTCGTAGTCCCAGGTGAGAGCCAAAAGCGGCCGGTCTTTGACATCAGTCGATCCGGCGTATAGCGACTTGAGGCGCAGCCCGAGCTGATGGACGAACCATAGATCGGATCTGCTTTGGCCGGCCGGTTCGACCGCCTTGTCGTGCCACTGCAGCATGCGGTTCGTATTGGTCAGCGTCCCGTCTTTTTCGAGAATCGTCGCCGCAGGAATGAAGAAGCACTCGGTTCCGATCGTCGAGGGGTCGGCGCCCGGCCGCTTCCAAAACGACGCCGTCTCGGTCTCGTAGGAGTCGACGTTGACCATCCATTCGAGGTTGCCCAGGGCCGCACGAGCTTGCTCTGCGTTTAGCCCCGAGGCGGCGGGGTTTTGCCCGATGACGAAGTATCCTTTGACCAGCCCGTCCTTCATGGCCACTTGCGTGGGCAGCGTCGAATGATCGCCGGTCAGTTGCGGCAAGTACTCGTAACCGAAATCGTTATCCATGGTCGCCGCATCTCCATACCACGCCTTCAGCAGCGAGACGATGTACTTGGGGAAATCCGACCAGCCGCCCGTCGGCTTCGTGTTGAGCTTGAGATAGGCCTCAAGAGTCTGTTCGTCGTGCTCGACTGAGGGAAGCGGCAGATAACCCGGCAGCAAGTCGTACAGCGTCGCGATGTCGGTGGCGCCCTGGATGTTGGCGTGTCCGCGCAGCGCCATGATGCCTCCACCGGGTCGTCCGATATTGCCGAGGAGCAGCTGCAAAATGGAAGCGCTGCGGATCAATTGCACGCCGACGGTGTGCTGAGTCCAGCCTACAGCGTAAGCGAATGCCGTCGTGCGCTCCCGGCCGCTGTTGTCGGCGAGCGCATGGCAGATCTCGAAGAAAGAGTCGCGCGGCATCCCACAGATGTCCTCGACCATGTCGGGCGTGTAACGGGAAAAATGTCGCTTTAAGACGTTCAACACGCAGCGCGGGTGTTTCAGGCTTTGGTCTCGCTTGATCCCGTCCGAGTTGTCGGCGGCGTCGTCGGTCGCACTGTGCTCGCGCTCGTAAAACCAGCTAGCCGTGTCGTATCCCGCTGGGTCGCCGCCGCCGCGCGAGCGGCCAGCGCCTTGCTGCGCCATGCGGGTCGTCGAGTCTTGGGGCACGCCGCCTGTGCCGTTGTCGCCGCCGCCGCGCCAGCCGGAGAACAAGCCGTCCAAGTCCTCCGTGTCCATAAAGTCGTCCCGCACGATGTTCGCCGCGTCGGTGTACGCGAGCACGTAGTCGCGGAAGTAGCGCTCGTTGCGCAAGATCCAATTGATGACGGCGCCCAAAAAGACGATGTCGGTGCCGCTGCGGATGGGCGCGTACAGGTCGGCCAGCGCCGACGTGCGCGTAAAGCGGGGATCGACGTGGATGATCTTTGCGCCCCGCCGTTTGGCTTCCATGACGAATCGGAAACCTACCGGGTGGCACTCGGCAAAATTCGAGCCCTCGATGAGGATGCAGTCCGCGTTCTTCAGATCCATCAAGAACGTCGTCGCACCGCCCCGACCGAACGAGGTGCCCAGACCGGGCACCGTGGAGCTATGTCATATGCGTGCTTGGTTTTCCAGGGAGACGACACCCAGCGCGTGCATCAGTTTTCCAAGCAGGTAGTTTTCTTCAATCCCGAATGTCGCGCCGCCGAGCGAAGCGATGCCCAGGGTGTGGTTGACGCGCTTGCCGTCGGCGTTTTCGCGGACGAAAGTCCGCTCGCGCGTCTCTTTGACGAGATGAGCGATGCGGTTCATCGCCCAATCCAGCGGGCGCTCTTCCCAGTGGTCGCAAAACGGTGCCCGGTATTTCACGTTCGTCCAGCGCCCGGCGTTCACGGTCAAACCGTAAATAGCCGACCCTTTGGGACACAGGCAACCGCCAGACACCGGGCTGTCCGGGTTTCCCTCGACATCGAGCAGCTTGCCACC
>JACRUD010000166.1 GCA_014304875.1 Vulcanimicrobiota bacterium
GACCTAGCAGCGGCGCGACGCAACTACGCGGCGGCGGTCACGACCCTCGCACGGCGGCCGCACTAAAGGGGGAGGACGGCGCTCGCTGCCGAGGACAGCGGCGGCGAGGGCACGAACCGGCCATGTCGCTAATGATGGCAATCGGCCGGGCACGGTTCAAAGCATTTACTTCCTTTAGTTTGGCGCTGTGCGCGGCGCTCGCGCTCTTGCGCTTGGTGCGCGAAGTTCCGTTCGGCCTGCACACGCTTGGAGCTTTTGCCGTGGCGGTCATCCTCTGCGGCGCGGGCGTCTGGCGCGGAATCCTTTACGTTTGTCAGTTGCGGGGGATCCCACAGCCGTAATGCATGCCCCCGGCTTCATCGTCGCCGCGCTGATCTTTTGCGCGATCATCGCGACGATCTACTGGATGCTCCATCCGCCGTCCACTCGCACGGTGCAAATCGCGGCCGATGCGGCGAAGCAGGCAAAGAGCATCGCGGGCGATATTCTGGTGGTCTTCTCCGCCGACATCCACTCCGAAGTCTTGATGGCTTTGGCCGCCCGCATGGCAAAGGGCCAGCACGCTGAATTAGTCGCGATCTACGTCATCGAGGTACCGATGACGTTGCCCATCGCGGCGGAGTTACCGCAGCAAGACCGCCAGGCGCTCCAAGCGCTGACCGCAGCCACCGAGATCGGGCGCAAAATGGGACTCGAAATCACGACCCGGACGATTCGCGATCGCCAAGCCGGCCCCGCGATCATCGCCGCCGCACGGGAAGAGAACGCTCGGCTGATCGTGATGGGCACCTATCGGGAGCAAAGCTATGCCGGCGCCCCGCTCGCGCGGACGATCGAGTACGTCAACACGCAGACCCACACCGACGTGCTGATCGGCGTCTCGAGCGCGGGCGACCGACCTTCGATGTTCAACGTGCCGCCGCCCGCCCTGCCGCCGACACGCTCGCCGAGTCGGGCGTAGGAAGGCGCTAAACCTCCCCAGCTCTTTCGCGGTCGGCCACTTCTTCCGCCGCCTCGGCGCAGGCGCTGCGTAACGCCACAAGACTGCGGTGGCGGTGAGATTGGTCCGGCGGCGGAGATAAGTCGGCGCCGATGTCTCCGGTCTCCGCGACTCCATACGTCTCTTCCAGCCGTTCGATGGCAGCCGCGACGTCGTTTTGCACTTCGTCGAACTCCTTGATCAGCCGCTGCAATTCCGAAGTCGGCGAATGTTCGACCGCGGCCAAGCGGACGGCATCTGCACCGCTCGTGAACTTCTTCCAGCGATTGATCAGCGGGTCGACTCGCTCCCAGATCTGCTCGGCCATGCTTGCTTACCCGATCCGGTCGATGCCGGTGGCGCGGCTCATCGCCCAAAATACCGTTTGCGAAACTCGTCGAGCAACACTGCTGCTAGGATGACCGCGCCGAGTACGACCTCTTGAGCGTAAGATTGAATATCGAGCAGGTTCATAAGGTTGTAGAGCATTCCGATGAGCAGGGCTCCCACAAAAGTTCCGCCGATGGAACCCTGGCCACCCATCAGCGACGTGCCGCCCACGACGACCGCGGCGATCGCTTGCAATTCGTAGCCTTGGCCGGATTGGGGTATGCCCGAATTGAGCCGAGCGCTGAGCAGCAGGCTGGCTAGGCCGGCGAGCGCTCCGGAGACGAGGTAGACGGCGAGTTTCGTCCGGAACACGTTGATACCTGAGAGGCGCGCCGCTTCCTCGTTGCCCCCGATGGCGTACACGTAGCGGCCGAACCGGGTTTGCGTCAGCGCATAATTTCCCAACAACACGACGGCGAGCATGATCAAGACGGGCATAGGAATACCTGGAATCTTGATGAGGTGACCCAGAGTCGGCAACAAAAAACCGCTGCCCGCGGCGCTGAAAGGGCCGTTGGATATCTCGATCGGCCGACCGCCGGTGTAGAGAAACGCTAAGCCACGCGCCATCAGCATCATCGCGAGCGTTGTGATGAACGGGGGCAGGTTGAACTTGACGACCGGAAGTCCGTTGACGAATCCGGCCGCCGCGCCCGCGCCCAAGCCGACGATCGCCGCCAGCAGCAACGCGACGTACGGCGTGCCCGGCAGACCGGCGAGCGTGCCCGCCATGAGGACTCCGGTCAGCGCGATCAACGATCCGACCGACAAATCGATTCCAGCCGTTATGATGACGAAAGTCTGCCCGACCGCTAAAATCGCGTTGACGGAGATCTGGCGCAGGACGTTGATGACGTTTCCGGGAGCGAGAAAATTGCCGTGCGTGGCGACGTTGAGAACGATGAGCAAAACGACCAAGCCGGTGGTCAAGCCGGCACCACGTAGGAGGGCACCGCGCTTTTTGGCCGAGGCAACTTGCGCCGCTTTGAGTTCGCCCAGCGCTCCGGCTTCCGCTTCCTGCATCGGGCTAAGCCGCTTGAGCTCCGGTGGCCAGGCGCATGATCGATTCTTGCGTCGCTTCATCGCGCGCCAAGGTCGCAACGACGCGGCCCGTCCGCATGACCGCGATGCGGGTCGACATGCCCAAAACCTCCGGCAATTCGGACGATGCCATGATGATGCTCGTGCCGCTTGCCGCAAGCT
>JACRUD010000138.1 GCA_014304875.1 Vulcanimicrobiota bacterium
CGCCAGCACCAAGCCGTGGTCACAGCGTCGTGGCCGGGACCACTCAATGGCGGCGATCTTAGGGCGAATCGGGGGCAAACTTTTCGGCATCACCGGAGCGTCGGCTTTCGCCTTCAACCCGCCTGCCATCCAGGGAGTCGGCAACATCGGCGGATTCGACTTTCAGATCGAAGATCAAACCAATCTGGGTCTGCAGGCGCTAGCACAGGCGGCCGGCGCATTCGAATACCGGGGCAATACGGATCCGAAGCTGCGCTCGGTCTTCACGTCGTTCCGAACGGACAGCCCGCAGGTCCTCGTCAGCATCGATCGTAACGCCGTCAAATCGCTCAACATAAAGCTCGACGACGTCTATTCCAATCTTCATGTATTGCTGGGCTCGGACTATGTCAACGATTTCAACTACGGCAGCAAGCCTTACCGCGTCTACGTGCAAGGTGACGCGGCCGCCCGGGCGCGCATCGCGGACATCAACGGCATCTATGTCCGCTCAGGCAACGGCACGATGGTGCCGCTGAGCGCGTTCGCGACGTTGTCGAAAACGCTTGGTCCGCCGTTCATCACGCACTACAATCTTTTCCGCTCCGTCGAGTTGAACGGGCAGCCGGGACCAGGCACATCCACGGGTCAGGCAGTGACCGAGATGCAAGCGCTGGCGCGGACGATTTTACCGTCGGGCATGGGGTATGAGTGGACCGGCACCTCCCTCGAGCAGATAGAGGCCGGTCGCCTGACCCTGCTGATCTTCGGCCTTGCGGTCGTCTTCGTGTTCTTGGTGTTGGCAGCGCAGTACGAGAGCCTCGTGGACCCGTTCATCATCATCACGGCCGTGCCGCTTGCGATCCTCGGTGCCCTGACGGCCATTTGGATACGCGGTTTGCAAAACGACATCTTCACGCAAGTCGGGCTGGTAATGCTCGTCGGTCTGGCGAGCAAGAACAGCATTTTGATCGTGGAGTTCGGCAATCAGCTGCGCCGGCGCGGCGTGCCTTTGGTCCAGGCGGCGTTCGAAGCAGCGCAGACCCGCTTCCGACCGATCGTGATGACCTCGCTCGCTTTCATATTCGGCATCACTCCGCTGGTCTTCGCCACGGGTGCCGGCCAAGCAAGCCGTCATTCGTTGGGGACGGCCGTCTTCGGCGGCATGATCCTCTCGACGGTGCTCAATCTCTTCATCGTGCCGTTGCTCTATATTTTGGTTGCCGGTTTCGAAGAACGGATGGCGCAGCGCCGCGCTAAGCGCGGCGCCCCAGCCGACGTATCCGCTCCGCTATCTCGCTGACCCCGACGAAAAGGCAGCGAACTCAAGGGCGTTACGCCGCCTAGCGGAGGGCCGTGCTCGGGCCGGGCGAAACTCTATCGGCTCTAAAAGAGGGCGTAGTGCAGTTGCCCGCGGAGCAAGTAAGGGCGGTCCTTGAAATCGTCTTCCGGCGAAAGTGAGAAAGGCAAACCGCGATGCAGACCTTAGCGCCAGCTCGAAATCTTCCGATGCGGATCGGTGATTCTTGGCTCCAATCCGCCGGCGAATACGTCAAGGTCACGAACCCGTCAAGCGGAGATGCGCTCGCGCGCGTGCCGTTGTCGACGCGCGACGAGATTGATCGGGCCATCGCGGCCGCGCACAAGGCCTTTCGCTCTTGGCGCGATGTGCCGGTGGTCGAACGTGCGCGGCAGCTGTTCCCTTTTACGCAACTGCTTGAAAAAAACCGAGAAGAGCTCGCGCGCTTGGTTTGTGAAGAGAACGGCAAGACTCTGGCCGATGCCAGGGCCGAGGTACGGCGCGGCATCGAGATGGTCGAATTCGCCTGCGGCATGCCGTCGCTTCTCATGGGCGACAGCCTTGAGAACATCGCCCGCGATATCGATTCCCAGACCATCCGCCAGCCGCTCGGCGTGTGCGTCGGGATCACGCCGTTCAACTTTCCCGCCATGGTGCCGCTGTGGATGTACCCCATCGCGATCGCCGCCGGCAACACATTCGTGCTCAAACCGTCTCAACTGACGCCGCTGACAGCGGTTCGCATCGGCGAACTATTCGCGGAATGCGGTTTTCCCGACGGGGTCTTCAACTTGGTGCATGGCGAGCGGGAAGCGGTCGAAGCGCTGGTGTGCCATCCCGACACGCGCGCCATTTCGTTCGTCGGCTCTTCGGCGGTCGCGAAATCGGTGCAAGCCATGGCAATCGCGCACCGTAAACGTGTCCAGGCCCTCGGCGGTGCCAAGAACTTCCTCGTCGTCATGCCCGACGGGGTGAACGAGAGCACCGTTTCCGGCATTATGTCGTCGGCGTTCGGCGGAGCAGGAGAACGCTGCTTGGCTGGTTCGGTCGTGATCGCCGTCGGCGAAGCCGGAGAACGGCTTGTGCCCTTGCTCGACACTGCATGCAAGCGGATGACGCTTGGCTCGGCGACCGACGAAAAAACCGGCATGGGCCCGGTCATCAGCGCGCAAGCGAAGGCTCGCATCGAGCGCTACATCGACGAAGGCATAAAGAGCGGTGCCAAGCTCGTTCATGACGGCAGGGCGGCCGACGCACCGAAAGGTGAAGGCACCTTTCTCGGGCCCACCGTCTTCGACCACGTCGACCCGAAGGCTTCGATCGCCCGTGAGGAGATATTCGGTCCGGTGCTTTCTATCGTTCGAGCCCCGGACCTCGACAGCTCTATCGAGCTCGCGAACGCATCCGAGTACGGCAACGCCGCTTCTATCTTCACGCAGAGCGGCGGAGCGGCCCGCAAATTTTCATCGCGCATCGAGACTGGCATGGTGGGCGTGAATATCGGGGTCGCGGCCCCGATGGCGTTTTTCCCGTTCGGGGGCGTCAAAGAATCGATGTACGGCGATGCACGCGTGCACGGCAAGGACGGCGTCATGTTCTACACGCAGCAAAAGGTGACGATCTCGCGATGGTAGGGCGGCCGCCGAAGCGACCTCCGCAATAGCATGGATCTCGAACGCGCGCCGCGAGAAACGTCGCTCGGCCCGTCCATCCACGCCGAGCTTTCCGAGCTGGATGTGCTCGCCGAAGCCAACCGCTGTCTGAACTGTTACGACGCTCCCTGTACGCGGGCATGCCCGACCCACATCGACGTGGCGTCCTTTATCCAAAAGATCGGCACCGGAAACCTAAAAGGCAGCGCGCGCGTCATCATGCAGGCCAACCCGATGGGCGCGAGCTGCGCGCGTGTCTGCCCCACCGAGGACCTGTGCGAAGGCGCGTGCGTCTATGCCGACGATGATCGGCCGATTCGGATCGGAGACCTGCAGCGCTACGCCACCGATTGGCTGGTGAAGTCAGGTGTCGATCTCTTTCAACCGGGGCGCGCCACAGGGAAGAATATCGCTATCGTCGGATCCGGACCGGCCGGATTATCCGCGACTCGTGAGCTTCGCCGCCTTGGCCATGCCGTGACGATCTTCGACGCAAACCCCGCTTTGGGCGGGCTCAATACGTACGGCATCGTGCCCTTTCGTCTGCCCATGGATGTCGCGCTCTGGGAGGCGCAGCAGGTGCTGAAGCTGGGGGTCGATGTCCACACCGGAGTTAGCGTTGGCGACGACGTCGCGCCCTCCGAACTGATCGCTCGATTCGATGCCGTCATTTTAGCTTGCGGCATGGGCAGCGTTCCGCCACTCGGCATTCCCGGCGAGGATTTGGACGGCGTGTGGGACGCTTTGGAATTCATCGAGCGCGCGAAATGCGGTGACGGTATCCGGGCGCCCGGGCCAAGCGTCGCGGTCATCGGTGCCGGCAATACTGCCATCGACGCGCTGACCTGTGCAAAGCGTTTGGGAGCGCCCAGGGTCACGATGTATTACCGTCGCGGCGAAAGCGACATGACCGCGTATCCGTTCGAATACGATTTTGCCAAGCACGAGGGAGTCGAATTCCGCTGGTACTGCACACCGATTCGCATGCTCGGCGAGGGGCCGATGGTCAGGGCAGTGGAGTTCGTCCGGACGGCGCCAGGGCGCCCGTCCGGAACTTTAGCGCGGCCATTGCCCGCTGCGATACCTGGGTCGGAGTTCGTCGTCGAGGCGCAGACAGTGATTCGCGCGACCGGCCAAAGCCGGCTTAGCGATCTCATCGGCGGCTTTGGGCTCGCCCAAAGCCATGGCATCGTCGCGGTCGACGAGACGCTGCGGACCTCGCATCCGAAGGTGTTCGCAGCCGGAGACTGCATCTTTGCCAAAGGATCGCGCGAGGCGATGGTGGTGGAGGCGGCGGAGCAAGGCAAGACCGCGGCTGCGAGCGCGCATAGGATGTTGTGCCAGGCACCGGCTGCCATAACTCAAAGCAGCGTCGCCCAATAGTGCAAGCCCCTAGTCGACATGCCGAGTTGGCAGAAGAGGAAAGCCATGGCCGATCTCGCTATTGACCTCGCCGGTATCCGTAGCCCAAACCCGTTTTGGCTCGCCTCGGCGCCGCCCACCAACAGCGGCTATCAAGTGATGCGAGCATTCGAGGCGGGGTGGGGAGGCGCCGTTTGGAAGACTTTGGGGGAACCGATCGTCAACGTCACGTCGAGGTTCGGCGGACTGGATTTCAAGCAGACCAAGATGATCGGCATGAACAACATCGAGCTCATAACGGATCGGCCGCTCGAGGACAACCTGCGCGAAATCGAGCAGGTGAAACGCGCCTTTCCGGATCGCGCGATCGTGGCGTCGCTGATGGAGATGCCCGAGCGGCGGCGCTGGCACGAACTCGTCAAAGCAGTCCAGGCCGTCGGTGTCGACGGCTTCGAACTGAACTTCGGCTGTCCGCATGGCATGTCCGAGCGCGGCATGGGGTCGGCGGTCGGCCAGATCCCCGATTTGGTTGCGCAAACGACCGCCTGGGTCGTCGAGGTCTCGCGAGTGCCGGTCATCGTCAAGCTGACGCCGAACATCACCGACGTCCGCCATACCGCACGGGGAGCCGTGGAGGGAGGAGCTCACGCGGTCAGCATGATCAACACGATCAACAGCCTCATCGGCGTCGACCTGGACAGCTGGAAGCCCATTCCCCAAGTCGACGGCCAGAGCTCGCACGGCGGATACTGCGGTCCTGCGGTCAAGCCGATCGCGCTCAACATGGTAGCCGAATGCGCGCGCGATGAGCGGGTCGGCATCCCGATCTCTGGAATCGGAGGCATCGCCAGCTGGCAAGACGCCGTCGAGTTCATGCTGATGGGCGCGACCAACGTGCAGGTGTGCACCGCCGTCATGCATCACGGCTTCGGCATCGTCGAAGACATGATCGACGGCCTGAACAACTACTTGGACGGACGCGGAATCGCATCGGCCGGCGACATCGTCGGCAAATCCGTCGACCGGATGACCACCTGGGAAAATCTCAACCTCGCATACAAGGTCGTGGCTCGCATCGATCAGGACGTTTGCATTCACTGCAACAAGTGTTACATTGCTTGCGAGGACGCTGCCCACCAATGCATCGACCGGGTGGTGAGCTCGGATGGCCGTGACACAGTCGTCGTGGACGAATCTGAATGCGTCGGCTGTAATCTGTGCGCGATGATCTGTCCGGTGGACTGCATCCACATGCTGGAAGTCGATACCGGCGAACCTTCGCAATCCTGGAAACAGCGCCAAGCCTTGGCCGGGCTGGAGACGCGTTAGGTGGGGACAATCATAAGCGGCGGCACGGTCGTGACGGCGGGGGACGTGGGCCTCGCCGATGTGCTCTTAGAGGGAGAAGTCGTCTCCGCGCTGGCCAAGGACATCCCGCGCGCCGGGCACGAGCTAGTCAACGCCAAAGGCTGCTTGGTCATGCCTGGAGGCATCGATCCCCATACGCATCTCGACATGCCGTTCGGCGGCACGATCACCGCCGACGATTTCAAGACCGGCACCACGGCGGCCGCGATTGGCGGCACGACGACGATCATCGATTTCGCCCTGCACCAAAAGGATAAGAGCCTGCGCGAAGCGCTGGACACCTGGCACAAGAAAGCGCGCGGCAAAGCCGTCATCGACTATGCCTTTCACGTATCCGTGGCGGATGGGCGAGACGAAATCATCGCCGAGATCCCCCAGATCATCGAGACGGAAGGCGTCAGCTCGTTCAAGGTCTTCATGGCTTATAAGAACGTGCTGCAAGTCGACGATCAGACGATGTTCAAGGTCCTCAAGGCGTGCGCGCGGCACGGTGGTTTGGTGCAGGTGCATGCCGAAAACGGCGACGTCATCGACGTCTTAGTCAACGAGGCGCGCGCAGCCGGCCGCAAGGAGCCCAAACATCACGCGCTCACGCGGCCGCCGCAGGCCGAGGCGGAAGCCACCTGGCGCGCGATCCGCCTTGCGGAAATGGCGCAGGCCCCGCTGTACGTGGTCCACGTGACGTGCGCGATGGCGGCCGACGCGGTAAGCGAAGCGCGTAAATGGGGCCTGCCGGTCTACGGCGAGACATGCGAGCAGTATTTGGTGTGCGATTCATCGGATTACGAGCGGCCTGGATTCGAGGGGGCCAACTACGTCATGTCGCCGCCGCTGCGCGGCAAAGCCGACCAGAGCGCTCTGCTCTGCAAGCTCAAGAACATGGATCTGCACACCGTGGCATCGGATCATTGTTCTTTCAATCATGCGAAGCAAAAAGAATTAGGGCGCGACGATTTCTCCAAGATCCCCAACGGCGCGCCGACGATCGAGGATCGTATGGCCATTTTGTTCCATTACGGCGTCAACGCGGGCGTTATAGGTTTGAGCAGCTTCGTCGCGCTGACCTCGACCAATGCGGCCAAGCTGTTCGGCTTGTATCCACGCAAGGGAACGATCGCTGTGGGAAGCGACGCGGATATCCTCATCTGGGATCCCGGCGCGGCGCGCACGATTTGCGCTGCCGACCATCACATGAACGTCGACAATAACATCTTCGAAGGAATGCAGGTGACCGGCAAACCGCGCAGCGTTTTCTTGCGCGGCAGCAAGATCGTGGAGAACGGGCGCTTCACGGGCAGCGCTGGATCCGGCGTCTTTCAAAAGAGCGCTAAGTTCTTTCCCATCCAACTGTAAGCTATCGCGGCCGCGGAGGCTCCCTAGATTTGGACCCTAAGATAACGATCGGCCTCATTCAAGCGCATCACGACGTCGACGGTGACGAGCCGGTCCAAGCCCACAAAGAGGCCGCGATAGAAAAGCACGTGCGCATGATCCGTGAAGCCAAAGCCAGCGGCGCGCAGATCGTGTGCCTGCAAGAGCTGTTCTACGGCCCGTACTTCTGCACCGAGCAGAACAGGAAGTGGTACGCCGCGGCGGAGCGGGTGCCCGACGGTCCCACGACGCGGTTGATGCAAGACCTGGCAAGGGAGCTCGGCATCGTGCTGGTCGTGCCGCTCTACGAAGAAGAACTAGCGGGCGTCTATTACAACACCGCGGCGGTCATCGACGCGGACGGCAAATATCTCGGCAAGTATCGCAAGCACCACTTGCCGCAGGTCCAAGCCGGGCCGCCGACCTGCGGTTTTTGGGAGAAGTTCTATTTTCGACCCGGAAACGCGGGCTATCCGGTGTTCGACACCCAGTTCGCGAAGGTCGGCGTCTACGTGTGTTACGACCGCCATTTTCCCGAAGGCGCTCGGCTGCTGGGCTTGCACGGTGCCGAGATCGTGTTGAACCCGTCAGCGACCGTCGCCGGCCTGTCCGAGCACCTATGGAAGCTGGAGCAGCCGGCGCATGCCGTGGCCAACGGTTATTACGTCGGCGCAATCAACCGAGTGGGTTGGGAGTCGCCTTGGAACATGGGCGAGTTTTACGGTCAGGCATACCTCGTGAATCCGCGTGGTGAGTTCGTTGCCATTGGCAGCAGGGACAAGGACGAAGTCGTGATAGGCGAGATGGACCGCGAGATGATCGGCGAGGTGCGCGATGTCTGGCAATTCTACCGCGACCGCCGGCCCGAGACGTATCAAGAGATGGCTTCCCAGTAGAGATGGGTTCCCAGGTCGCAGCCGGCGACGTCGTCGTGTTGTCGGATGCGGCCCAGGTCCAAGCGAGCGAGAATCGATCGCTGTGGAACGACGATCTGCGCCCGTGCACACTGGCCGAGCATAGCTGGCACAGCTCCAAATTCGCGTCGTTATGGGTCGGCATGTGCATCTGCCTGCCGACTTACTCCCTGGCGAGCGGCATGATCGCCTTAGGGATGAACTGGTGGGAGTCGGTGCTGACGATCTTTACCGGCAGCTGCATCGTGCTCTTCCCCATCCTATTGGTCTCGCACGCCGGTACTAAGTTCGGCATCCCTTATCCCGTCTTCGCCCGCCTGTGGTTCGGCACTCGAGGCGCTCACATCCCGGCGCTTGCGCGTGCCGTCATCGCCGCCGGCTGGTTCGGAATCAACGCTTGGTTCGGTGGTCAAGCAGTCGACGCCATATTGGGCCGAGTGTTTGGCGGCTGGAACGCGATCGCGATCCATCTGCTGCTGGCTTTCATGTTATTTTGGGCCATCAACGTGACTATCGCGATGCGCGGGCCGCAAGCGATCGGTAAGCTCGCGGTCGTCGCGGCCCCAACTTTGGCGGTGGGCAGCCTGGTACTGCTCGGCTGGGCCGCGGTACGCGCCGGCGGCTTTGGCGGCATGCTGTCGGCCCCGGCGCAGATCCACGGCGCAACGTTCTGGAGGGCGTTTTACCCATCGGTCATCGGGGTCATCGCTTTTTGGGCCACCCTGGCGTTAAACATTCCGGACTACACGCGCTACGCGCGGTCTCAGCGGGGTCAGATGCTGGCCCAGGCGGCGTCGATGCCCTTAAGCATGGCGGCCTTCTCGTTCGTGGGTATTGCGGTGACCTCGGCGACGGTGCTCGTGTTCGGCAAGGCGTTATGGAACCCGGTGGAACTGATCTTGCGCTTTCCGCCCGTCGCCGTCATCGTCGCCGGCCTCATCGTCATACTTTCGTCGGTCACGATAAACGTCGGGGCCAACGTGATGGCGCCGGCCCGCGCTTTCGAAAATGTGTGGCCGCGGCGGATCACCTTCGCCGTCGGCGCCGTGATGACCGGCATCCTCAGCCTTGCCATGCAGCCCTGGTTCGTACTCGCGCAATTCAGCAACTACATCTTCGTCTGGCTGGGGACCTATGGGGCTCTGCTTGGCCCCCTCGACGGGATCGCGATCGCCGATTATTGGCTGGTGAGAGCGCGCCGGTTGGATCTCGCTCAGCTCTATACGCCGGGAGGCGTGTATTCGTACACCGGCGGCGTCAACGTCCGAGCCGTCTACGCGCTCTGCATCGGTTGGACCATCGCGTTGATCGGATGGTTCGTACCGCCGCTGCATTTCTTGTGGAGCGGAGGGTGGCTGTTCGGCTTGGCCGGCGGGCTGCTGGCGTACTGGCGACTGATGAAGGACCAGCCGTCACGCATGAGTGCCGCGCAGTACGAAAGCATCACGGACCAGGCCGTTATCGGAAATCGCGTTCCGTTACCCCGTTAAGCCGCACATCCGACATCCGATAGAGTTCGACGATCGTGTCGCCGCAGTACCCCGTCCAGCGGATAGGCAGATGGGTTTGACGCGAGAGGTCGACCACTTCCTTCGTCAACGGGTCGAGTCCGGCCAGTGCGCGGTCTTTGTCGGCCGTCCATCGCCTATCGAGGGTGACTTCATCGACCATCGCCCCGTCGAGCGTCGCAGGCCGTATCGTCGTTCTTACCCCTGCCTCAGTAAAGTGGGAGAACATCGAGGGCAGATCTGCGCTGACGACGGTATTGCCACGTAAAGACGACACACTGGGGTCGTGAAGGCCGAAAGATCTCTTGAAGAACGGCATGAGCTTTGCATAGCCGATCACTTTGTCGCCGCCACGCCAGATCGCCACCGTCCCTTTGCCGGCTCCGGCGATGATCTCGCTCCGTGCTTGGCTCGGGCTTTTGAATTCGTAGGCATACTGCCGGTCTTGCACCGCCGTTCCCGACACTTCGTGAGCCGAGATGGTGATCGCATAACTGGCGATGCCGTCGAGCGCGGTGCGGAACATTTCGACGGGCCCAATCGAGGCGGATGCGATGGGGGGCGCGCTTGGCAGCAATGCGATGGCGAAAAGAACGGCCGTGAACATGATGTCTCTCGGATCCTACCTGACATTCCTGAGCCCAGCCCGCCGGATGTCGATGATGTAACGACGGCAAGCGACCGATAGTTGCCTCATCAAAGCCGCCTGGATGCTGGCCAGCGCACCTGCCGGTCAGCGAGCGATGGCCCCACGCGAGCGCGCTCACCGCTCCACATCGCCAGGTCCCGGCGGCAGGCCGCGTGGAAGCGCGCCTGGTGCCGCCGTGCAAACCGGTCCTCGTTTTGATCTGCTTCGTCTGTCTGTTCGGCGTCGGCTGTTCGGGTATCCGAAGCACGAGAACGGACGTCGGCAGCCGTGTGCCGGGCGTCCTTCGCATCGTGGGTTTGGGCAGCATCCAAACCCTTTTGCCGGAGCTTTCGAATAGCGCTTCGACGATCGATCCCGCGATGAACTGGGGCGCTTGGTTCTACTTCATTAACGATAGGGGCGAGCTTCAGCCTGAACTCGCTACCGACATCCCCAGTCTTCGCAACGCAGGCATCAGCAAAGACGGGCTGACGATCACGTATCACCTGCGCCGCGGCGTGCTCTGGCACGACGGCGTTCCCTTCGACGCGCGCGACGCGATCTTCACCTGGCACGCCATCATGAACCCGGCGAACAACGTTACCTCTCGCGCCGGTTACGATGACATCGCATCGATGTCCGCGCCCGACCCATACAGACTGCTTGTGCGGCTGAAACGACCCTATGCCCCGGCGGTGGCGACCTTCTTCGCGGCGGGCGGCGGTGCGTTGCCGTATTCCGTGCTGCCGGAACACTTGCTCGGCAGACTGCCGGACATCAACCACGCCGGCTTCAACCAAAAGCCGGTCGGCACGGGCCCTTTCGTTGTGGATCGCTACGAGCCGGGCACGGTGCTCGTGCTTAAAGCGAACCCCCGTTATTGGCGCGGGCCGCCGAAGCTCAAGGAGATACGGTGGCTGATCGTGCCGGATACCAACACGCGCATGGTGATGATGCGGACCGGTGAAGCGGACCTGTTCTATCTGGCTCCGGACAACGTCGCGGCTCAACTCAAGGGGATTACGGGTATTCGGCTAGTTGAAAAGACGATGAACTCGCTTGTGTATCTGAGCTTTAACGTCGCCCATCCGCCGCTCGACGACGTCCGCGTGCGCCGAGCTATTTCCATGGTCGTCGATCATGACAGGATCATTCGGGACGTTCTGCGGGGTGATGGGGAGCCGGCCAACGGCGATCAGCCTTCCTTCCTGTGGGCCTTCGACCCCAAGGCGCGAGCCCCGGCGCACGACCCGGCGGCCGCAGCCGATCTGTTGAATGCGGCTGGCTGGCACCTCGGGCCTGACGGCTACCGGCACAAGAACGGCAGGCGTCTTTCGCTCGTCTTCGTCTATTGGACGACCGGCACGGATCCTGTTCGCTTCGCCCCTATATTTCAAAGCGACCTGCGCAGACTGGGCGTCTCCATCAGCATCAAGACGTTTCCGGACAGCCTGTATTTCGCTTCGCAATCGGCGGGCGGAATCTTGGCCAACGGAAAATACGACATCTCTTGGAACGGCTGGTACGGAGGCGTCGCTCCCTACGACTCAGCACTGGGGGCGTGCGACCAGCGGCCGCCGGCGGGCGGCA
>JACRUD010000140.1 GCA_014304875.1 Vulcanimicrobiota bacterium
CGATCGTCCCGATGTTCACGTGCGGCTTCTTGCGCTCGTATTTCTGCTTCGCCATGCCTTCGCTCCGTTATTCCTTCGCTGCCGACGTCGTTGCGCGGCGCCCGGGCCGCGAATTAATCCGCGGCACTACATCGACGCCCATTGCTAAAGCCATCGCGATCATGATGCCGCCTTGCCGGTATTCTTCGCGACGATCTCTTCTTCGATGCCCTTGGGCACAGGCGCGTAGTGGGCGAACTCCATCGTGTAGGTGGCGCGCCCCTGGGAGCGGCTGCGCAGATCGGTGGAGTAACCGAACATCTCCGACAAGGGAACCTGTGCCTTGACCTTTTGGGCGGCGCCGGGCTCGGGCTCCATGCCCAGGACGTGCCCGCGGCGGGCGCTTAGATCGCCAATCACGTCGCCCAAGAACTGATCCGGCGTGACGACTTCGACCGCCATGATCGGCTCTTTGATGATGGGACCCGCCGCGCGATTGGCGTCTTTGAAGGCCATCGATCCCGCGATCTTAAACGCGATCTCGCTCGAGTCGACGTCGTGGTACGAACCGTCGAAGACCACCGCTTTGAAGTCGAGCACGGGATAGCCGGCGAGCACGCCCGAGAGCGCCGCCTCCCGGATGCCGGATTCGACCGCCCCGATGTACTCACGCGGAATCGCGCCGCCGACGACTTTGTTCTCAAAGAGCACGCCCGAGCCAGGCGGCAAAGGTTCGATGCGTATCCAGCAGTCGCCGTACTGGCCGCGCCCGCCGGACTGCCGGACGAACCGACCTTGCTTTTCAACGGTCTTCGTCACGGCTTCTTTATAGGCCACCTGCGGCTTGCCCACATTGGCGGCGACTTTGAATTCCCTGAGCAGGCGGTCGACTATGATCTCCAAATGAAGCTCGCCCATCCCCGATATGATCGTCTGGGCCGTCTCTTCATCGGTGAACATCCGAAAGGTCGGGTCTTCTTCAGCGAGTTTCTGCAGCGACTGACCCAGCTTTTCTTGATCCGCCTTCGTCTTCGGCTCGATGGCTTGACTAATGACGGGCTCGGGAAAGGTGATATTCTCCAACACGACCGCATGCTTCTCATCGCAGAGGGTGTCGCCCGTGGTGGTGTTCTTCAGCCCGACGGCCGCTGCGATATCGCCGGCTTCAACGCCGTCGACGTCTTCGCGATGGTTGGCGTGCATCCGCAAGATCCGCCCGATGCGCTCGCGGTGACCCTTCGTCGAGTTGTACACGTACGAGCCTGACTTCAACGTGCCGGAGTACGTCCTGAAAAAGGTCAGCTTGCCGACGAATGGGTCCGTCGCGATCTTAAATGCCAGAGCCGAGAACCGTTCTTCATCGGAGGGTTTGCGCGCGATTTCGGTGCCGGGATGATCGGGATCCAGACCCACGACCGGCGGCAGATCGTCCGGCGATGGCAGATAGTCCACGATGGCGTCGAGCAGCGGCTGGACGCCCTTGTTCTTAAACGCGGAGCCGCACAGGACCGGCAGGACGCTGCCTTTGATGGTCGCGGCCCTCAGCGCGGCTGCGATCTCTCGCGCGCTGATGCTGCTGCCTTCGACGTACTTCTCGGTCAGCGCGTCGTCCGTCTCGGCGACCGCTTCGATGAGTTCGGCACGATGGCGGTGCACCAAGTCCGCCATGTCGCCAGGCACCTCAGCCTGCTCGGTCGTCTTGCCGAGATCGTCCGTATAGATGGTGGCCTGCTCGCTCAGGAGGTCGACATAGCCGCGATACTGATCTTCCTGTCCGATCGGCAGCTGCACCGGCATGGCGCGGGCGCCCAGCCGTTCTCGGATGCGCGCGACCGCGTTGTAAAAATCGGCCCCGGTCCGATCCATCTTGTTGATGAAGATGATGCGCGGCACTTTATACTTGTTCGCTTGGCGCCAGACCGTTTCGCTCTGCGGCTGAACGGCGGCGACGGAATCGAACAGGGCCACTAGCCCGTCGAGCACGCGCATCGACCGTTCCACCTCCACGGTGAAATCGACGTGGCCCGGCGTATCGATGATATTGATGCGCGTGTTGCGCCACGTGCAGGTGGTGGCCGCAGACGTGATCGTGATGCCGCGCTCCTGTTCCTGCTCCATCCAATCCATGGTGGCCGCGCCCTCATGTACTTCGCCCATTTTGTGAGTGCGGCCGGTATAGAAAAGGATGCGCTCCGTCGTCGTCGTCTTGCCGGCGTCGATGTGAGCCGCGATTCCGATGTTTCGCGTATTGGCAAGGCTGAACTGTCTACACACGGTGGCGTGCGTCTACCAGCGGTAATGCGCGAACGCTTTGTTCGCGTCTGCCATGCGGTGAGTGTCCTCGCGCCGCTTGACGGTGGCCCCTTGGTTGTTCGCGGCATCCAACAGCTCCGCCGCCAAGCGATCCTCCATCGTCTTACCGGGACGCTTGCGGGAAAACTGTATCAACCAGCGCATGCCCATGGCTTGGCGGCGGTCCGGCCGCACTTCCATAGGAACCTGATAGGTGGCGCCGCCGACCCGGCGCGGGCGTACTTCGACCAGCGGCATCGCGTTGTTCAACGCCGCCGTGAATACTTC
>JACRUD010000013.1 GCA_014304875.1 Vulcanimicrobiota bacterium
GTTTAAGGCAATTATTGGGCTAACGGCAAGTACTTTACCGGACTTTGAAAGCTCTGCCAGCTCGTTGTATAAGACTCCGTGACCCAAGTTGGCGTTTGTCGCCATCTGATTGGTTGCGGCCGTCCAGTCGCTCTCGGTATAGTTGCAGGGTAGGGCGGATGCACCAACGATGTGGTCGGACGTGTCTTCGAAGACCGCATCGAACTGGCCGCCGACTGAAGCGGCATAGTTGTGCCACAGCGTCGCAAGATTGCTCGAATGCGGATCCATGAGGTAAAAGCCGGGCTGATTCGGGTTATTGGCCATAAGCCGGTTGCCGCTGCAGTCGTGTGCGAATGTCGATTCATCGCTAGTGTACATGGGGCTGCCGGGTTTCGTACGGTTTGGGTTGGTGTACAGCCCAGTTTTTACCCCAAGAGCTTTGAGAGCGACCGATTGGGGGGCTGTGGCCATTACCCAAGTCACCCATGGTGCCGCTTGCGAAAAAGACACCGCCGGAGCACCGTCGGCAAAATAATCGTAGCTTAATACGTGTGTGGTCGGGATCGTGGCTGCCCCTGCTGCCAAAGATTTTCCCAGGCTGCCGGGGTTGGCTTTGAGGCCCGCACCCATCAGTGCGCTATTTGCCCCCTGGCCGCCGCAGCCGGCCAGCAATATCGAAAGGATGAGTCCGCATCCAAGGCCTGCCGTTTTGGTGATGGTCTTCACTTGCATGATGCCCTCGTTTTAACAATGAATTTGTGCCGCGCTATAAGCAGCGGCTTGTGAAGTATCATAAACGAGAGGGAGCATCTGCTCATATGAGCGACAGCACAGACCTAAATCACAGTAGCGAACTCGGTCCAGTCGTTGGACAGGGATGTGAGCTAGGCACTCTCACACCAGGCGAGCGATACGGTAAATATCAACTAAGTGATTTGTCAACCGCGATGCGAGTTATACTGGGGAGCGGCTGTTGTAATGATACGAGCTTAACCTGAGGGGGTAAATACGGCGTGGAGGGAACCTTAACCGCCGCATGAGGCGAAAAGATGGCGCAGCGTTCTCTGTCACGTCCAACCGATGCTAAGCATCGCTCGAATAAAGCATATGCCGATAGATGCTTGGCTCGCCATGGACAGACGCCGACCCGCTCCGACGTTTCTGGCACGGCCGGGGTGGGCGCTTGCCTGGGCGCAAGCGTTCCCAGATTTCACTCCCGCCCCACTGCGCTGTACGCTATCCGACGGCAGTAGTGTGATCGTGCCGCTCGTGCGTTCGCGCAGCCGTCTGCTGCCGTGGCGAACGTACTCTGGCATGCCGTGGAACGGATGGACGGCCGTCATCACTGAGGAGTCTGTTTGTGCGCCGGTCGCCGCCGCACGCAGCGTGTTGCATGCGCTGACCCACGGTTTTTGCGATCGCATCGCGATGGCTATGTGGCCGTTAAGCGACGGGTATGAGCCCGCGGCGCCGCTAGCCGAGACGCTGCAGACGCACGAGCTGTCGGCGATCGACGTATCGCAAGGCGCGGATGCTGCGATCGCCGGCATGGACGGCAAGGTGCGCCGCATGGCGGGCCAGGCCGAGCGTCGCGGCGTCACGTGTGCGCCGGAGCGGGGAACGGCCGCGCTCAACGTCTACTACGAGATGTTGTGCGAATCAGCGCAGCGCTGGGGCATCGGCAAGCCCACGATTCCGAAGCGCCTGTTCGAAGCCGTCGCGCACTTCGGCGGCGACGACATGGAGATCTGGATCGCGCGCCACGATGGTCAGGCCGTCGCGGGCGGCGTCGTGCTCTACGGCTCCGACGAGCTGTTCTTTTGGAGCGCAGCGATGCGGACTGAGTTCGGGACCCTTCGGCCGAGCAACGCCCTCAACGTGGCGTTGATCCGAGCCGCCGTCGCGCGGGGCGTGCGCTGGTACAATCTCGGCACGAGCGGTGGTCTGCCGGGAGTCGCCCGTTTTAAAGACGGCTTGGGCGCCCAGCGCTTTCCCTATGCGACCGTAGTCGCCGAGAAGCCGGCATTTCGCCTGTACTCGCGGATTCGAGCGAATCTGCGGCGCGCCGCCCATAAGGGTTGACCGGTGGCCTAGTCGAAGCCGCCAGCCGTCCTGGTCATCCGCTTCGAAAGGCTCGCCGGCCGATGTTCTGGTTTCACTGGAAGCATCCGATAAAGATTGCCATCATCGTCGCGCTGTGCGTGGGGTGCTGGTTCGCGTTCTCTCCCGTGGCACAGAAGGTCCATCTCGGCTTGGATCTTCAGGGCGGCTTGCGGGCGCTGGTCGAACTGGAACCGACCCACGACGTGCCCAAGATCGACGCCGGCATTTTGGACGAAGAGCTGCAGGTGCTCCAGACGCGTCTGGGAGGCTTGGGCGTCAGCGAACTGACGTTTGAAAAAGTCGGAGCCGACCGCATCAACATCGAGATGCCCGGCTTGAAGGACCCGGAGCAGGCCATCAAGCTGATCCGTGAAGCCGCGGTGCTGGAGATGCGGCCCCTAAGCTCGGAACAGCTTGCCAAAGGGCAGAACAATTCGGCCGCACTGTACAAAGAAGCCGGCCCAGCCATTATAACGGGTGCGGACATCTCGCATGCCACCGTCGGAACCGATCCGGGGGGAGCTCCCGCAGTGGAGTTCACGCTCAACAGCGCGGGCGCCAAGAAGTTCTACGAGTGGAGCAGCAAGAACGTCGGCAAACCGCTGCCGATCTTCTTGGATCAAAAGCTCATCGAAGCGCCCACCATCGAGAGCGCGATCAGCAATAATGGTGAAATTCACGGCGGCTTCACCCAAGACAGCTCGATCCGTCTCGCGAACGAACTCAACGCCGGCGCCCTCAAAGTGCCGACGAAGATCTTGGAAACAGAAAGCGTCGGACCGACGCTGGGCCGCATCGATCTGCAAAAGTCGTTGGTCGCTTCGCTGGTCGGTCTGGGCGTCGTCTTGCTGTTCATGCTCGTCGTCTACCGCGTTCCCGGGCTGTTGGCCGACCTGGCCCTCGTCGTCTATTGCTTCCTCATGCTGGCGTACGTGTCGCTGTTCGGAGTCGTGCTGACGCTGCCGGGCATCGCCGGATTCGTGCTCTCCATCGGCATGGCGGTGGACGCGAACGTCCTGATCTTCGAGCGCATCAAAGAAGAGCTTTGGGGCGGTCGCACGACGCGTGCCGCGGTCGGAGTCGGGTTCAAACGCGCTTTTTGGACGGTCTTCGACTCCCACGTCACGACCATTTTGGGCGCGGTCGTCTTGTACTGGCTCGGGACCGGAACGGTCAAAGGCTTCGCGCTGACGCTGCTCGTCGGCACGGTTTTGTCGCTGCTGACGGCCGTGAATATCACCCGCTCTTTCGTCGACGTGGTGGTGGACAAGGATCTCGCCACGGCTCCGGCGCTGTACGGAGTGTAGGGAGACCGTCATGTTTTTCCGCAATCTGAAATGGAACATCATCGGCCAGCGCTACGGGTGGTTCGCTCTTTCGGGAGCGGTCATCGCGGCCGGCATCATCGCGCTCATCGCTCATCACGGCTTGCCGCTCGGACTGTCGTTTACCGGCGGCTCCAGCATCGAAGTGAAGTGCGATCAGACGGTCAGCGAGACGACGGTTCGCCAAGCCCTGACCAGCGCGCGCCTGCAAGATCCGCAGCTGCAGCTTGCGGCCAAGCCGTCCGACAAGTTCCCGAGCGACCGCATCCTCATTTCGACGCAGCAGGCGATCAGCGATCCGGGGCCGGTCTACAGCGCGCTTGAGGCCGCGGGCATCAAAGTGGACCGCACGCAAAGCCACATCCGCTCGGTCGGACCCTCGCTCAGCCGGGAATATCTTAACAGATCGCTGTGGGCGCTCGTGATCGCCTTGGTGCTGCAGCTGCTGTACATCGCGTTTCGGTTCGGCAACCAGCTGCGCTTCGGCATCGTGGCTGATATCGCCCTGGTGCACGACGTGCTGGTCATGGTCGGCATCTACGCCATCGCCAACCGAAAGGCCGATGACGCGTTCCTCGCGGCGCTGCTGACGGTCATCGGCTATTCCGTCATGGACACGATCGTCATCTTCGATCGTATCCGCGAGAACGGCCGCATCATGACCAACGTCTCGTACGATTCGATGGTCAACACGTCGTTGCTGCAGACGATGACCCGCTCCGTCAATACGCTGCTGACGGTGCTCATCACGCTGTTCGCCCTGTACTTCTTCGGCGGCGATACGCTCAAGAATTTCGCTTTCGCGCTGATCGTCGGCGTGACCAGCGGAGCGTACTCATCGATCTTCATCGCAAGCCCCCTGCTCGTGATGTGGCGCCATGCGCAGGAACGCAAGCGCGCGTTGCGCCACGATTTCGTCCTGACGAAAGAGGCAGCGGCGCCCGTTGCGGGGGCTGCTGTTTCGCGGCCACCGGCTGCGCAGACGCCGGTGGCCCCCAAGCGTGCCGCGCCCAAGCCGCGCCGGCAAGCTCCTCCGCCGCCGCGCTACAAGAGAAGGCGGACGCTCACGGATGCGCCGTCGAGCGATGGCCGCGGCGGACTGAATCTCTTGACGGACGCGCCCGAACCGCAACCAGACGATGATACGGTCGAAGGGTCTTCCGAGGGTTCGTAACGCCGCCCCCGCGGTGTCGGGGACGTCGACGCGCATCGGAGCCCTTCGGCTTCCGCTGTTCTCGAACATCGCGCTGGTCTTCCTCAAGCTGACCGTCTGGTTAGCCACCGGGTCCGTAAGCATCTTGTCCGAGGCGGTGCATTCGGTCGCGGACCTCGTCGTGACGTCGTTTCAGCTGGTGTCCGTCCGTCTTGCCGCGCAGCCGGCCGACGAGAACCACCCATACGGCCATGGTAAGTTCGAAAACTTGAGCGCGGCCGTGGAAGCCGTGATCATTCTGGCGACGGCGGCGCTGGTCGTTGCCCAAGCCATAGCGCATTTGCGCGCGCCGGTGCCGCTTCGCCACCTCGACGTCGGCATCGGCCTAATGATTTTCTCCGCGGCGGTGAATGTGTTCGTGTCACGAAACGTTGCAAGGGTGGCCGAAGCGGAGCAATCGCCGGTCTTGTACGCGGAGACGGCGCAACTGCGCGCCGACGTCTTCACGGCCGGCGGCGTGGCGTTAGGGTTGATATCCGTCCGCCTTACCCACGCGACCGCGATCGACCCCATCATGTCCTTGGTCGTCGCCGGACTCATCGTCAAGTCGGCGTTTGAAGTCAGCGCGCGCGCGATCATCGATCTAGCCGATCGCCGGCTGCCCGTCGAAGAAGAGCAGTCGATCAGGACGGCGATCGAAAGCCATCGCGACATCTTCACCGGCTATCACAAGCTGCGCACCCGGCGCTCGGGGGCAGGCGAGTTTATCGACTTCCACCTGCAGATGCGCGGCGATACGCCGCTCCAACTCGCCCACGATCGTTCGGATGCGATCGTGCTCGACATAAAAAAGATCAAGCCGCGCGCGCACGTCCTGATCCATTTGGAGCCCGAGGATTGAACCCGGGCGGCGTCCGTTAAGCGCGTCGGCGGGGGACGAGCCTCAGTGCCTTGATCCACATATCGCTCAGCAGATGGTGGTAGTGGCGCAGATCATCAGCGTCAAAGATGAAGATCGAGCGCAGCGGGGTGCCGGTTTTGCGCACGAAGTACGCGGTTGCCAGCGCGAAAGCCGTGACGTAGGATGCCGACGTGGCGATTGCGCCCGCTGCGATGCCGAAACGATGGATAGTCAGCAGAGTTATGGAGGCGCAGATCACCGTGGAGATCGACGTAAAGGTTAGAGGTATATTTGGATTACCGAGCTGTTGATTGAAGAAGGTGTTCAACATAGGCATCGCGCTGTACGCTATCATTCCGGGCAACAAGAGCCGTACGATTATTCCTGAGGCGGCAAAGGCCTTCCCATACATCAGCGTTACTAGTGTAGGGGCAAAGAAAAACACAAGGACCGAGACGACGCCTACCATGGCGATCGAATGGCGCATACCCTTGGCAGTTATTCGGGCTGCTTCTTTTGGTCCGCTAGTACCTATGCGGCCAAAAGCTGCTTGCTGCAAAGGGCGGCTTAATGCCCACATCAGCTCGCCAAAGCCGATTCCTATCGAATATATTCCGAGCGCTTTGGGCCCGAGCACGTTGAGTATGATAAATACGTCGATTCGGAAGTTTAAGTAGGCCACGACGGAGTTGCCCGCCATTCTGAGGCCGTACGTAAATTGCTCTCTAAAAATGGATGCTTCGCTAGCTTGAGGAGGCCGTACGCCGACATACCGGCGAAGAGTGAACGCGGCATAAAATCCGGTGATGACTGCCAACATCACCCAGGTTATAAGCAAAGCGTTAATTCCTAGGTGGGCGTACCATAGCAGTGGGATGATCAACACGGTCAGTCCAGCCGTTCGGATCGCTTGCTGAATGTTTATGTTCCGAACGTTTCCTGCAGCTAAGAACACTCCTGAAGCCAACTGCGTGTAAATGACAAATGGGGCTGCACAAGCCACGGAGATCAAAACACGCTGACTTGGCACGGCGATTGCCACCGCCGTCAACGCGACAGTTATCGGAACGCAATACCATGCCAGCACGCGAAGCATAGCAGCGTACACTAACCAACCAGGTTGCCTTTTGCGTCCGTATTGGAGTGATACGGATCCGGATTGACCTGCAGACAATCTCATAAGGCCAAGAAGGATGCTGTCTGCGTAGGTAAAGATGCCTTTGCCATAAGGCCCGATCGTTCGCGCTATTATCACATTGCCGATGAGCCCAAACGCTTGGATGGCCGTTCTCGTGAGGAGAGTCTCGAAGCTTTTGCGCGCTATGCTGCCGGCTGGACGTTCTTCGCACTGCTCGCTGACCGGTGGGACCAGAGCCGGATGTTGTTTCACTGAGGCCTTAGACCAGTGCGGCGACACGTTCCATCAGGCGCTCCAGTCGGTGGGCCGGGATTGATATGCCTACTGCTACGCCGTTTTCGGGGGTGTGAAAATCCGACCCGCCGGAAGTCAAGAGGCCGCGACGATCTGCGAATTCGTACAGCTCGTTCTGAAGCCTTGCGTCGGCGGTGGGATGCACGACTTCGATGCCGTCCGCGCCTAGATCACACAACTCGGCGAGGTGATGCTCAGCGTGCAGGCGTTTGGGATGGGCAACCACGGCTATACCGCCGGACTCATGAATCAGCGCGATGATCTGCGCCGACGTCAAGCGCTTGAGAGCCACGAAGCCGTCCTCGCCGTCGGCGAGATAGCGGTCGAATGCCTCTTGCGTATTCGCCACCGTACCTGTTGCGACGAGTGCTCGCGCTAAGTGCGGCCTGCCCATGCTGCCGCCGCCTTTGACCTGAGCGCGAACGTCGTCAAAACTGATCTTTGCACCCATGCCTTGCATGCGTTCGACCATTGCGCGCATGCGGACCACGCGCTCTTCCCGCTGTTTCTTGAGCGCCGTCAAGAGCGGTGAGTCGGGGTCGGTCACGCAGTATGCCAACAGATGGACGGTGTGGCGATCATGCTCTGTATCGACCTCAAGCCCCGGAAGGCAAATCGAAGCCAAGTCAGCCGGTACGGGATAGGCATCGATCGTGTCGTGATCGGTTATACTGAAAAGCTCCAGTTTGCGGTCGCGGACCTCTTGGAACATCCGCTGGGGACTCCACGTGCCGTCCGAACAAGTGGTGTGCAGCTGCAGATCTATCGAGCGGTCGTTCATCGAGACACCGGTTGGCGCAGGACCGACTCGGAGAGAAAGCCGCGCTCGACTAAGTGGGCAAGAATATGCTGAGCGCTTTCTTCAGGCGCCTCGCCGTTCGTGATGAGGTGCACATCGGGATTGGTCGGCGGCTCGTACGGGTCCGAGACGCCGGTGAACTCTTTGAGTTCGCCGCTGCGCGCCTTCGCGTACATCTCCACCTTACCATCGCGTGTGGCACAGACGTCCAACGGGCAATCGGCGAAGACCTCGATAAATCCGTGGCCCACCATCTCTCGGATCTCATCTCGTGTCATCTTGTACGGTGAGATGGCGGAGCAGATCACGGCGACTCCATTCCGTTCCAGCAAATGCGCGACGAACCCGATGCGCCGCACGTTGGTATCGCGGTCTTGCTTGGAGAAGCCTAAACCCTTGGATAGATTGGTACGGACGACGTCGCCATCGAGCGATTCGACGTTGCGGCCGCTCGCCAGGATGCGGTCTTCCAAGATACGCGCGATCGTCGTCTTTCCTGCGCCCGAAAGTCCGGTGAACCAGATAATGAAACCCTTGGATTCTGTTGTCACTCGCGGTGCTCCTCAAGCAAACTAACGCCAAACCGGCGTTTTGAGTTCATAATCCCGTTGCTAGCCGAACGGCGGCGGCTGACTGAAGTAGATCATCGCCGATTTGGCGATCTGCATTCAATCACGAATTCCTCGGCGCCCAGAAGGAAGTATCGGCCGAACCGCTGGGTTTGTTCAGCGGGGCGGTCTGTCAGCTCACGGGCGCCGGTTCGGCTTTCATGGCGTCGATCAGGACGTCGGCTACTTCCGGGCGCGAGAACTCCTGAGGAGGGCGTTCGCCCCCTCGAAGCATGTCGCGAACCTTTGTGCCCGAAAGCGCCACGTGGTTTTCTTTGCCGTGTGGGCAAGTCTTGGCGGTTGCCATGCCTTCACAGATGTTGCACCAGAATGAGTGCTCGAAGCGCAGAATCGTGATGCCTAGCTCTCCTTCGATATCGTCGAATATTCGTTGAGCATCAAAAGTGCCATAGTAGGAACCCACTCCCGCGTGATCGCGACCCACGATGAAATGCGTGCAACCGTAGTTTTTGCGGGCGATTGCGTGAAGCACCGCCTCTCGCGGGCCGGCGTAACGCATGGCCGCGGGGAACACTGACAGCACCGTGCGGCCCGGCGGATAGTATTTTTGCAACAAGACGCGGTAGCAACGCATGCGCACGTCCGCGGGGATGTCATCACCCTTTGTTGTCCCGACCAGCGGGTGAAGCAGCAGACCGTCGACGATTTCGAGCGCAACCTTTTGCAAATATTCGTGCGCGCGATGAACAGGGTTCCGAGTTTGAAACGCAACGATGGACCGCCAACCGAGTTCCGTAAACTTCTGGCGGGTTTGCGCTGGGGTCATCGTCTCTGCGGGAAACTCGGACGTTGGCATTGCGACGAGGTCGATCGTCCCTGCCACGTACGTGTCTGACGACTCAAGCATAGCTGCCACACCCGGATGGGCTGTGTCTGCGGTGCCGTAAACGCTCTTTGCCTCGCGCGGATGATCGGCCCGGTAGATTTCCGAAACATCTATTGTTGCGATGATGACTCCATTGCCATCGACCAGCGCCGCTCTGCTGCCTTTGCCGAGTTGCCGTGCGACGCTAGGCTCCGCCGGCAGTACTATGGGAATCGGCCAAATCGTACGGTTCGCCAGCCGCATGCCGTCGACGACGGCGTGATAATCGGCGCTACCCATAAAGCCTTCGAGGGGTGAATAGGCGCCCGTGGCGATGCAAATGACGTCGCAGAGCGATCGATCGTCCAGTGACAGCTTAGGCAACCGCCCAGCTGCGGCGCTCCTGGCTGACAGGTCTCCGTCAACAGTGCGATCGATTAGCTTGCCGCCGTGAGGCAAAACCAAGGCTGGTTCAAAAGAGGGCAAGGTCGTTCTCCAAATGTGTGTTACTAAGCACTGAGCGCAACGAGGCACCTACGAGCTTCCACGGCCGGAATGCGCCTTCCCCTTAAGCCGCTTCAGGAGGATGCTCTAATACCTTCGGCCGTATGCCTTGCAAAATTAGAAGCGCGCGTTCAGAATTAGATTTATGCGGGAAACACCTGCTCGTGCAATGCGATGATTCGATCTGCAATCTTCGGCCAATCGAAGTCTGCAACCTTAGCCAGAGCTGCGGTTCGCACATGACGCCAAAGATCGCGATCGGTTATGATTTTGAGGATTGCGTCTGCGAACTCCTGAGGTGACGAACGTGCCAGCAGTTCTTGGTTGTTGATATAGTTCAAGCCTAGCGCCCCGGATGGTGTTGTGACGACCGGCCTTCCCGCCGCCCAAGCTTCGAAAATCCGCACCCTAACGCCGCTGGACGCCAGAACGGGTACCGCGATGAGGTCTGCACGTGCAAGCTCCTCCCGCATGTCCGCGGGGTTAGGAATAACCGTTAAACGGGGATGATTTGAAAGACTGGCGACAAGAGGCCGATTCATCCGTCCTGCCACTCGGACTGCAATTTTGACGCCTTGTATCTCTTGAGGCAGCAGCGGCAACACCTGCTCGACAAACCACATCAACCCCTGTTGTGTCGGGCGCCAGTTCATGCTGCCTGAAAGTAGGACGCTTCCCGCCTGAGGCACGGATTGACGGACTGACTCGAATCGCTCGACATCGACGCCACTAGGGATCATCGTGGACTTACCGGCCATCGAGGGACAAAATGCGGCGAGATCGATAAGGTCCTGGTGAGTGCACGTCGTGACGTAGCGAGCGCGCTCGACGAGCGTCGATTCTACGTGGCGTACCCGCAACGAATCTGCTTTCACTACCCATTTCAGCGGAATACGTTCGTAGTCGGCCTGTCGACGCACAAGCTGATATTCGCAATTGTGGGCGTCGTACCAAATGGGAGGACAGTTGCGATCCGGCAGAGCTGCTTGTTGGTTTAAGTCGCCCACCTGAACGGCGGTGTACCGGTGCTCCGCCACTAGTTCGGCCACTCGGCGTCGCAATGCAGCCGATACCTGACCCGACGTAAAGTAAGACTCACGCGGGTTGAGCGCACCGATGGCGCGGTTGAGTTCGTATGGTACTTTGCCAAGAGGCGGCATGCACGTGATGCTGGCGCAAATGCGACCGAAATCCGTAGGCGGTGTCCCCTCACCCTGCGCCACAACAAGATCCAGGTCGTACCGTCGTCCTAGCGCCTGCGCCATCCAATAGTTCCTAATTACGGCGCCCCCGTTTAGCAGCCAAGGCGCTTGCTGCAGAAGTAAAAGGTATCTTCGTTTCTTCAAGCAACGGCTTCCCGATAGAATCCATAAAAAGTCTTTGCCAACACCTCGATGCGGAAGAGCTCTTCGAAACGTCGACGTGCCGCACTGCCGAGCCGCTTGGCCAAGTCCGGATCGTTCTGAAGCCGTGCTACCGCACGTTCTAATTCTATGGGGTCGGGTGTGATCAAGAGAGCCTCGTGCTCGTGGCGAACTGCCTTATCCGTTGCACCCACATCCGTCGCCACGATAGCAAGACCAGCACGCATCGCCTCTAAGAGCGAAAGGCTTAAGCCTTCAGTAAATGAGGGCTGAACATAGACGTCGAGCGCAGACAGATAATCATCCGAAGGTGATACGTACCCGACGACCTGTAGGTTCGCTCTGCCCGATCCGCTGATGTCCTGTTCCATGGTTCCAGCGCCTGCAGCTGCCCAGATCGTTCCGGCTCCGGTAGTTCTTCGGGCCGCTCCGATAAAATTCGCAATACCCTTTTCGGCGCTGAACCTGCCCAGCATGCCGGCGACGAAGAGGTCCGGCGACCAGCCAAATGAGGCTCTTGCGGCTTTTCTTTGATCTTTCGTGGGGAGGGCTCTGTCGGGGATGGCGTTCGGCACGAACGCCGTTCGGACATAACGCGGGAATTTGTCGAGCATTCGGCCATCAGGAGCTGTCACGACGCTGCTTCCAAT
>JACRUD010000093.1 GCA_014304875.1 Vulcanimicrobiota bacterium
CGTTCGTCGGCGACGATATCGGCGACGTTGATCGACGGCGATACCGGCCGCGTCCCGTCCAGCGCTGAACGAACCGATCTGAGCCAACGTCTTGGCATCGAGCACGTCAAGCGCGCCATCATCGTAACAGGACACGATGAGGAGCGGCCGTTGGGGCGGGGGAGGGGCCCTGACCGCGATGTGAGCCGCCGCCGCGACTCGCCCCTCGGCTGCGATGACTTGCGCGCCGCCTGCGCCGGACGGCGCTGTGTAGACTCCGTCAGCGCTGATCTGCCCGTCGCCGATCAACGACCAGCGCAGCGCAGGCGCGTTGCGAGTATCGGTCCCAGACGCGTGAAACGCCAACCTGTCGCGGGGAAAGGTCCGCGCGGCGGCCGGCCACAGTCGGATCGTGGGGGAGAAGGCGGGCAGTTCCGGGATAATGCCGGGGCGCTGCGGCTGGATATCTCCGCCGCAAAGAGCGAAAGCCGTAGTTGCCGCCACAATGAGCGCCATCAGGGCGCGCCTCATCCGGCCACACCCAAAATCGTGAACGCAAGCCCGACCACCCCGCCCGCCGCCGACAACCCGAACAGCGCCCACCGACGAACTATGGCCGCTATGGACGCCAACACGATTGCTACTTCGTAGAGCGCGACCGCTATATCAAATTTCACCTTCCGGCTTTCGATGCGCTGCGAAAAACGTAAAGCGGCGTCGCGGTCCTCTTCGGCCATCTTCGCGGACGACAGCAGCGCCGGCTGCCGCCGCCGGTACTGTGCCTCGAGCGCTCTTAATCGCGAGCGACCGGTAGGCGTGGACACGTTGGCGATGACGGCAATCTCGTAAAGATGCGCCTTGATGCTTTCCGCCTGGTATTCGGCCCACATATCGCTTGCACGGGCTTGCGCGAGCACTGCCTCATTTTTGCTCGACAGACCCTCTTCACCGAGCCGGCTCGCATACAGGCTGGACAGGCCGGCAAAGATCGCCAGAACAGCGGCAAGTAGCGGGATGAACCGCAACGCATTATGCCTATCGCCGGCTATCGACTCGCGGGCGCGTTCCACGTGCTCCATAGCTTCATTTGCCGTGTACCTTTCAGCCAAGGTCGTTACAGCCCGGGAAAGCGGGCGCGGCGGTCGGCGAATACATCGGTTCCCGGGACTGCAGTTTTGTCGCGAGCCGCGCGAATATCCAGCTCTGCGATGAACCCGCTCGGCGTGCCGGCGATCGCGCTTGCGATGACGCAGCCGCTCGGCGCTACGACGCAGGCCGGCTGCGGGTCGCGCGCACTCGCGCACACGATGACGTAGATGCGGTTTTCCAGCGCGCGAGTGCGCGCGAAAGAACGCACATCGACGCCGCGCGGGGGCCGGACCCACACGAGCACGTCCGTGCCGGACAGCGCGGCGGCACGCGCCGGTTCCGGCGGCAGCATGCGATCCGCTGAGATTGTCGCGACGCCGAGCCCTGGTATCCGACGCAGCGTCCGCGACACGACCGAAGCGGGCCAGCCGGTGTTGACGATGGCGTCCACGGTTTGGACGGCAAGAGCTCGTCGCGCCTCTTGCCAGTCACCCTTTCGGATTGATGCCGGCTGATACACGCCGAGCCGCTGCAGGCGGCGCTCTGCAGAACCTCGCCGGCCGCCGCTGGCCTTGGGAACGCGCACAGAACGAACCGACAAAGCCCTCCGCTCGAGGGCGCTAAGCGGACAAGAGAAAAAACGAACGCGGCGTCGTGTGACTTCCGCGACAACCAAAGCCGGGCCGCTCGGCGGCCCCAGGGCGCGCACTGCGCCAGAAGGGTCGACCACCATGCTTCTTCCGACGTAGTGAACCGCCGACATCTCGGAGCCGCATTTGTCGGCCGCCGCGATCCATACGCCGTTTTCCTTGGCCCGTACGCTCAGCAAGAACTCAACTTGAGGGTTTCGCATGGTATCGTAGCGCTCGCCGTCGCTCACCCAGGCAGTCGGGTCCAAGATCAACCATGCGCCGCTTGAGGCGAGGCCGCGCGCTATCTCGGGGACGCGCCCATCCGCGCAGATCATCATCCCCAGTCGGCCGAAGTCCGTCTCGAAGGCGGCCGCGACGTCGCCGGGAGCGAACCAGCGCCTGTCGAAATTCCATAGGTGAATCTTCGCGTAGCGCGCGAGCTCGCGCCCGCGCCGATCGATAAAGACGGCTTCATTGCGCAACTCTCCGCTCGGACCTGGCCGCGCAAGCCCGACGGTCACCGCGACAGCGGTTCTCTTCGCCGCAGCGGCGATACGCGCAAGCGCTTGTGCGGGCCCCGGGATGGCCGCCCCGTACGGATCGCGGCGCAACAGGATGTAACCTGGATACGAGCACTCGGGCATGACCAGCAGATCGACGTCGCGGGCGGCCGCTCGTTCTATGGCCCGGATGATATGATCCAACGCTGCGCGTGCTTCTCCAACGGGGCGCGCGGGAAGCTGCGCGCAGCCGATCTTCAGCGTGAGATTGCCTGTCGGTCGAATCGCCGGCTCTCCTAAGCGCAAACGGCAGCCCACATGCATTGACAGGGGGGCTC
>JACRUD010000204.1 GCA_014304875.1 Vulcanimicrobiota bacterium
CCTGGAAGTGTGCGAGCTCCTTGCGCCGACGACGGAGCCTGACATGTCCATTCTTTCGCTTTTTCTGCGAGAACGTCGCCTCAATCAGAGGCCGCAGTCGATAGAAGCGTCGGACAATGGCCGGATGATTCTCGACCAGCCAGCGGAAGTTTTCAGTCTGAATGAGACCGCGGAGCGCGCATGATTAGTGTGCGACGCTATCGATTGTATGTTCGTGCATTGCGATTGTCAAGCAGCGATTGACGGCTCCTTCTCAGGTGAAGAAACCGCATCGCCGTTCGTCGGCTCCTTTGGTCGATTGATGTACGATGCGTTGGGAATTTGCGGTACGTTCGGTTTGCCGCGAACGAATCGCTCGGGATGGGCCTGATACGCAGCGTCCATGATGCGCTGTCGTTGTTCGAGTCGTTGCGTGGCACGCTCGTGATGAACGTCGCTTGGGGTGAGCAGCGCAATCGCGCTGTGCCGATGCTGCGTATTATACCAACGAAAGAACACGCGGCAGAACTCACGCGCCTCCACGATGTTGGCAAACGTGGCTGGAAACTCGGGCTGATACTTGGTGGTCTTGAAAAGCGACTCGATGTGCGGATTGTCGTCGCTGACGTGCGGTCGTGAGTGGCTCTTGGTTACGCCAAGATCGGCGAGCATGAACGCGACCGGCTTCGATTTCATCGAACTCCCGCGATCGGCATGCACCGTTAGGGTACCGGGCGCAATCCGCTCTTTCTTGATTGTCTCCGAAAGCAGCAGTTTTGCGAGTTCCGAGCTTTCGCGATCGGCAACCATCCAGCCGGTAACGTATCGGCTGTAAATGTCGATGACGACATAGAGATAGTAGTACGTCCACTTCTGCGGCCCGTGAAGCTTGGTAATGTCCCACGCGAAGACTTGGCGTGGTGCCGTGGCGCAAAGTTCCGGTTTGACGTGCGCCGGCCGTGTCGCCTGATCGCGACGCTCGCCGACCTCGCCCACGCTATGCAGCACGCGATACATCGTGGACATCGAACAATGATAGGCGCCCTCGTCAAGCAACGTCGCATAGATATATGGCACGCTGCGATCGACGAAGCGGGGTTGATGAATGGCATCCAACACCGCTTGCCGTTCCTTCGGACGCAGCGCGAGCGATGACGGGCGCCGAACGCGCTGCTCACGTTGCTGTTGACGATCGCGCAGGCGCGCATCATAACGGCCTTGCTGACGAGACGGCTGCACGGCAGAACCGAGCGTTGCCGCCGCCTCGATCGGCATTGAGGGTGGCGTCACCAACATATGGTGACGCCGAAAGCTGGCTCGCGAATAGCCCACCTGTGTGCAGGCCGCGCGCTCACCCAACTCCACCGCGATATCCATCACGGCTTGTTCTGCCACGGCGGCAAGTCCATTTGATCCGCGCTCTCCCCGGCGACAGCCCGCAAGAGCGCGTAGGCTTTTCCCTGGATGTCGATTATCCGTTCAGCCTTGGCCAAGCGCTGTTGCAGCTTTTCATTCTCCTTACGAAGACGCGTGCTCTCAGCCGCGTCGGGATCAGGTTTACGCCCACGTTTGGCTTCGAGCGGCGCTCCTGCGGCGCGCTGTTTGCGCCAGTTCGCGATGTGCGAGGAATAGATGTGCTCGCGCCGACAGATCGCCGCTCGCTCGATCGATGAGGCGCTCTCGTACTCATCGAGAATGCGAGCTTTGTCGACGGCGGTAAATCGGCGACGAGTCGCCTTGGCTGGGACCTCGGGATCGAGAATATTTGGGTTCGGTAGCATACGTGAAATCTTTCACGCCCTCAATAATAATTCCGTTAGGCCGGTATCACGCTAGACTGAAACAGAGGGTTTTGCCCCCTCAGGTCAGAAGCGTAAAGGTAGTCGTCCCTAGCTTGCAGAACAAGCGGGCACGGGTAACGGGTGCTGGGCGAAATCGCTATTCCATTTTTCAGTGATGCTCCTGACCGTTTTCTTGTTTACTTACATATTAAAGGTTAGGAGATTTTGCTTTGTACGGTAAGATTTTAGCGAGTTTGACACTTGCCTTAGTTGCGTCTTCCTTCGTGGGTTGCTCCGGCTTGAATTCCGGTTCCATCCCGCAAGCGGGCAACTCCGTTAGACAGGGTACCGCTTGTTCCGGAGAACCCCTAAGCGGCGCCCGCGTTACGGCTGAGGCATGCTTGCCAACCCCTGAGCCAACCCCGCCGTCGATTTGTGGCCCAGGTCCATGCACAGTAACAATTGGCGGCGGCGGGGGTGTCTTTGGCGGTGGCGGTGGCGGTGGTGGTGGTTGTGGCGGCGGCGCCGTGACCTATAGCACGACGCGCAGTACGATGGATAGTTGCGGAAATAATCCTGGTGGTGGCGGCGGCACACAAGTCGCGATATTGCCTTGGGCTATCGGTCAACAGTGCTATGACAGCACCGCTAAGGTACAAGAAAATGTTCCGCCCAACACAACGGACGATGGTCATGCTGTCGCCACAATCGACAAAATAACAATTAATCTCGGCGACCACAGTGCAGTTGTTGGGTTTGTCTACATTG
>JACRUD010000068.1 GCA_014304875.1 Vulcanimicrobiota bacterium
CTCGATTTGCGAGGCCGTCGGACAAAGCCGAACTCCGCAGGGCGATGGGCATCGAGACCCAACGGACGACGATTTTGCTCATGGGCGGCGGCTTGGGCATCGGGCCGCTTGAGAACGCTGTGCTCGCGATCGATCGTTTGCACCACGATTTTCAAACGCTGATCATCGTCGGAAAGAACCCGGGCTTGGAGAAACGGTTAGCGGATATGGCGGTGGGGCTTCGTCATCAAGCTCGCGTCCTTGGCTTCGTTCCAAACGTTTACGATTACATGCGTGCGGCAGACGTGCTGGTCAGCAAACCGGGCGGCCTGACGAGTTCGGAAGCCTTGGCCTCGGGATTGCCGCTGATCATGTTGCGGCCCTTACCCGGGCAGGAGGAGCGCAATACTCGACACTTGCAGGACAAAGGGGTCGGCGTGCGAGTTCAAAACTTCAAGGAGTTGACCGCTGCTCTTGACAAACTGCTCGGCAACCCCGGCCTGCTGGATCGCATGCGCCGCCACGCCCGAAACCTCGCGCGGCCAAACGCTGCCGACGGCGTTGCGGAGCTTATCGCATCGTTGTCACGTTGATTTTTAGTCGTTGCGGACTAGGTAGCGGCAAAAAGGTGCAGTCTGCCGGACATAGTGAAGGTTCAGCCGCGCGGAGAGATGGCTGAGCGGCTGAAAGCAACGGTTTGCTAAACCGTCAAAGCGCCTTTAAGCGCTTTCGAGGGTTCGAATCCCTCTCTCTCCGCCAGCACGCGCTCGCAGTTGTCCGCAGCCCTTTTAGCCAGAAGCCGACGTATCAACTCGACAAGCTCCGTTCGACCGGCGGACTTCGGTAGGTATGCGTCCGCCGACAATGCCGCTGCCAATCTGCATCGGGCATTTCTCCCAGGCCGCTCGTCAGGATAACCGGCGCGGCTGAGGTCGTCGCGGCTTTTTGATACGGCGGCATAGCTCGTATCCGTCGACTCGAGGCATCACCACGTCAGCGACGACGTATCGGGAAGTCGTCGAGCCAATTTGCGCAGGGCGGATTCGGCGTCAGCAGCGACCATGACGGTGATACCTTCAGCCTCCAACGCGCGGTTTATTCTACCACAAGCCCATCTAAATTCATGGGCGTGCGCAAGACGCTAGCCCGACCGCAGCGCAGGATAGGCTCCATGGGGGTAAAATTGTGGGGATTGCGGTCTTGAGGGGCCCATTTGCCCCAATGCGCCCAAACAGCCATCGGAGCCGACCGCTTGGCGGAAAGGCGTAATAGTAAACCGCGATAGAATAAGCGTTTCCCGTCGCACGCGCTCGTAGTTCAATTGGATAGAATGCCAGACTACGAATCTGGAGGTTGGGGGTTCGAGCCCCTCCGAGCGCGAGGCAAGCCTGCCTCGGTAGCTCAGTGGTAGAGCAGGGGACTCATAAGCCCTTGGTCGCAAGTTCGAGTCTTGCCCGAGGCACGCGATGCCGTGCGCCTGGCCATGACATGAAAGGGATGCGCCCGTAGCTCAACTGGATAGAGTGTCGGCCTCCGAAGCCGAAGGTTGGTGGTTCGAGCCCACTCGGGCGCGCAAAGGGAAGCGGGGTGTTGTGTCGACGGTCGACCGTGACTTCATGCGCAAAGCGCTGGAGCTGGCTGCGGTCGCAGAAAGGCACGGTGATGTTCCCGTCGGTGCGGTCATCGCCGTCGGCGCACGGATGGTGGCGGTCGGCTACAACCAAAAGGAGGCGAACCACGATCCCACGGCGCACGCCGAAATGATCGCGTTGCGTCAAGCCGCTGCTCGCACGGGTGGCTGGCGCCTCAGCGGCGCGACCCTTTTCGTGACCAAAGAGCCCTGCCTCATGTGCGCTGCCGCATGCGTCGCCGCGCGCATCGAACGTCTCGTGTATGCCTGCGCCGATGCCAAAGGCGGTGGAGCCGGCTCGCTCTACAATCTGGTGGCAGACTCACGTCTGAATCACCGCGTCGATGTGCAGGAAGGCTTATTGGAAGAAGAAGCCGCCGAGATGCTGCGTCGATTCTTTCGCATGCGCCGGAACGACGAGCTTTAAACTTCGACTGGTGGAGAGGTGGCAGAGTTGGTCGATAGCGCTCGCCTCGAAAGCGAGTAACGGATAAAACCGTTCGTGGGTTCGAATCCCACCCTCTCCGTACCATTGAAGGACGGACCGCGCAATGCGGTCCGTCCTTCGTACCCGCCGCCGGACGATCGCTCAGGCACCCTTGTCGCAGCGAAGGTCAACACGCACGCTTGGTTCTGCGGTCGTATAGCGCGGCGCGGTCGTGCCCTCCTTCTTGGGATCGACTTCCAGCAGCCATTTTTGCGGCTTCGGCACGGAGTCCGGCTTGTTTGGGAGATAGTAGTCAAGCGTGAACGTAAAGCCGGCGCTCGGCGGCAGGTCTTTGTAGAAGTATGGATGCCAGGCGATCATCGGCTCGGTGTCGAGTTCCAGCGTGTTCCCGTCATCGAGCACGAGCGTGCCTCCGTCCGCGACGCCCGTGTACGGCATCGAGGTGGTCTTTTTCGACCCGTTACGGACTTGAATGGTCACGCCATAGCCGGGATAGTTGACGAACTCCTTTGTGATCGACTCCACCTTCAACACTTTGACGCGCCAGACGCCGTTGAACAGCCACTGATTCATGCAGCCTTGAAGCGCGTTCAACTGGTGAGATCCGCCTTCGGCAGTGGCTTTAGGGGCCGCACCAGCCTCGGTCCATGCCGCTCCCGGGCTTGGCGACATGCCGAAAAAGGCGAACCCGAGGCCAAAGGCAGCCAGCCATGAGGGTAACCGCATCGATTCAATTCCTTTCAGTTTCACGCAAGCGTCGTACGCTAAGGACTGCGAGACCGGCTCCGCCCAGCGCGTCCTTGCGCGGTTGGCACGATCAGGATAGCATGCCGCCATCCGAGCGCCGTACGAACGGCGCACGGGTAGATAGCGGTGGCCATGGCGCTCGGTTCACGCCGTTCGGAGTAACCAGCCGCTTCGCCATAGAAGCGTCCCTCACTCCCTCCCAGGCCGGGGTTGCATGGCTGCCGCAGAGGCTCAACCGGCACTGCGAATCCGTCTCTTTGGAACACATAGGCTGACGCTCGAAGATGTCCCGCTCAAGCTGCCTGCGCTCCCCAAGACGCTCCTCATGCTGGCGTACCTGATCCTTCACGGTCGTGGTCCGGTCATGCGCGATGGCGCCGCTTTCGCGCTTTGGGAGGCCGTCGGCACGAGCGGGCCTACCGTCACTATGAAAGCGCGGCTACCAGGTAGAGGGCGCCCGCCACTGCCGGCTTGAACAACAGGGCCGCTCCTGGAGAGGTGCTGGAGTGGCTGATCAGGCACGCCTGGAAAGCGTGTAGGCGCTAAAACCGCCTCGAGGGTTCGAATCCCTCTCTCTCCGTTCGCGCCCGTGAAACGCAACCTGGGCTCTCGAGGCAGACCGAGGGAGCTCGCCCTTGCATGGGAGGCGTCGACGGCTAGAGCCCGCGCGACGAAAACCTGCTAACCCCGTCAGGACCGGAAGGTAGCAGCGGCGAGCGGGACCTTTCGGGTGCCGCGGAGTTCTAGCCCGAGCCTCCCTCAATCTCAGGCGAGCACGGTCGCTGCTGCGGCCGCCTTTACGGGCCCCGCAGGGCAAAATGCAAGGAAACACGTGTTTGACAGGAGCGGCTAGGCCTCGGCCGAAGCGCCCGTGTCGGCCACATCCGACGCTTTTCGGGCACGGGGGAATACGCGGCCACAGGTGCCCGAACGTCCGAGCCGATGTGCGCCGACAATTCCCGGTTGCGAGCCTCTCGCGTGTGGGCTGCCTCCTGCGATAATGCCGAGGCCGTTACGTCGCCTTCCCCCGTGGTCGCTTTGGATGCGCGTCCGCCAAACTTGCCGACGCTTAACGCGCTTGGCGGCGGTCATGCAAATCTATGTAGTCAATCCGGGCCGTACCGTCGCCTGCGGCGGGAACGGCAAACGGAATATCAGCTCGCTGACCGGTTGGCGGTCTGACATTAAGACGGCCACGCAAAGCTTGTGGCGCTCGCCAAGATGGAGGACATGTGGAGCAGGTGACCAGACACCCTTTTTGCCGCGAGACGGCGTACCGGTGCCGGTCGTTGCAGACGGACGCATGAGCTTCGACCGTTTACCCGTTTCGCACTTGCATGTAGCGATCGCGGCTGTTTGCGCGATAGTGTTCTTGGCGTCCACCGTCGCGTTCAGCGTTGGATCTGTTCGTGCGTCCCAAGAGCAGGCGCAGGCCCAAAGGTTGAGGGCTGTGGACGATGCGCAGCATCACCAACTCATCGACCTTACCCGCAAAACTGACCAAGCGTGGCAACGTCTGCGCCAGCTGCAGCGATCAGATGAAGAGATTCGCCGACTCACGGCCGCGGCTGCGCGAGCCTATCACGTCCGCCTGCCGTCACAGGGACTCTCCCCCGCTTCGCACCGTCCGGTGCAACCGGGGGGCCAAACGCCGCCCCGGACTTCTGCCGAGCCAACGTCTCGAACGCAGCCCACAGCGTCCCTGTGGGGCCGGCTGGCGTCGTGGTTCGCGGGCATATCTGGCGTCGGCGGCACCGATTTCGCGGAGGAGGGCGCTCGGCTCAGCCGACTCACCCAAGACCTAGACACAAGCTTCGATCGATGCGCGGACCTCAGGGCCCAAGCGCTTGCGATCGTCGATGCGCGTCGGTCCGCTGACGTCGCGCGACAGCGTTACCTCGACGCGATTCCGTCGATATGGCCGACGAGCGGTTCGGTCTCCTCCGGCTTCGGCTACCGTACCGATCCTGAGTCGGGCTTTCATGCCGGTCTGGACATCGAGAATGACTACGGTGCGCCGGTCTACGCGACCGCCGCCGGAGTCGTCTCGCAAGCCGGTTGGGACGGCGACTACGGCAATAAACTCATCATCGATCACGGCAACGGTCTACAGACCTGGTATGCGCACAACTCGCAGCTGCTCGTTTTCGCAGGGCAACAAGTACGGAAAGGGCAAGAGATTGCGCGTGTGGGCGCCACTGGATTTGCGACCGGACCGCACGTGCATTACGAAGTGCTGCTGTGGGGCAAGCCCATCGACCCGACCCCCTATCTCAACGGAGTTCGCGCCCAAGTCGCCTCCGCGCGCTGAAGCACCCACTTCCGTCAAGGATTCGTTAGCCGGATGACACGCGGCCGGCGGGCTACAGCCGCGCAGTGCGCGCTCTAGATCGGTGGACGCGGCAGCCTGCAGCGTCTTTCGCGTCGCTCATATAGCAATAACCGGCGAAATCGCGCTTATTTTCGTCCGCGCTCTGACAAGCTGGCTGCCTAATTTGCCCATGTTCTTTGCTATCTGGTTGCGCCGCTTGACCGATGGCGTGCTCTACCCGTTCCAGCTGGTCGTGCCGGTTCTCGGAGGTTTCGACTTGACGCCGATCATCGCGATTGTCGTGCTCGGATACATCAACAGGTTCATACCGGTATGTCCCAGCGCATAGTCGGCGAGCGTCTCGCGGGCGCCCGAGCGAGCGCTGACCGCGTTCGTCCCCTCATACGCAATTTCTGCATCATCGCGCACATCGATCACGGAAAGACAACGCTGTCGGACCGTCTGCTCGAAGTCACCGGCACGCTGGCCACCCGAGATATGGAAGCCCAAGTGCTCGACTCCATGGACCTCGAACGTGAGCGCGGCATAACCATCAAGGCGCATCCGGTGACGCTGGCCTATCGGGCGGCCGACGGCCGGACGTACGAACTCAACCTGATCGACACGCCGGGCCACGTCGACTTCTCGTACGAGGTCTCGCGTTCGCTGTCGGCATGCGAAGGGGCGCTGCTCGTCATCGACGCCGCGCAAGGCATTGAGGCGCAGACGCTCGCCAACTTCTACCTAGCCAGCGAAGCGCAGCTCGATATCATCCCGGTCATCAACAAGATCGATCTGCCCTCGGCCGACCCGGACTCCGTCATCTCCGACGTCGAAGATACCCTGCTCATCGAACGGGAGCGCTGCATCAAGGCGTCGGCCAAAGAAGGCATCGGCATCATGAACATCCTGGAGGCCATCGTCGCGCAGGTGCCGCCGCCGAAGGGCAACTCCGAGCACCTGCGTGCGTTGGTCTTCGACTCGCATTTCGATCCATATCGCGGCGTGATCTGCTACGTGCGCGTGCGCGACGGCGAACTCACCGCAGGGACACGCATACGCTCGATGGCGGGCGATCAAGTATTCGAGGTGCTCGAGGTGGGGACGTTTCGGCCCCACATGCAGCCGGCCCAAAAGCTGGACGTCGGAGACGTGGGCTACGTCATCGCGAACATCAAGGCCGTTTCGGACATCGCTGTCGGCGACACGCTCACCGGCTCGGATCATCCCGCGCACGTGATGCTACCCGGTTACCGTAAAGTCACCCCGATGGTGTACTGCGGGTTGTATCCGAACGACGGCGGCGACTACACCGACTTGCGTGAAGCGCTTGAAAAGCTGAAGCTCAACGACGCCTCGCTCTCGTTCGAACCGGAATCGTCCATCGCGCTGGGGTTTGGATTCCGTTGCGGTTTTTTGGGCTTGCTCCACATGGAGATCGTGCAAGAACGCCTGGAGCGCGAATACGGGCTCTCGCTCATTGCCACATCTCCGTCGGTCGTCTACCACGTTCGCGTCACGAACGGGGAGCAGATGGCCATCGACAATCCGGCGAGGTTACCGCCGCCGCCCAGCATTGCCGCCATCGAGGAGCCGTACGTGAAATGCTCCATCATCACGCCGTCCGACTACATCGGGCCCATTATGGATCTGTGCCAAACGCGCCGCGGAACCATGGTCTCCATGGATTATCTCTCGCCGCAACGCGTGTTGTTCGTTTACGAATTGCCGCTTGCCGAAGTCATCATCGATTTTTTCGACCAGCTGAAGTCCCGCACCAAAGGCTACGCCAGCATGGACTACGAGCTCGTCGGATATAAAGAAGGCGACCTGGTGAAGCTGGACATCCTGCTCAACGGCGAATCGGTCGATGCGCTCTCCTTCATCATCCATCGGGACAAGGCGCCGACCTGGGGTCGGCTGCTCGCGGAAAGGCTGAAGGAAGTCATCCCGCGCCAGATGTTCGACGTGCCCATCCAGGCGGCAATCGGCAATAAGATCGTGTCTCGCGAGACCGTGAAGGCGATGCGCAAGAACGTGCTCGCCAAATGTTACGGCGGCGATATCACCCGCAAGCGCAAGCTGCTGGAGCGCCAAAAAGAAGGCAAAAAGCGGATGAAGCAAGTGGGCAACGTGGAGCTGCCTCAGGAGGCCTTCATGGCGGTCCTGCGCCTGGATCGCGACTCGTGAAGCCGAGAAGCTGCATCCGGCGCCAGCGTCGCGGCCTGGCCCGCTCATCGAGGAGCTCTTGAGAGCCGTCCCCGGCCGAGCATGACTCCCGAGGTGCGGCCTTGGACGCAGCTGCGCCTGGACCCCGGAGCGCCGATCGCGGTAGCGACGAAGAACCGCGACAAACTGCGGGAGTTGATCGCGCTTTGGGGGGAGGCCAAACCGCCGTTGATCGCGGCAGGCGATAGTTATCCGGAGGTCGCTGAACCGTTCGACTCTTACGAAGAGAACGCACTTGTCAAAGCCCGGACGCTAAGCTCGTTGCTCGAGGCGCCGGCGTTGGCCGACGATTCCGGCATCGAAGTAGAGTGGATGGGTTGGAAACCGGGTGTCCATTCGTCCCGTACCCCGTCGGCTCAAGCGACCTGGCAAGAACGCAACGATTTCATTTTGCAGCGTCTGGCGTGCGCTCCGGAAAGCGCTCGACGTGCTCGCTTCGTCTGCGTGTGTGTTCTGGCGGTCCCCGGCTACGCGCCGGTGATGGCACGTGGCGAATCGGAGGGGATCATCGCTGCGCAAGCTCGCGGAAATGCGGGCTTCGGGTACGACCCGATCTTCGTGTATCCGTCCTACGGCGTGACCTTCGCCGAAGCAGGTGAGGATGCCAAGCATGCCGTCTCTCACCGCGGGCGGGCGCTGCGCGCGTTACGCATGAAAGTGGCCGCGCTCGTCGGCAAATAGCCGCCAGCGGCCGGAACCGTCCCGGCGGCGTTGCGCGGCGGCCTTAGCGCGTCACACAAAGGACCGGGCAGGGGACGACCCGCAGTAATTAGCGCTGTGCTGTTCTCGCAAACGGTCGGTGGTCGGTCGCAAGCGGTCCGAGGCGTGGTTGCCACGGTGACGTTCTACTCCCCCGACTCGGGATACACCGTCGTCACCCTGCGTGACGAAAGCGGGCGCCAATTTAAAGTCGTCGGTCACGTCCATGCAAAGTTCGCCATCGGTGCGATCGTCGAGGCCACGGGTCGGTGGATCGACCATCATCGCTTCGGTCGACAATTCGAAGCGGCATCTCTGAGCTCGCGTGCTCCGTCCGACAAAAAGGGACTGGTGCGCTATCTTGCCGGAGCATTGCCCGGCATTGGAGCCGGTTATGCCAAGCGCATCGCCGCCCATTTTGGCGCAAAAACGGAGGAAGCGCTTGGCGATGTAAACGCGCTTTCGAAAGTACCGGGCCTAGGCCGCAAGCGCGCGGCCAAAGTAGCGTCCGCTTGGAGTGAGCAGCGAGCCGACCGGGATGCTTTGATCTACTTGAGCGATTTGGGTTTGGGCCGCCTGATGAGCCTTCGCGTCTTGAGGCATTTCGGCGGCCAGGGCGACGTGAGGATAGTGCTGCACGCGAACCCTTTTCGGCTCACGGAAGTTTCCGGCGTCGGCTTCAAGATCGCCGACGAGGCGGCAAAGCGCGCGGGCATGCCGGCGGATTCGCCGCATCGTATCCGAGCGGGTCTGTTGTTCGCCTTAGAACAGCGAGCGAGTACCGGCCACACTAAGGCCGGCCGCTCAGCGCTGCAAGCGGAAGCAACGAAGCTGCTGAGCGTCTCCGCAGCGTCTATCGAGGCCCAGATCGAACATTGTGTCTCGTGCGCGAAGCTAGCCGAGCGCAGCGAAGAGTCCGAGCCGGCGTACCTCTTGCCATATCTGGATCGCGCCGAGCGGGACATCGCCGCGCACGTCGCACGTCTGGGACGTCACGACCCTGGCGTTCCCAGCATCGAGCCGCGGGAAATACCGCAGCGGTGCGGCTTCGTCCCCGACGAGCGCCAAATGGAAGCGTTCGCAATGGCGGCGAGCAGAGGACTGTCGATACTCACCGGCGGACCGGGGTGCGGAAAGACGACGTTGACGCGCGCGCTTTGTCTCCTGTGGCGCGGTGGCGGCGACGTCGTGCTGGCCGCACCGACGGGCCGGGCGGCGAAGAGGCTTGCCGAGGCTGCGGGTGCGCCCGCTAAGACGATTCATCGCTTGCTCGAAGGGCAGGGCGACGCCGGCGGCTGGCGCTTTACTTACGACCGAACGCGTCCGCTGCCGATGCCGCAGGGCAGCTTGCTGATCGTGGATGAAGCGTCGATGCTCGACACGCAATTGGCAGCGGCCCTATTCGACGCAGTCCCGGTCGGGGTCTCGATCTTGCTGGTCGGTGACGCCGACCAGCTGCCGTCGGTCGGTCCGGGCAACATCTTGGCCGACCTAATAGCGGCCGGCGTGCCGAACGTGCGGCTGCAAGAGATCTATCGACAAGCTAGCGATTCGCCGATCGTTTTCGCCGCCTCTGCCGTGATCCAAGGGAGCGCTCCTGCGTTGCCGCCGACCGGCGAGTGCCGACTTATCAAAGCCACACGGGGCGACGGCAGCGAAGTGCTGGCGGTGATGCGAGGGTACCGCACCGCCGGTGTCGGCCTGGACGACATCTTGGTGCTGACTCCGATGCGCAGGGGGCCGTATGGGGCGGACGCATTGAACGTGAAGCTGCAAGCCCTTTGCAATCCGCACGGTCGGGAACGGGGCAGTGTGCCGACCGGGCGGACGATCATGCTCGATGGACAGCCGCGCCAAGAAATGCTTTGTCCCGGCGACCGCGTCATGCAGATCAGCAACGACTACGAGCGGCATCTTTATAACGGCGACCTGCTCACGGTCGTCGGCGACTCTGGTCCAAACTCCGACGAACGATACATCGACGCGGTCATCGACGACGCTTCGAACCGCCAGCGAACCGTGCGCCTGAGCGGGCTGGATTTGGCCAACCTGCGCTTGGCCTACGCGGCCACGGTGCACAAGGCGCAGGGCGGCCAGTGTGCGCATGTGCTGCTGGCCTTGATGCCGGCGCATTACGTGATGTTAACGCGCCGCTTGCTCTACACCGCCATGACCCGGGCGCAGCGCAGCCTGACGATCGTCGGAGAGCAGCGATGCATCGCCATGGCCTGCAAGGACGTCGGTGCGGTGACGCAGCGCCAGACGGGCCTGCGCGAGCTTCTCGACAGAGGCACGGTCCAAGCCCGAGAATCGGCCTAAAATCCGTCCGACAGGTGTTTGTTCGTGGGTGACGCGCGTCACTTCATACCCTGCCGCCTCGGTGAGCCGAGCGTTCATCCTGCCGCGGCCGATTTTCTCTATATGGAAACTCAGGAGACGAGCGCGCGATATCAGCTGCTGGCCCATAACGTGCGCGACAAGATCTTGTTCATACGGCGGCGCGACGGACTGATCGTGAAAGCAAACGATGCCGCGGCCCAGGGGTACGGCTACCGGTGCGACGATTTAGTGGGTCGCAGCGCAGCAGAACTGTGGGACCCGGCTGTGGCGCACGACTTCGCAAAAACCATGGAAGCGACGGACGAGAGGCCGCTTTTCATCGAGACGCGGCACCGGCGCATGGACGGAACGACATTCCCCGTCGAGGTGTCGGCTCAGAGCGCGGTGCTCGGCGGCGAGAGCATCGTTTTGGCCGTCACGCGCGACATCAGCCATCGTCAGGAAGCGACCAAAGACCGCGACCGTTTCTTCGACGCGCTCGGCCGAGAAGTCTTGATGTGCATCGCCAGCTTCGACGGCTATTTCTTGAGCTTGAACCCGGCCTGGCACACGACCTTGGGCTACGCGCAGGAAGAGCTTCAGAAAAAACCCTTTATGGATTACGTCCACCCGGATGACCGCGAAGGCACGATCGCCGCCATGGCGTCGCTTTCGGAGGGTGAGGGGTTGTCCGGCTTCGAGAACCGCTATCAATGCAAGGATAAATCCTATAAG